>CAYNHK010000005.1:0-56333 GCA_964396875.1 uncultured Acidobacteriota bacterium | reverse complement strand
CTTGCCTGCGCCGTTGGGGCCGAGGAAACCGTGGATCTCGCCCGGCGGCACCATGATCGAGACGCCGTTGACCGCGTCGAACGAGCCGAACCGTTTGTGGATGTTGTTGACAGTGATCATGGAAGGGGGCGAAGCCGCGGACCGGGGCGGCGCCAGCAGCTCTCCTTGCTCTGCGGCAGGGGAAGATCGAGGGCGAGCGTTGGAAGCTCGGTGCGGTCGGCGCCGACGAGGGGCTTGGTGTCGCTTTGCGGGCCGTCGACCATTT
Source organism: uncultured Acidobacteriota bacterium (assembly GCA_964396875.1). Classification (GTDB taxonomy): domain Bacteria; phylum Acidobacteriota; class Vicinamibacteria; order Fen-336; family JAGNNV01; genus JAGNNV01. The sequence continues at coordinate 56,068 of CAYNHK010000005.1, read as the reverse complement.
CGAGAACCTTGATCTTCGCGCGGCCGAGAAGGGGAAGGATCGCGGCCTGTCGATCGAAGCCGCCCCGCGCCATGCGCACGTGGCTGACATCGGCGGGGAACTGGTTCAGCGTGGGGTCGACCGGAATCCACACGCCCGTCTTGCCGTCGGTGGTCGACCTCGCATCGCCCACGAAGACCTCGGGCCACGCGTGATAGTAGAAAGCGCCGCGCATGCTGACGAGACCGATTGCGACCCGCGCGGGAATCTTCGCGGCCCGGGCCATCGCCACATAGAGGGCGGTGTGTTCGTTGCAGTCGCCGACCCGGGTGCGCAGCACCTCCACCGCGGACGGGATGCTCATGGTGGGCTTCTTCTCGAGCACCGCGTTCACGTAGCGGACCAGCAGTTCGGCTTTCTTTCGCGCGGTGGCGTTTTCGCCCACGCGTTCGAGAGCCTTCGCGGTTTCGGCGATGATCTCCGGCGCGTCGCTCTCGATGAAAGGCTCGCTCATCAGCGCGGTCTGAATGTCGTCGGGAATCGGACCGGCCTTCAGATTTCGCGGATCCACGATCTCCACCACGTTGCCGGTGACGGTCTGGCCCGCGCCGTTGAGTTCATCGGGTGTCCCCGGTAACTCCGCTCCAGAGAACTCGAGACGCAGACGCTCGAGGCCGGCCGCATCTTCGATGTTCCGCTTCGTGTCGGGCTGAATGGCCGCGGTTTCGATCATGTCGGCCTTGATATCCGACGACATCGCCAGCGCGGTGGCGCGCTCACGGCTCTCGCGGATCACCACCATGCCCATCGTGCTCTCTTCCTTGACGATTTCGCCCACCTCGGTGATCCACGACGTGGCGGTGATGCCGGCGTAGCTCATCTGCATCTTGAACGCGGGCATGGGGCGGTCGAGGATGCGGACCACTTCGCGCTTGCCGATCTCGATGGTGGCCATCCCGTTGGTGAGGGTGGCGGGGTCGAAGATCTGGATCTGATGCCGCGCGCCTTCGGTCAGGCCCATCGCGAGGATCCGCTTCGGCAGGTTGAGCGAGAGCACCGGTGGCTCTTTCAAGTCGATGGTTCGCGAGCGTTCGCCCCCGCCGGGCGAAGCGACCTTGATGAGCAGCCGCGTGGGGTTCTCGAGCGCTCCTTTGATCGCGATGGGGCCGGTGCCCGGGTCGAGCGAGAAGGAGAAGTCCTGAAGCGAGTACTGCGCGTCGACGTTCACCTCGGTCTTGAGCTTCGATGCGATGCTGTCGCCCATGAGCGTGATGATCATCTGCCCGTCTTCCTGAAGCTTGAAGCCGCCCTCGGGCCGCTCCGTCATCTGGCTCACCGAGAAGCCGATCTTCTCGCCGCGGTAGTAGATCCCGCTCCAGCGCGCTCGCTCGCCGTAGGCCGCGAGGTCGGAAGTGAGCGCGAGGGCGGTCTGCTCGCTGGCCTTGCGGACCACCAGGACCATGGCCCCCGTCCAGAGAACCAGCGTGATCAGCGACAACGGCGCCGCGATGCCCTTGGGGAGGGAGGGCCACCGTGTGAGGAGTCGCTCGATCAAGGAGGGAGATTGTACGATCCCGAGGCGGCAAGTCGCGCGCGCGTGTATCTTCGCTATCCATGGCTGATGGGAAGGGGCGGATACGGGCAGGCTTGGCCCTGCTCCTCGCCGCCGCCGCGCTGACCGCGAGCGGCGGCCCCGGGCTTGCGTCACGTGCCACCGTGCGGCCCGCCGTTCCTCTCGCCGGCGATTCACTCGAACTGCAGTGGCGCCACCGCATTCCGGGCCAGGGCCTGGGTTTCGACGGATTCGCCATTGCCGACCTCGACGGGGACGGTTCGCAGGAGGTGGTGGCGACCGCGGTCGCCTATACCGGCCAGAGTCTCGGTGTGTGGCAGATCCTCCGATGGGACGGGACGACCTACACGCTCGAATGGACGAGCGAGCTGTTCACAACCCGCATCCGTTGCTTCGCCGTGGCCAACGTCGATGCCGATCCCACGCCGGAGGTGATCGTGGCCGTCGGCTACCGCCTTCTCGTCTATGACGGCGCGACGCGGCAGATTCAAGCCTCGATCGCGACGCCCTTCGGGATCACGGGAGTTGAAATCGCGGACATCGACGGCGATTCCTCCCTGGAAGCCGTGTTGTGCAGCAACACCGAGGGCCTGTTCGTGTACAGCTTCCCTTCCGGAGCGCTCGAGTATCAGAACCCGGCCTGGGAGGGCTGGGATCTCGCGGTGGGAAACGTCGACACGGATCCGGCGCTCGAGATCGTGATTGGAGGCGACTACTCGCCCGGTTACGTCATCGACGGATCCGCATACGAACTTCAGTGGACGGCCTCGACCGGCTTCGGCTACATCGTTCGGCTCGCGGATGTGGATGGCGATTCGATTCAGGAGGTGGTGGGTGCTGAAGAGTGGCACATCATCCGGATCTACGACGTCGATCTCCATTCGATCAAGGCCACCATCGAAACGAGACTCGACATCGGAGCGCTGGAAGTGGTCGATGTCGAGGGGGACGGCCCGCTGGAGATCGTGTATGGGGACTATCAGCACGGGGATGTGCACGTCCACAACGCAGCCACCCGGGCCCTCAAATGGGAGATCCAGTCTCCCGGCATCGTTCTCTCGAAGATCGCGATCGGCGACGCCGACAATGATGGAGGACGCGAGGTCGTCTGGGCCTCGGATGCCCTCTACTTCGCGAGCGTGGCCACGCGGGCGATCGAGTTCGTCCTCGAGGAGGAGGTGCGGGGCAGCTTTGTCGCTTTTTCGAGCGGCGATGTGGATGCGGACGGACAGCCGGAGCTGCTCAGCGCACCGTTTTATGGCTGGGACCCCAATGCGGTGGTGCATCGCCACGATGCCGTGACCGGCGCGCTTGAACAGCGGATGAGTGTGCCCTCGTCGGCCAACTACGTGCGGCGCGCAGGCAACGCGAACGTCGATGCCGATCCCCAGCACGAGATCTTCGTCGCCTTGTCGAGCGATAGGAGCGTGGTTTGTTTCGACGCCCTTACCGGCGCTCTGCAGTGGAGGGCGCCGCTTCTGGATAGCCAGGAGACACTCGACATGGAACTTGCGGACGTCGATCTCGATGGCCGTCTCGAGGTCGTCGTCGGATCGAGCCTCGGGAACCTGGCCTCGGGTCATCTCTACGTATTCGACGCGGCCACCGGCGTTCTTGAAAGAAGGATCCCTTCATCCTTCTACTCCTACCTGGACCTCGTGCGCGTGGCGAATGTGGATGCGGACCCGCAGCCGGAGATCGTGGCTGCGGGCATGACCCAGCGGGTTTTCGTGTTTGACGCGGTCACGGGAGTTGTAAACGCGCTTCCGGACCTCGAAACCGTGGGTCTGGCCACGGCCGACCAGAACGGCGATGGCATCGCCGAGATCCTCGTCGCGACGTATGCCGGAAGCATCCACAGAGTTCACCCGGTGACCGGGGAGATCCAACAGACCGTTGGCCCCTGGGGCAGGATCAACGCTTTCGTGGCCGCGGACGTCGACGGCTCCCCCGGGCTCGAGTACGTGATGGTGATCGACTTCGAGAAGCTGGTAGTGGCGAGGCCGGACGGCTGCGTGGTTCTCTCCCGGGATGTGGAGGGCGCCAACATCGGCGAACCCGACGCGCTTCTGGTCCGGGACATCGACGCGGACGGCAAGGTGGAGGTGGTCCTCGGCATCGGCCCTCTCGGGTTCGATGTCTACGAGATCAACCTCACGGCCGGGGCGCCGTGCTTGTCCGGGCTGCTTTCCATCTCGATTGCGGACCTGACCGTGCCGGAGGGCGCAAGCGGCTCCGCTTCGGCCGCCTTCACCGTGACCCTGGCCGCGCCGAGCGCCGATACGGTCTCGGTCGAGGCCACGACATCGAACGGGAGCGCGGTCGCGGGAAGCGATTACACCGCGACGGGTCCGATCACGCTGACTTTCGCCCCCGGCGTTACAAGCCAGACCTTCTCGGTGCCGATCCTGGGCGACCGAATCTTCGAACCGGATGAAACCTTCCAGGTGAGTTTGGCAAACCCCGTGAACGCCCCCATCTGGAAGGCCACGGCCGTGGGGACGATCCAGAACGACGACCTGCCCGCGCGCACGTTCGTTTCAGCAGCGGGAAATGACGCGTCGGACTGCTCGGTTCAAGCGACGCCGTGCCGGAGCATTGCCGCTGCGATAACGAAGACCGAGGACGACGGGGAAGTCTTCATCGTGAGTTCAGGCGACTATGAGACGGCCCCCCTCGCCATCACCAAGGGCATCAAGGTCACGGCGCCGCCGGGCGTGGTCGCTCTCGTGCGGCAGTCGATCCATGTCGATGCCCCCTTCGGGCGAGTGGCGCTTCGTGGCCTGACTCTCAAGGGATCAGGGGCGGGCGTCGGTCTGACACTGGACGATGCGGACAGCCTCTCGCTCGAGAATGTCGAGATCGATGGAAGGCTGGCCGGAGTCCGCGTGGGTCCGGGGCTCTCCTCGCTGGTGTCCCTCTCCGGCGTGGTGATTCGAGCCAGCGGGACGGGCGTGGAGGCGGAATCCGGGCGGTTCGCGATCGACGGCTCCCGGTTTGAAGGGAACGGCCGGGGTCTTGATATCCGCGGCGGAGACTTCTCGGTGTCGGAATCGACATTCGTGGCGAACAGCGTTTACGGCATCACGGTGAGCGGTGGACTCGCGGAGATTCAGCGCTCCGAGTTCTCGTTCAATGGCGTCGCGGTCCACACGTCGTCAGGGGCCATCGTGCGCATCGGGCGGTCACGCGTCTTCTCGAACGCCGTCGGCCTCGAGGCAGGGGCCGGCAGCGTGTTTCACTCGCGCGGCACCAGCGCGGTCCGCGGAAACGTTCAGAATGTGGTCGGGGTCGTGACCCTGATTCCGGAGCAATAGGCAATGGCTCTTCGGCCTGAGCGGTTGAAGGCAACACTCCTGCTGGCCGCGCTTGTGACCCTGATGATCGGGTTCCGAGGGGCGCGAGCGGGAGCTCCGGATATGGAAGCCGCCGCGGAAGCGGTGGTTGCCCCTATCCGGCTTCAATGGCAGGTGCGGAGTCAGAACTCGCCCACGCAAAGCGCGGGACCCTTTCGCAGCTTCTCTCCTGGAGATGTCGACGCGGACGGCCAGCCGGAGCTCTTGACCACGGCGCGGAGCTGGGTGGGCGGCTACTACGCGAGCGGGCCCTGGTACATCCACAACGCGACGGACGGCTCGATCGAGTACGCCTCGCCGCAAAGCCACAATTTCGGCTACGAAGCGTTGCGCATCGGCAGCGCCAATGTCGACGCAGACCCCCAGCATGAAGTGTTCCTGGTCCTGAGGGATTTCTACGGTCTGCTCGTGTGCGTCGACGCGGTGACCCGCGAGGAACAGTGGAGGAAGGGCTTCTCCTCCGGGATCGGCCTTAGCTCCCTCCAACTCGCCGATATCGATCGGGATGGGGATATGGAGGTTGTTCTTGGAACCGAGGTGATAACTACGGGGGCCTACGGCACGCACATCTACGTCCTTGACGCGCGAACCGGAGTGCAGGAATGGCGCAGCCCCCTGCTGTCGTACTCCTTTTCGGCCCTCGATTTTCTCCGGGTGGCGAATGTCGACAGCGACGCCAACTGGGAAATAGTGGCGGGGGCGGAGGACGGCCCGGTGTTCGTCGCCGACCCCACGGCCGGCACCACCATCCCCCTGCCGGACTTCGATACCTCGGCCCTCGACACCGCGGACCTCGACAACGACGGGATCGATGAGATCGTGATCGGCACGCGACAGGGCGCCCTGTTCACCGTCGATCCCTTCACGGGCGCGATCGTGAGGACCCTGGGGCAGTGGGATGCCCCGGTCGACGCGGTCGCCGTGCACGACATGGACGGCGCGCCGGGCCCGGAGTTCGTGGTCGCGGTCCTCAACCAGCTCGTGGTCTTCCGCCGGGGCGGCTGCGTGGTGGCGAAAAGTGGCGTGCTCGGCAGCAACGTTGGCAAATCGGATGCGATGATCGCCGAGGACATCGACGCCGACGGCCGGGTGGAGATCGTCGTCGGCATCGGTTATGTGGGCTTCGACGTTCACGAGGTCACCCTCGCTCCGGCGGATCCGTGCATGGACTTCCTGGGGGGCCTCGACGTCGCCGACGCATCGATCGCGGAAGGAAACTCCGGCGTCGCCAATCTGGTCTTCACGGTGACCTTGCCCTATGGGTTCCCCGACGTCGTCACGGTCGTGGCCGAAACCTCCGACCTGAGCGCCACCGCGGGCGTCGACTACACGGCGGTCGGGCCGGTGACCCTGACCTTCGCGCCGGGCGTCACTTCTCAGACCGTTTCCGTCCCCATCCTCGGCGACCCCCTGCCGGAGAACGACGAGACGCTGAAGCTCACCCTCTCGAACGCGACCAACGCGCCCATCTTCGATGACGTCGCCATCGGGACCATCCTCAATGACGAGCCGCCGCTTCGCACCTTCGTATCGACCGGCGGTGACGACACGTCGAATTGTTCGATCCAGGCCACGCCGTGTCGGAGTATCGCCGCCGCGCTGGCGCAGACCGCCGAAGACGGCGAGGTCATCATTCTGAAAACCGGAGAGTACGAGACGGCCCCGCTGACCATCCAGAAAGGCATCAGCATCACGTCGCCTTCCGGCACGGTTGCGCTCATCGGCCAGCCCCTCACGATCAACGCGCCGGGCCGGCGGGTCGCGCTTCGGGGACTGACCCTCAAAGGCGCGGGGGCCCTGACCGGCCTCACCCTGCTCGCCGTCGACACGCTGGCCGTCGAAGACTCCTCCATCGATGGGTGGGAGATGGGGTTGCGGCTGCAAAATGCGGCGGGCGCGACCGTCGCGATATCCGGGACCGTGGTGCGAAACAACGCCACCGGCATCGTCGCCGCGGCATCGAACCGGATTTCGGTGAGCGAGAGCCGCTTCGAACGGAACACCAAGGGGCTCGAGGTCCTCGCCGGCGCGGTCTGGGTTCGCGATTCGGCGTTCGTCGCGAATGCGGAGAGCGGCATGGTCATTGGCCCGGGCGTCGCGGAGATCCACCGCTCGGAGTTCCACATGAACGGGAATGCCGTGGCGACCCGCACGGGGGGCTCTGTCCGGGTCGGCCGATCGCAGATCTTTGGAAACGTGGGAGGCTTTGTCTCGGGTGCGGGGACCACGTTCGAGACCTGGGGAACGAACGTGGTGCGCGGCAACGGGACCGACACGAGCGGCACGATCACGGCGATTCCAGAGCAATAGACGCGGGCTCTGTCGTGTCCGGCCGGCGGCTGTACGATTCTCCCCGTGCCGGACCTGAAACGACACGATCTCAAGATCCCGGAACTCTCTTCCGACCAGGAGCGTGAGGCCGCCGAGCGCCTCTTCGACGGCGCGCTGGTCATCTATCCGACCGACACTCTCTACGCCATCGGCTGCCGCGCCCTCGACGGAGCCGCGGTGCTTCACCTGCGCAGGGCGAAGGGCAGGGAGGCCGAAAAAGCGCTGCCCGTGATCGTCGCGGACGTGGCTCAGGCGCGATCGATCGCCGCAACCTGGCCGGCCGCGGCGCAGCGTCTGGCCGAGGTCTTCTGGCCGGGCCCGCTGACCCTCGTGGTTCCCGCGGGGGCGAAACTCCCGCTCGAACTTCTCGCCGGCGCATCGAGCGTCGCAATGCGCGCTCCCGCCTCCCGGCTCGCCCGCACGCTCGCGCGGGCGGCGGGGCCGCTTGTTTCCACCTCGGCCAACCTCGCGGGCGAGCCGCCTTGCGCGACGGTCGATTCCGCCGCGGCGGCATTTCCTCTCGCGACCCTCGCGTTCGATGTGGGGCCACTCGCAGGAGACCCGTCGACCATCGTGGATGTCTGCGATCCGGGCGGCGAGGTCAGGGTGGTTAGACCGGGCCGGGTGAGTGTGGAGGCGATCGAAGCGGCGCTCGGGAGGCCGCTCGGGGCGGGCTAGACCAACCGGCGTACAATTCCGGTACCCGAGAAAAGACATGGTGGACGACACTCCCCACGGAGCCAACGGCGGCGATCCGCACGCAGGTGCTCCTGATCGTCTCAACAGCTGGAAAGAGATCGCGACGTACCTCGGCAAGGGCGTGCGCACCGTCCAGCGATGGGAAGCGCAGATGGGCCTGCCGGTCCGCCGGCTTGGCCGTGAAGGCGGCGAGATTGTCTACGCGCTCAAGAGCGAGATAGATGCGTGGATTCTCAAAGGGGGCAAGGCGATCGCGTCCGATGCGCTTCCCGCGGTTGAGCCGGTTTCGGTGGAAGAGCCTCTTATGGCGCCGATCGAGGCCGCCCTTCCGCCGGCTCTGCCCGCTCCGTCTCGGCCGCCGCGCACCGCCACGCCGCCCTGGGTGTGGGGCGTTCCCGTCCTCATCGGGCTGATCGGCCTGGCGATGACGGGTGGTCAGGAGACCATGATGCGCGCGGGCGCGCCGTCGGGGCCGGCTCCGAGTTCAAGCCTGTCGGCCCAGGCCGGCGACGCGAGCGGCGCCAACCCCGTTGGCGCCACATTCGAAAGCGGCATGCTCACGGCGTGGAGTGTGGAGAGCAAGGTGATCTGGACGACGCGCATTCGCTCCGGGATCGACGATCGCCTCGACACGCGGATACCGCTCCCCGGCGGCCGCATCTTCACTCGAATCGCCGTTGCCGATCTGGAAGGCGATGGCCGCAACGAAGTCCTGCTGCTGACGAACGCGCTGTCGGGTTCGGGCGACAGCCTCCGGGTATTCAACTCAGATGGGTCGCCGCGCTTCATGCACACGCCCGGCCGGCCCGTGACCTACGGTTCCGAGGTCTATCCCGGTTACAACGCCAATGGCATTCACCTGCTGCAGGATGGCGACGGATCGCCCGAACTCTGGCTGACCGCCGCGCATGTCCCCTGGTTCCCGAGCATCCTCCAGCGGATCTCTCCCACCGGCGAAGTGAGGTCGGAGTACTGGAGCAACGGCCACATCATCAGCGTGCGGCCGGCGACCTTGCGCGGCCGCTCTTTCCTGCTGGTGGGCGCGTATCACAACGAAACGCGGGGAGGGAGCCTCGCCATCCTGGATCGGGAGAACGCGACCGGCACGGCACCGGCCGAGACCGCGGACTTCCGATGCCTCGATTGCGCCGAGGGCACGCCGGCCGAGTTCATCGTCTTCCCACGCGCGGACATAACAAAGGAGATGACGCAAGGCCAGGGGACCGCTTCGGTCATCGACGCGCGCCTGGTGGGGCAGACGAATCTGGTGATCACGGTCAACCAGGCGGGGACAAAGATCCCGGGGGAATCGGAGCCCGTCAGCGGCACGCTCAACTACACGCTCTCGGTCGAGGATCTGCAGGTGCGGGCGTTCCTGCCGGGTTGGGGATTCCTCGCGATCCACAAGGAGTTCCATCGCGCGGGACGGCTGAACCACGCTTTTGGTCCTGCGGAAGAGCGGGAGTTGCAGGGGGTCCTGCGGTGGGATGGGACGCGCTTCGTGCCGCTTGCGGAGTCGCGTCACGAGTTGCTCTTCGCGAGGGATCGGAAGTCGCCTTCGGGGCGGGTGCGGTCGTAGCAGCGTCGTGCCGGGACTTCGTTCCCCGGTTGGCTGGGCGGTAAATCTAGCGCCACGACCACGGTCCGATGTCAGCGCGCTTCATTCTGTTGAATGAGCCCGGCGGCCGGGTGCCTTGCTGCCAAGAATGGTGCGCCAAATCGCGTCATGGCCGGTCGTGGCGTGGGAATTCGCTTGCGCGCCCAAGCGGGATGACCCACCATACTGCTATTCCCCGGCTCTTGTGGAAGGAGAGGCGCGATTCAAAGATCTCTAATCCCAGGGATTCGGCAGGGGTCGTGGAGGAGGTTCGAAGGTGGCGTCGGAGGCAGAGCAGGACCCCATTTCAGATAGGTTGTCCAAGCTTCTCGCCAAGAGGAAGCATGGCCGTGCGTGCGCTGGTGGCGCGGTTGGCCTGTGGCTGACTAGATTCTGCAGCGGATTAGGCCTCAGCAGACTTCAAGCGGTGGCTCGAAAAGAGCGTGGCCGTGGCCCCGCCTTAGTTGGCTTGGCGATGATGCTGATCTCCCACTACGAGGGACGCACCCAGGTAATGGCTGCCCAAACCCAAACGGGATCGCTCGTTACGATACCTGTCGATGCGGTCGAGAGGTTTCCTGGCGCTCGGAAGGTCTTTCCGCGTCTACTCGAGAGGGTAATGCAGGGGTCGGCTACGAACGGGATTCGCACGGAGACGCTGTTCAAGGTATCCCTAAGTCTAAGAGAGCCAGCCTCAGCCGAGGTGAGAAAGCGTGACTATGCAAGCCTCGAGGGTACGCGCCGAATCCAAACGATGGTGGCGACCACGCAGGCGAGAGTGCTCGCACGACGCGTTCCGGGGGAGTTCCGGCTCTTGCGACGCTATGAAGCGCTCTCTGGCTTTTCTGCCGAGGTGAATGCGGAGGCACTGGTTGCGTTGGCGGCCGACCCAGACGTCGAGCGGATCGACCCCTTCATTCGGATGCGCACCTTTGATCCTGACGCGGACGCTCTGACGCGGGTTTCCCACCTTAGGGAAACAGTGGAGGGCGGGCTATTGACGGGGGCGGGCATAACAGTCGCAGTGATCGACGATGCCATCAACCTTGGGTTGAGTGAATTCAATGCGAGTGGCAAATTGGCTGGATTCGCTGACGTTACCGATGAGGAACCGCAACTACAGGACCCGGGTTACGATTGTCTGACTACGCAAGCCCACGGTACGAAGGTTGCGTCTCGCGCAGTCGGAAGCGGGTGGGGGGTAGCGCCTGGGTCCAGGCTCTTCTTTGTCAAGGCCTTTGGCCCCCCTCCCGAATGCCCGGCCGAGCCGCCGAGTCCCAATCCGTATCACTTTGCCGACACGGACTTGGCCGCCGCGCTGAGTGAGGTTCTTCAGAACCGGATTCCTCTGGACATCGAACTTCTGAACATGAGCATAGGAGCCGACGACGATAGCCACTGCACAGAAGGGGGATATTCCGACCGCATTCGCGAGGTCGTCAACAGCGGCGTTTCTGTGATCGTGTCCGCTGGAAATGACGGCCATCGATCACAGATTTCGTTCCCGGCGTGTGTTTCGGGGGTGATCAGCGTTGGCTCTGTCTATGACAAGGAGAACCTTTTTCCGGACGGCGTCACGTACTCTGATGGTCAAGGCGATGCGCTCTGCACCGATGACGTGATTCACCAGGATGCGGTCACCTGCTACTCGAACTCGGCCAACGGCCTCACGATGCTCGCCCCGGCGGAGAGTGCCGAGGTGACCGACGTCTGGGAAGGCTTTTCGACTTGGTTCGGCGGCACGTCGTCGGCTGCGCCATATGTCGCCGGAGTCGCCGCATTGATCCTTCAGAAGTGGAACCTGGATCACGAAGGCGTGGCTCCTCCTCCGTCCCCGGATCAACTCAAAGCCATCTTGTCTCAGGGCGTGCCGGTCCTCGACAGTCGGGCGGGCCTTCTCGGGTTTCCGATCAATCGATGGAAACCTCGGGTGGATGCTCTGAAGGCCGCAGTATTCCTTGGAAGAGAGACGTTCCCGAGGGTTCTGACAACCAGTCCGACATCAGGGGGCATCGGAACGGTCGATGGCAGCCTCGTCGTTGCCTTTCAGAAGCCCGTCCTCAGTGATAGTGTGTCTAGCATCCGCATCAATGGGTCGGCGACCGGCCAGCATGGGTACTCTGTGTCGCCACAGGCCGTCGCATCCTGCACCTCTGTGGCTGTTCCCATGTGTTACTCGGTGACCCTCGACCCGTTCGACAGTTTTGCGGCGGGAGAGGTCGTGACGGTGGTCATTCCGGCTGCTGTGAAGGACATGTCCGGAAACGGAATCGATGGAGACGGAGATCTCGATGAGGGGCCCGCCCACACGTTCTCCTTCACGGTTTCAGGAGAGCCCCAGCTTCCGGCAGCTACAACCGGCGATGCCTCAGGCATCGGCAGAAGCAACGCGTGGCTCAACGGGATGATCAACCCCAACGGCCGCCCGGTTGATGCGTGGTTTGAGTACGGTACTTCACTGTCGTACGGAGCATCTACACAGCGAGCCACCTTTGAAGCCGGCATCGCCACGGTGCCCTTGAACGTAGGCGTCCTATCTCTGGCCTGCGGGACGACGTACAACTTTAGAGCCTTTGCTCAGAGCTCGGCGGGGCCAATCCAGAGCGGATCCAATCAATCGTTCCAGACCGCCTCGTGCGCTAGCAGCTCGCCATCGGCGACCACCCAAGTCGCGACGGGCGTGTGTCACTACGGGACCACAAGCTCCCCGTGCGATAACAACAAGAGCACAAACACGTGGACCGCGACCCTCAAGGGCCAAGTCAACCCAAATGGCGCCGACGTCTACTGGCGATTCGACCTTGGGACAAGCGTCTCGTACGGCGGAGGCAACATCGGGAACAACCCCCTTCCCGCGGGCTCGACATCAGTCCCAGTGGAGCAGCTCTGGAAGACCCTGGAGTGCAATACCACCTATCATTTCCGTGTCCGAGCCCAGTATCAGGACGGAACGGGGCAGATCTTCGGCGCCGACCAGTCCTTCACGACGGGTCCCTGCATCCCGAACCCCACCACAATTCCGGCCAGCAGTGTCACCGACACCACCGCCACTCTCAACGGCAGCCTCGAGCCGCTGGGGTCGCCGGGCTCTTGGTTCTTCGAGTACAGGCCGTCCGGAGGCCAGTGGGCTGAACTTCCGAGGACCGCCTATCCGGCGGGAAACGTAGTGATCCCCTACTCGTGGCCTCTGACCGGGCTTCAGTGCGGCACGCAGTACGACTACATGGCCGGGGGCACAAATAACGTCGTGAAGCCCAACGGGAATCTCGAAAAGGACCTCGATGGCGCGCTCACGTTTACGACACTGCCATGCAAGGCTCAAGCCACTACCGGAGCCGCCAGCGCCGGTCAGTCTACCGCAATGTTGAACGGTACTGTCACGACCCCGGGGTCGATCGGGAACGGCTGGTTCGAGTATGGGTTGACCACTGCCTATGGACTCACGACATCTCTCGAGGTCTTCGCTTCCGGATCCGCGGCGGCCCCGTTGGTCTCATCGCTGGTTGAACTCGAGTGCGGGGCTACCTATCACTACCGTGCGGTTGGCAGCAACGCAGGGGGTTTCGGATATGGCGTGAATCGGACCTTCAGCACGCCTTCGGGTTCATACTCGATTGAGCCTCAGGCCGCCACGATCTCCCACGCCGGTGGCCCGGGAAGCGTTGCGTTGACTGCGGGGGGATGCGGATGGACGGCGGCCAGCAACGCCTCATGGTTGACGATAACCTCGGCAGCGACGGGAAGCGGCGACGCTACTCTCGCCTACTCGGTGGCTCCGAACCCTGGAACCGCGCGCGTGGGGACGCTGACCATCGCAGGTCGGGTCTTTACATTGGCGCAGGGTGGCAAGCCCTCGATGACGCTCACATCAAGCGCCAATCCCGCACTCTCCGGTGCGACCGTTACGCTCACGGCAGTGGTTCGCAGCATCGCAGGAACGCCGACCGGCACTGTGACATTCAAGGATGCCGGCGTGGTGATGGGCGGGGGGATTGTGCCGCTCCTAAACGGAGCGGCGGCATACGCCACCACGGGACTGTCCCCGGGCAGCCACACAATCACCGCGGAATACGGTGGGGACGCGGTCCATGCTGTCGCCGCCTCGGTGAGCGTACTGGAGGTCATCGGAAGCGTTTGCACAACAACCTACTTCTCCGATCCCTCAGTTAACCAAGGAGCGCCCGCGAGTGTTTTTGCCACCCTGGCGATTGGGGACTTTGACAGAGACGGAAGTCAGGATGTAGTTGTGCCGAGCTATACGGGCCACTCCGTGGCGCTCTTGTTTGGAGATGGGAACGGCGCCCTTACGGTTTCCGGGAGTTCCCCCCTCGCCTCGGGGTCATACCCCAGGGGGGTGGCCACCGCTGATTTCAATTCAGACGGACAAATGGACCTGGCGGTGACCAACGTGGTGTCTAACCAAGTCACTATCTTGCTCGGAAATGGGGACGGGACCTTCGACGCGGCCCCGGGGACTCCCGTCGCCGTTGGCGGGCAACCTTGGGCGATTGGACTGGGCGACTTCAACGAAGATGCCATCCCCGACCTCGCCGTCGCCAATAGCGGCTCGGGAAGCGTCACGATCCTTCTTGGGAATGGCGATGGGCGCTTCGTTCAGGCCCCAGGCTCGCCAGTCTCCGCAGGATGGGCCCCAGATAGCGGCGGAGCGCGGCCCGAGTCGGTGGCTGTAGGTGATGTGAATGCCGACGGACACCTGGATCTGGTTCTCGCAAATCGATCATCGGGGAGGGTGTCAGTCTTGCTGGGTGCTGGCTCCGGACAGTTCAGCGCCTTCGCTGGCTCCGAGACGACCGTGGGCGCTCGTCCTCAGTCGGTGGCCATGGGGGACTTCGACCTTAACGGGAAGCAGGATCTGGCCGTTTCAAGCTGGGACACCAATAGCGTATTCGTTCTCTCGGGAGATGGAAGCGGCGGTTTCGCCTCGATGCCGGGCTCCCCGATCGCGGTGGGCACGAATCCATCATCGATCGCCGTGGGCGACCTCAATGGGGATGCCAGGCCGGATCTGGTTGTGGCGAACAGAGGATCAGGCACCGCAACGATCCTGGTTGGAAACGGGTTGGGTGGGTTCATCGGGGCCGGCATATTGGAGGTGGGCATTAGCCCCCACTCCGTTGTTGTGGGTGACCTGAAGTCAGACGGAAAGCACGACTTGATCTTTGCGAGTGAGGGTTCAAGCAATCCGACAGTTCTCCTTGGCACCTGCACGCCGCCACCGGAAATCTCAGGCCATGTATCGGATGCTGGCACCGGCGCTCCCCTCTCTGCGGTGACGGTGCGTCTTACCGAATCGGTGGGAACTGGCTTGACTACCACGACCACGGACAGCAGCGGGGTCTTTCGCTTTCCCGCCCCCCCCGCTGGTACCTACTACCTGACGACATCGAACACCCAAGGCTACGTGGACGAAGCGCATGGAGACGTTCCGTGCCTGCTGTGCCCGGCCAAATCCGGGACGCCCGTCATCATCGCCGCGGGTGCGTCGGCGACAGGAATCGACTTTGGCTTGGCGCGCGGCGCCCTTGTCTCGGGAACGATCACGGACGCTGAGACGGGCCTCCCACTCTCGGGAGGCAACGTAGATTTCTTCACGGCCGCCGGCGCCTATGTGGCGATCGGCTTCGCGGACGCCTCGGGCAACTACACGACTACAAGCGGCCTCCCCGCGGGGACCTACTTCGCGCGCTCCAACAACTTCAACGGCTATCAGAACAAGATCTACGACCTGCCCGACTGCCTCGGGTGCTTCGCACCTTCGGGGACGCCAATAGAGCTCACAGCCGGCTCAACCCGTGCGGGCATCGACTTTGCGCTGAGCCTCGGCGGCCGGGTGGCCGGTCGGGTAACCGATGCAGCGACAGGCATGCCGCTGACGGACGGCGTGGTCGAGTTTTATACCTCGACAGGGGCCTATGTGTTCGAGGACAGGGTCGATACCTCCGGAAACTACATCACGACGGAGGGAGCTTTGCCGACGGGGAGCTACTACGTCCGGACGAAGGGCTTTGGTGCCTACGTTGACGAGTTCTACGGCGACTTCCCGTGTGTCGGCTGTGCGACTACGTCGGGCACACCGATTGTGGTCACCGTTGGAGGCACGACTTCGGGGATTGACTTTGCCCTGAACGCCGGCGGTCGAATCGCGGGTAACGTCACCGATGCGGCTACGGGGCAGCCCCTGGCCGGGGTTTGGGTGCATTTCTTCACGAACACGGGTGGCTACATTCAGCACACGCAGAGCAATTCTTCCGGGGACTACATCACGCCCGCAGGCCTCCCCAGCGGCATGTATCACGCCCAGACCAACAACACGCTCGGATACGTGAACGAGGCCTACGACAACCTTGCCTGGTCTTCCCGCGGCACGCCGATCCCGGTGGTCGCCGGATCAATCACCAGCGGTATCAACTTCGCGTTGGCATTGGGCGGGCGCGTGCATGGGAGGACGACGGACGCGACGACAGGCCAGGCCCTCTCCGGGGGCAACGTCGATTTCTTTACTCCGACCGGAATTTATGTCGGCGTTGGGTGGCCTGACCCCGCGGGAAACTACAGCGTAAGCCTGCCCGCCGGGATGTACCGCGCGCGGACAAACAACTTCGGCGCCTACATAAATGAGGCCTACGACGATACCGAGAGTCTAAGCTGGCCGGCCAAGGCCGGTGCACTGATAACCGTTGGGACAGGCTCCACGACCGCGGGCGTTGACTTTGGCCTGAGTCTGGGCGGGCGAGTCGCCGGGCGGGTCACGGCCGCGACGACCGGGCAGGGGCTGATCGGAGGGTCGGTACAGTTCTTTACTCCAGAGGGTGCGTATGTGCAGCAGGCCTGGGTTGATGCCGCCGGAAACTACCTCACAAGGGAAGGTGGATTCCCGAGCGGCACCTACTACGCGCGAACGCAGGGCTTTGCGGGTCACGTGGACGAGGCCTTTGGTGGCACCCAGTGCTTGAGTTGCACGCCCACTCTTGGGACGGCGATCAACGTGTCGGCGGGGGGGACTTCGACGGGCATCGATTTCGCTCTGGCGCCGGGTGGGCACATGGCTGGAAGGGTCACCAGCGCGACGACCGGCGAGCCGCTAGTTGACGGCCACGTCGACTTCTTCACGCCGGCAGGTGTCCATGTTGCGTCGGCCCTCGCCGATGGTTCCGGGAACTACTCGACGGCGAGCGGTCTTCCGTCCGGTACCTACTACGCTCGTACATGGTCGTTCCTTGGCTACATCGATGAAGCGTTCGACAACATCCAGTGCCTCCACTGCTCGGCAACCGCCTCCGGAACGCCGATCGGCGTGAACGAGGGGAGCACCACGGCCGGTGTGAACTTTGCCCTCATGCCGGGCGGAAGAGTGTCTGGTTCGATAACGGACGCTGCGACAGGCCAACCCGTTTTGGACGCATGGGTCGACTTCTTCTCCCCGACCGGCGCGTATGTGACGGTTGGCTACCCTGACGGCGCGGGGAACTTCACCACCATGGAAAGTCTGCCGTCCGGGACGTACTACGCGCGGACCAACACCTTCGGCTACTACATCAACGAGACGTTCTCCAATCTCAGCATTACAACACCAATTACCTCCGGTACTCCGATCTTTGTTTCTGTTGGCGCTGAGACGACGGGAATCAACTTCACGTTGACTCTAGGTGGGCGGGTCTCTGGGAAGATCACGGATGCCGCGACCGGGGAAGCGCTTCTGGGTGGGAATGTCGACTTCTTCACACCTTCCGGCACCTACGTGGGGAGCGGTGGCGTCGACGCGGCCGGGACATACAGAACTGCTTTGCCGGCAGGGAGCTACTACGCTCGCACCAACAACTTCGGCGGCTACATCAACGAGGCGTTCGACAACGTGCAACACCTCGGCTGGCCCGCAACCTCGGGAACCCTTATAGCCGTGGTTGTTGGCAGTGATACTACGGATATCGACTTTGCGCTTACGGCAGGAGCGCGAGTCTCGGGGACGGTCACCGACGCCACGACCGGTTTGCCTCTCCCGGGCGCCAGCGTAGAGTTCTACACTTCTTTGGGCTCGTGGGTTACCCGCGGTTATGCGGATGCCCTCGGAAACTACATCACGACTGAAGGCGGCTTCCCAACCGGCACTTACTACGCGAAGACGCAGAACTCAACGTTCCACGTCAATCAGGCCTACGACGGCATTACGTGCCTGAATTGTTCCGCCACCAGTGGCACGCCGATAGCTGTTGTCGCCGGGTCGGTCAAGACAGGGGTTGGATTCGCTCTGCAGCCGGGCGGTGAGATTGCCGGAGGAGTGGCCGACGCAGATACGGGGGAAGCCCTCGCTGGCGTGATTGTCCGCCTCTTCACGTCGAGCGGAACGAACGTGCTTGCGGCGACGACTAGCGCAAACGGAGCCTACCGCTTTCGAGGGTTGCCGACGGGAACCTACTACGTAGGGACCTCGAATTCACTTGGATACGTCAACGAGTTCTACGGAGATGCCCCGTGTGTGCTGACTTGCGGGAACACCGGGGGAACGCCAATAGTAGTCTCCGCTCCTTCGGTTGTCGGAGGCATAGACATCGGACTATCGCCAGGGGGCCGAATCGCGGGGACCATCACCGATGCGACAACCGGTTTGCCGCTGGCTGGCGTGACCGTCACGTTCTATGCCTCGTCGGGCAACTCGATTCGCTCGCCTGGGAACTTCGGAGTGCCGGTGTCTACGAATGCATTAGGTCAGTACATCAGCGGCGCGGGCCTCGTCGCGGGCAACTACTTCGTGGGGACCTCCAACTCCCTGGGCTACGTCAACGAGGTCTACAACAACATCACCTGCCTCGGATGTTCGGTGACCTCCGGGGAGCTAATCGGCGTGACGCTAGCGCAGACCACCGCGGCAATCAACTTTGCGCTGGCTGTCGGGGGTGAGATTGCGGGGACGGTAACTGATGTGGGAACCGGGATGCCCCTGTCCGGAGTGAGCGTTCGGCTCTTCACGTCGAGCGGGGTGAACCCAACCTCAGCGACAACAGATGGGAGCGGCGCGTATCGCCTCAGGGGCATTCCAACCGGCACGTATTACGTGGGCACCTCCAATTCGCTTGGGTACGTCAATGAATTCTACGGAGGCGCCCCCTGTGTCCTGAGCTGTGGGGGTACCGGCGGAACGCCCATCGATGTGTCTGCCACCTCGGTCATCGGTGGAATCGACATTGGGCTGTCGGCCGGAGGCCGAATTGCGGGGACTATCACCGACGCGGCAACAGGCCTTCCGCTGTCGGGCGTGACGGTGACGTTCTATTCGTCCTCGGGAGACTCCCTCTCGTCTCCGGGCAACTTTGGCGTCGCCGTTTCAACCGATGCGCTGGGCCAGTACGTGAGTGGTGCGGGCCTTCCCGCGGGAAGCTACTTCGTGGGCACGTCCAACTCCCTGGGCTATATCAACGAGGTATACGACGACGTTCAGTGCATCGGCTGCTCAGCGACATTGGGTAACGCTGTTCCCGTGTTGGCAGGTGCGACCGCCGCAGGGATTGACTTTGCCCTGTCAACGGGTGGGCGCGTGGCAGGACGAGTTACCGATGCGATGACGGGGCTCCCCATAAGTGGGGCTCAGGTATCCCTCTATTCGTCAACCGGGTCATACTCTGGAGCCTACGCGTTTTCCAACAGCTCCGGCGACTATGTCATCGGGGCGGGTTTGCCTGCAGGTACCTACTACGCGAGGACCTGGAACTCCTTTGGCTACGTCGACGAGGCTTTCAACGACATCGTCTGCCTGAATTGTTCCGTGAACTCGGGGTCGCCCATTACCGTCACGCTTGGGCAGACAGCCTCTGGGATCGATTTCGCGCTTTCGCCCGGCGGCGAGATTGCGGGGAGGGTCACCGATGCCGCCACGGGGACGCCCCTGTCCGCCGTCGACGTGCGGGTCTTCACATCAAGCGGAACGAACGCGCTCTCAACGACTACGGACGGGAGTGGAAACTACCGCCTCCGAGGTCTCCCGCCAGGGACTTATTACGTGGGCACATCGAATTCTCTAGGCTACGTCAACGAATTCTACGGAGATGCCCCTTGTGTGCTCACTTGTGGAAGCACTGGTGGCACGCCCATAGAGGTGGCCACCCCTTCGATCATCGGCGGGATCGATATCGGGCTATCAAGGGGCGGTCGAATCGCAGGGACCATCACGGACGCGGCGACAGGCCTTCCGCTTGCTGGTGTGACGGTGACGTTCTATTCCCCATCTGGCAATTCGATTCGATCCCCAGGCAACTTCGGAGCGTCCGTTTCGACAAACGCCTCGGGCCAATACGTGAGCGGCGCGGGCCTGATCGCCGGCTCGTACCACGTCGGCACATCCAACTCTCAGGGCTTCGTCAATGAGGTCTACAACAACGTCGTATGCCTGAGTTGTTCCGTTACCTCTGGAACGCCGATCGGCGTGACGCTGGGCGAGACCACGCCGGGGATCGACTTTGCGCTGTCGCCAGGGGGTGAAATCGCAGGGACGGTCACCGATGCAGGGACCGGGATGCCGCTGTCTGGCATCAGCGTTCGACTCTTCACGTCGAGCGGATCGAACCCTGCTTCGGTGACGACGGATTATCTCGGTGCCTATCGTCTCCGCGGCCTACCGACGGGGACTTACTACGTGGGAACCTCGAACTCACTGGGCTACGTCAACGAGTTCTATGGAGGGTCGCCATGCGTGCTTAGTTGCGGGACCACCGGGGGAACACCGATAGAGATAACCGCCCCTTCGGTCGTCGGGGGCATCGACATCGGGCTATCGTCCGGTGGACGAATTGCGGGAACCATCACCGATGCGACAACGGGTTTGCCGTTGGCTGGCGTGACCGTCTCGTTCTATTCACCCGCGGGGAACTCCATACGGTCACCGGGGAACTTCAGCGCGACCGTGTCGACAAACGCACTCGGCCAGTACACGAGCGGTGCCGGGCTCACGGCGGGCAACTACTTCGTCGTCACCTCCAACTCTCTCGGCTACATCAACGAGGTCCACAACAACGTCCCGTGTCTCGGTTGTTCGGTTGTTTCCGGCACGCCGATCGCGGTGACGGAAGGGGCGACCGCGCCCGGAATCGATTTCGCACTCTCCCCCGGAGGCGAGATTGCGGGGACCGTGACCGATGCGGGCACTGGCGCCCCTCTAACTGGCGTCACGGTACGCCTCTTTACGTCGAGCGGTTCGAATGTGCTGTCCGCAACCACTACCGCGAACGGCAGCTACCGCTTGCGAGGGCTGCCGACGGGGACCTACTACGTGGGGACTGCGAACTCCCTGGGCTACATAAACGAGTTCTATGGGGACGCCCCATGCGTCCTGACGTGTGGGACTACCGGAGGAACGGCGATATCGGTTGTGGCAGGCTCGGTAGCTGGCCCTATGGATATTGGGCTCAGCGCCGGGGGGCGGATATCCGGAACCATCACCGACGGCGCCACGGGTCTGCCGCTCGCTGGGGTGAGCGTGACGTTCTACACATCCTCGGGCAGTTCGATCAGGGTCCCCGGAAACTTCACCACTTCTGTTTCGACGAATGCGCTCGGTCAGTACACGAGCAGCGCCGGACTGGTTGCGGGAAGCTACTACGCACAGGCGACAAACTCTCTTGGCTACATCAACGAGGTCTACAACAACGTCCCCTGCTTCAGTTGCTCCGTGACCACCGGGACGCCGATCGCCGTGGCCCTGGGCGGTATGACGAATGGGATTGATTTCGCTCTCTCTTACGGCAGCGAGATTGCCGGGGTCGTTACCAACGAACTCACCGGACTGCCCCTGAGTGGCATCAGCGTCAGCCTTCTCCCTGCGGGCGCCAACACCTCCGGTAGTCTGCTCACTGTCTCCACCGGAACGGACGGAAGCTACAGGCTTCGGGGCCTTCCCGCGGGGGCCTACTATGTGGGCACACGCAACACGTCCGGATTCATCAACGAAATCTTCGACAACGCGCACTCCTACGACGCGCTCACGGGGAAGGTCGATGTAGGCACCATCATCCCCCTGCCCACCGGCACCCTGCTTACCGGAATCAACTTCGCTCTTACTCCTGGCGGCATCATCTCGGGCACCGTCACGGACTCAGCCACCGGCCTTCCGCTGTCGGGGGTGGGGATCAACGTGGTGACCTCGGTGGGCGGGTCCGTGCTGACGCCAGAAGGGAGCGTTATCTCAGCCACGACGACCGCGGCAGGCACTTACAGCATCACCACAGGCCTGCCGACGGGCATCTACTACGTGCGCGCCGCGAGCACTGGATACATCACCGAGATGTACAACGATGTGCCGTGCATCGGATGCTCCACCTTATCGGGGACACCGGTGTCCGTTGTGGCAGGCGCTCCCACCGCCGGCATCGACTTCGCCCTCTCGATGGGTGGGGAGATCGCGGGTACCGTCACCGATGCCATCACAGGGGCTCCGAAGTCCGGAATCACGGTACGGCTCCTCTCGGCCGCAGGGGGGACTCTCAGTTCCAGCACCTCGACGTCGAGCGGAGCGTATCGACTCCAAGGCCTACCGACAGGGTCGTACTACCTGGGGACCAGCAACTCCCTTGGCTACGTAAATGAGGTCTACAACAACATCCAATGCGTCGTGTGCTCTCCCGCGCTGGGTTCGCCTGTTGAGGTGCTTGCTGGCTCCGTCGTCGGCGGGGTCGACTTTGCGATGAGTCCGGGTGGTCGCATCTCCGGGACGGTGACCGACATCGGCACCGGACAGCCGCTGCCGGGAGTCGCGATGGCACTCTACGCAGCGGATGGGAGTCGTGTGACGCCTGCGGGTAGCACCGTCGTCTCGTTCAATACGGACAACAGCGGGTTCTTCACCACGCCTGTCGGCCTCACGACAGGCGCCTACTACCTGATCACATCAAATTCACTGGGCTATGTGGATGAGCTTTACGCCGACCAGCCCTGCATCGGGTGCCTCCCGCTCTCTGGAACCCCCATCAATGTCACCATGGACGCCACAAGTGTCGCCGACTTTCAACTGCTGCCCGGAGGCCGAATCGCAGGGATGGTGACGGATCCCGAAAGCGGCCTCCCGATCTCAAACACGACTGTGCAGATCTACACGAGGGGTGGGGCCTTCGTGGCGTCCGGGCTGACCGACGAGTCGGGCGCCTACATATCGCGGTCCGGCATGCCTTCCGGCGACTACAAGGTAGCGTTCTTCGCGACAAATCGAGTGACCACCGCTTTCGATGGTGTGTCATGCGCGAACTGCTCAATCCCGGAAGTCGCGGCGTCCGTGAGCGTGACCTCCCCTGCCACCACGATGGGGATCAATGGCCAGCCTCCCCGCGGAGGTGGAATCAGCGGACGTGTGCTCGCGGCCGCCACCGGCCTTCCCGTCGTCGGAGCAAGCGTGGTGCTTTACGACGCGTCGGGGCGCCGGGTCACATTCAACTCAACTGGCGCATCTGGGGCGTTCAGTCGTACGGGCTTGCCTGCGGGGATCTACTATGCGGAGGCCCTCGCCGCCGGCTACAACGATCAGGTCTACGGCGCTGCCTGTTCCGGCTGCGATGTCACTACAGGGACACCCATCGTGGTCGCCGGGATCCAAATCACTACCGGCGTGGAGTTCACGCTGAGCGTGGGTGCCAGCCGGCCCGGCGTTGGGAACACGGCAGGTGTCCTTGGCCTCGGCGCGAGCGGGGTCACGCTGCGCGCCTCGGTCGACCCGAATGCGCTGCCGACGTCCGCATGGATCGAATACGGCCCGACCACCGCCCACGGAGGCAGCAGCGGGACGATCGACGCGGGAGCGGATGACGTGTCGAGGAGCAGGGACTTCGCGTTGACTGGCCTCGCGTGCGGCACCGCGTACCACTACAGGATCGTGGCGGAGAACTCTGCGGGGACGACGCGCAGTCGCGACGACGTCTTCATCACCGACCCGTGTGGCGCGACACTCTCGATCGATGACGTCACCGTGCTTGAGGGCAATACGGGAACGGTGAACGCAACCTTTACTGTTTCGCTATCGACGCCGATCGGCCAGCCCGTCACGGTATCTGCAATCACGTCGAACGGAACCGCCCTGGCGGGATCCGACTACCTTGCCACCGGGCCCGTGAACGTGACGATTCCGGCCGGCCAGACCACGGCTGTACTCAGCGTGCCGGTGAACGGAGACCTTATCCACGAGGGAAATGAGACGTTCACGATGACGCTCTCCAACCCGGTTGGCGCGGCGATCGCGGACGGGAGCGGAACCGCCACCATCACAAACGATGACCCGGTGCCCACTGTTTCCGTCAGCGATGTGACCGTGGTCGAGGGAAACGCCGGAACGGTGAACGCGATCTTCGCGATCACGCTGTCAAACCCAAGTGCCGATAGCGTCACCGTCGACGCCGCGACCGCGAACGGCACGGCCAGCGCGGGATCGGACTATGTCTCCATGGGGCAGACGCCAATTGCCTTCGCACCGGGCGAAACGACGAAGACGATCGCGATCGTCGTAAGCGCCGATCTTCTGCATGAGCCCGACGAAACGTTCACCGTCACGTTGAACAACGCGTCGAACGCCACGATATTCGATGGCGCCGGGCTTGGAACCATCACAAACGACGACCCGATGCCGACCCTTGCGGTCAATGACGTTTCGGTTCTCGAGGGCGATTCGGGGGTGGCGAGCGCAGCCTTCACGATCTCTCTGTCCGCGGCAAGCGGCCAGCCCATTTCGGTCACTGCGGCCACTTCGGACGGCTCGGCCACTGCAGGCTCCGACTATGCCGCCATCGCTCCAACCCTGGTCACCTTCGCCCCCGGCGTCACGACAATGCCATTCCCTGTCTCAGTAAACGGGGACGCATTGAACGAGGTGGACGAAACCTTCAGTCTGACGCTCAGTGGCGCCGTCAATGCGAGCATCGCTGATGCCGTGGGCTCAGGTCAGATCACCAACGATGATCCCGTCCCGACGCTCTCCATCGCCGACGTCTCGATCAATGAAGGCAACTCCGGTGCGACCAATGCCGTCTTCGTCGTGTCTCTCTCCGCACCAAGCGGGCGGACGGTGACCGTGTCCGCGGTTACCTCGAACCTCACCGCCACGGCCGGAAGCGACTACACGGCTACGGGCCCGACTATCCTGACGTTCGCGCCGGGAGTGGTGGCGCAGAACTTCTCCGTGCCGGTTCTGGGCGACACCACGGCCGAATCCACGGAGACATTCCAGGCCACCTTGTCCGGCGCGGTGAACGCCGCCATCCTCGACGGCACGGCAGTCGGTTCCATCGTGAACGACGATGCCGGTCCGCAGATCTCGATCAACGACGTCAACATTGTGGAGGGCAATGCCGGGGTCGCAAATGCTGTGTTCACGGTATCGCTCTCGACGTCCAGCGCCCTCAGCGTAACTGTGTCCGCTGCGACGTCGAATGTAACCGCCACCGCAGGCACCGACTACACGACCACCGGTCCGACGACCCTCACTTTTGCGCCAGGGGCCACGACCCGCACCTTCACGGTTCCGATCATCGGGGAAACACTGTTCGAACCCGACGAGACCTTTGAGGTCGTCCTCTCGAGTTCCGTCAACGCCTCGATCCTCGATGGCGTCGGGATCGGGAAGATCGTCAACGACGATGTTGCCCCGCCTGCCCGAGTCTTCGTCTCCCCCACGGGCAGCGACGCCGGCGACTGCGCGAACCAGAACACACCCTGCCGCAACCTCGCGGGCGCCATCACCCAGGTGGCCATTGATGGGGAAGTGATCGTCCTCTCGTCGGGCGCTTATGACACCGCGCCGATCCTCATCACGAAGGGTCTCAAGATCTCGTCTCCCGCGGGGGCCGTGGTCTTCATCACCCAACCCATCACCATCAACGCTCCGGGCGGACGCATAGTCCTGCGCGGGTTGACCATCGAAGGAACGGGGACCGGCAACGGCATCACCCTCACCGCGGCAGCCGGTTTGTCTATCGAGGACACCACCTTCGGGCGATGGGCGAACGGCCTCCAGATCGGCAACGCCGTGGCCGCGCAGATCTCGATCGCGAACTCAGTATTCCGTGCGAACACCGCTGGCATCCGGGACAGCGGCGGGGCCGTGGGGAATCGCATCTCGGTGGAAGACAGCCGGTTCGAGAGGAACACGCGCGGGATAGAAGTGCTCGCAGGCTCGTTCATGATCCGGGAGTCGGCGTTCATCGGCAACACCTCACGCGGCGTGGTGGTGGGCCCGGGCTCCGCGACGATCCACCGATCTGAGTTCTCTCAGAACGCAACCGCGGTGGCGACGCTGAGCGGCGGAACGGTGAGGCTCAGCCGGTCGCGCGTGTTCGGGAACACCCTGGGTCTATCGGCGGTGGCGGGAAGCACGTTCCAGTCGACGGGAACGAACGTCGTCCGCGGCAACACGACCAACACCAGCGGAACTATCACGACGACTCCGGAGCAGTGAGCCCCGGGCCAAGCCACGCGCTCAGACGCCCGCGGCTTCGCGGGCCTTGCGTGCGATCAATCCGAAGCCTTTGGCCTCGGCGTCTTTAGCCAGTGTCCCAAGCCTCGCTCGTCCGGCCCTCTCGCGACCCCCCTTCATCTCAATCTCTCCCGCGGCGAGGCGAACCCGCAGTTCATGGTCGGCGAGCTTGTCCTTCGCCGCGGCCGTTCGAGCGCGCTCGAGCGCGCCCAGCGCTCCCGGCACGTCGCCCCCCTCGGCCAGCAAGCGCGCCGAGAGGATTGCGAAGGCCACGCGCGCATTCGCGTCGCGGCTCTGCGGCGCCGAGGTGGTGAGTTGTTCCGCGGTTTCCTTCGCTTCACGCACCTTGCCTTGCGCCAACTGGGCCTCCGCGACTAGAGAACGCGCGAGGATCTGCCCATCCGCGGCCTTTTCGGCGCGAAGCACTTCTTCAGCGTCGCGCGCGAAGGCTTCGGCCTCCGAGGGCTTGGCGGCCCAAAGGCTCAAACGAGCGAGGGCCAGCCGCGTCTCCGCACTGGCGAGGCCTTCCTTGAGAGACTCCTGGGTCTTGAGCGCCTCGTCGTAGTGGCCGCGAGCGACGAGAAGGTCGCCCCGCATCACGGCAAGGTCGCCGAGTTTTCCAAGAATGTAGGCGACGTAGCTGCTGTCTCCGAGTTCACGCCAGGTGGTGAGCGACTCCTCCAGCATCCCCTCGGCATTCTTTAGTTCGCCCCGCGCCAGGAGAACTTCGGCAACGTTTCCCAAAGCCGAGGCCACACCCCGCCGATCCCCGATATCGCTGAACGTCGCGATCGCCTCGGTGTACTTCTTTTGCGCGCCTGCGAGGTCGCCGGCGGTCTGCAGTCTTATGGCGATGTTGTTCAGGGTGCCCGCTATCTCGGCCTTGGCCCCGATCTCCCGGAAGGCCGCGATGGATTCGTTATCGAGCGCGTCGGCCTTCTTTCGGTCACCCTGCCGGTAGGCGAGGCTTGCGAGGTTCTGCACCACGCGCGCGAGGCTTGCCCGGTCGCCGCTCTTCTTGTGCAGGGTGAGCACGCGTTCGTAGAGGCGGCGGGCGCCCTCGAGGTCTCCGCCCGCATAAGCGCTGGCCGCGGTGCGCTCGATGGCTCGTGCCGTGCCGTTCGCATCGCCCGCGGCCTCGAAGAGGCGCTGCGCCTGCTCGGAGGATTGCGACCCGGCCCTTCGGTCGCCGAGCGCTTCCTGGGCCACTGACTTCAGCATCAGCGCGGCGGCGGCGGTGATGCGCGACTGT
The DNA here is from genome assembly GCA_964396875.1 of uncultured Acidobacteriota bacterium. Taxonomy (GTDB): domain Bacteria; phylum Acidobacteriota; class Vicinamibacteria; order Fen-336; family JAGNNV01; genus JAGNNV01. Next base: position 28,825 of record CAYNHK010000005.1, on the reverse strand, counting down.
TGGCGCATCGCACGCTGCTCGGCGCGCGTGGCGAAATCGAGTTGCTGCTTCGTGTCTCCAAGGGCGCGGTAGGCGCGCGCGGTCGTGAGGTCCAGCCTCGCGTCCTGGGCCAGGGGGTCGGGGAGGCGTCGCAGAGCCTGAATCGTCTCGAGCGCCTCGCCCGCGCGGCCGCCCGAGATCTGGGCGTCGGCGAGGCGGATGCCGTAGTCCAGATTGTCCGGCGCAAGGTCGAGGAGGGAACGGTAACTCTTCACCGCTCCCGCCCAGTCGCGGCGTGTTTCCTCCATCTGCGCGTTCACCCAGAGCCTTTGCTCCGGCGCCAGCCGGTCGCTTAGACCTATGGCGAGAGTGGCCTGGTCTCCCGCCTTGGCCGCGTAGCCAAGCGAGGCCAGCGCCTGGGCAAGTCCCGCATGCGGGGCCCAATGATCCGAGGTCGACGCCAGGGCGCCGGTGAACGCGTCACGCGCCGCGATGTAGTCGGCGTTCCGCAGCCGCGTCACACCATCGGCGGTGAGCCGGCTTACCTCGGGGGAGGCGGGCCAGGCGGCTTCGATATGGGCGATCGCTTCGCCCTGGGGATCTTCGAGAGAGAGAGCCTTCCGCGTGTCGGCCTGGGCGCGCCTCACGAGGTCGGGGAGAGAACTCTCAGCGCCCGTTGCCTGTGAGAGCGCCACTCTTTGTCCCGAGCGGGCGTCGAAGAGGCTCATCTCCGCCCGCACCAGTCGCTCCTCTCCTCCCTCAAGCGCAGACGCCGTTCCCGAGAGCACGAAATCGACGCCAAGGAGAACCCGGATCTGTGCGAGGGAACTCGGCGACGGCGGGGTGGGGCCAAGGCCCAGTTCGCGAATCGCCCGCAGGGCTTCTTGGGACGGAAGGACGCGTACCTTTGAGTTCGCGGCGAGGGCGACGCGCGCCACTTCCTCCACCGCGGTCCCGATCGACCCGTGGGGCCCGTCGGTGTCGAAATTCAACACGAGGATCGAGGGCCGCGCCTTCACCGACTGAGCCGCGACGAGCGGCGTGGGGTCACTCTCCGGTCCCGTGGGCGCCTGACTCGTGCGGCTCGCCAGGTAAAGGCCAACGACCACGAGTCCGATCATGCCGACCGCGCCGCCCCACGCGCGCGGATCACGCCTCCAGTCCTTCGGAATCTCGACCGCGCCGGGCGCGGCGGCAGCCTTGGAAGCGATGCGCGGGGACGAGCGAATGGCGTGGGTTTCGTCGCCCGCGTGCGATACCTTCACCATCTCGACGACTTCCTCGGGTGTCCGTGGCCGCTTCAGAGGGTCGATCTGAAGACACGCATTGATGGCCGCGTCCCAGCCAGGATCGAGATCGGGCACCACCGCGCGCGGTTGTGGAGGCTCCTCCGTGAGCCTGCGAACCGCGATGCTCCAGGCGGACCCGCCGGCGAAGGGCCGCGTTCCCGTCACCATCTCGTAGAGGACGAGGCCGAGCGCGTAGATATCCGACGCGGAGGTGAGCGTTTCCCCCCGCACCTGCTCGGGTGACATGTATGCGGGCGTGCCCACGACCACGCCTGAATCCGAGATCGAGGCGAGGCCTTCCTCGCGCTCGATGGTCCGCGCGAGACCGAAGTCGGTGACCACGGCCCGGTTCCGGCCGGATTCCGTTGAGGTCCCGATCATGACGTTCGCCGCCTTGAAATCGCGATGCAGAACGCCCGCGCGGTGCGCCGCGCCCAGACCCTGGGCCATTCCGTTCAGAATCGGCAGCGCCTCTTCAATCGGAATCCTCCCGCGGCTGATCCGGTCGGAAAGATTCTCACCCTCGAGCATTTCCATGGTCAGGAAAAGTGTCTCGCGCGTCTTTCCGTCGGGGCCCACTGACTGATGGGAGCCGACATCGAAGAGCCGGCAGACGTTCGGGTGGGTGACCCGGCGTGCGACGTTGATCTCCCGCTTGAACCGGTCGATCGCCCCTGCGCGGTCGGCCTCCCTCGGCCGGATTGTCTTGAGCGCCACCGAACTGTGGAGCACGAGGTCTTCGACTTCGAAGACCTCGCCCATCCCGCCGCGGCCGAGAAACCGCTTGATCTTGTATCGACCGGCGAGGGTGTCGCCGATCTGGAACGGACTGACATCGCTCGACTCGTCACCGGACGACGGCGAAGGTGATCCGTCGCGATGAATCGAACCGGTCGCCGGAACGGCGTCGTCAGGCGAGGGTGGTTCGCCCGGGTCTCGTCCGCCTGCCGGAAACTGATTGCTGTTCCGCGCCAATGGCAACCTCGTGAACCTTGTGGACGCTGGTCGCGCGCCCTTCTGGATGCCGCGGATTATCGCACGTCCAAAAATGGGGCCCGAAGGGATCGCAGGCTCTCTCATACGCCTTTGACAGCGGGCCCATTCAGGACTAGCTTTCGCCCAACCAGGACAACCTATCGAACGCGAGCGGTGGAGAGGGCGGCGGGCTCGCTCCGAACGGATCGCGTTGGAGGTTGGGAGGGTTTTCGATGAAAAAGGCCGTACTGCCCGTCGCCACACTCGTCTTTCTCCTCTCGTTGATCGGCCTCGGCCCGCCGTCTCCTCTTCCATCACCTGCCGAAAGCCCTCTTGTCGTCGGGGCGAATGCGTTCGAGCAGGTGGGAACACCGACTGCTGACTCCGATTGGCTGGGCGCTGTTCAACTGCGGCTCGCGCAGGACGAGTACAGGGTTTCACCGGTCGAGGCGGGCCAGGCTGAAGGCGTGGGCGCCCAACTGCAGGCGCCGAATCGCGCGCACGGTGTGAGGACGTACTTCACAGAGGGTGGACCCCGCCTCGTTTCGCGGCACGAGCGCAACGCCACATGGTCGGTCAACCTTGGCCTCGAGTCCATCGGCCGAGGCGCCGCGCACACGGTGGTGGTCGAGCCGCGAATCGAGACGAAGGGCAATCGCGTCGAGTACCTGCGGCCCGGCATCACCGAGTGGTACGTGAACGACCCTCGCGGCCTCGAGCAGGGCTTCACCATCGATCAGCCGCCCTCGGGCGAAGGGGACCTCGTTCTCCGACTGGCGGCCAGTGAAGCAACGCCGAGGGCGGTTGAAGGCGGCGTTGAGTTCTGGAGCGCATCCGGCGCACGGGTGCTCCGTTTCGACGAACTTCACGCCTTCGCCCGCGATGGCCGTGAGTTGCTGTCGCGCATGACGGTGCAAGGCCAGCGCGTTGAGCTTCGTGTTGCGGCGACGGAGGCGGACTATCCGGTCCTCATCGACCCGATGGCCACGGGGCCGACCTGGACGGCGGAGGGCAATCAGGCGGGCGCCTATTTTGGCTACTCCGTGGCGTCAGCGGGGGATGTCAACCGCGATGGGTACGCGGATGTCATCGTGGGGGCGGAAGCGTTCGACAATGGTCAAGCGGACGAGGGCCGCGCCTACGTTTATCTCGGAGGCCCGGCCGGCCTGTCGCAGGCCGCGGCCTGGACAGCGGAGAGCGACCAGGCTGGAGCTCACTTTGGCTATTCCGTTTCGTCGGCGGGAGACGTGAACGGAGATGGATACGCTGATGTGGTGGTTGGCGCCTACGGCTATGACAATGGCCAGACGGACGAGGGCCGCGCCTACGTGTACCACGGGGGACCCTCGGGGCCATCGCTGACCGCAGCGTGGATGGCCGAGAGCGGCCAGGCGGATGCGCAGCTTGGGAACTCGGTCGCGTCCGCGGGAGACGTGAACCGAGACGGATTCGCAGACGTGATCGTCGGGGCTTACCTTCATGACGGCGGCGAGGGCGACGAGGGGCGCGCCTACCTGTACCTCGGGAGCGGCAGCGGACTTTCCGGGACGGCGGCGTGGTCCGCGGAGTCGAATCAGGGGGCGGCGAGGTTCGGGTACTTCGTTGCCTCGGCGGGGGACGTAAATGGCGACGGTTACGGAGACGTCGTGGTATCGGCGCCCCTGTTCGACAACGGCCAGGTGGATGAAGGCCGTGCGTATGTGTACCACGGAGGCGCCAGCGGACTCGCTGTCACTCCCGCCTGGACCGCCGAGAGTGACCAGGCGGACGCGGGGTTCGGCATCTCCGTTTCGCGAGCGGGGGACGTGAATCGGGATGGCTATGGCGACGTGGTTGTCGGGGCCTACAACTACGACAATGGCCAGAGCAACGAAGGTCGCGCGTTCGTGTACCACGGCGGCGCGATCGGGCTGGCCGCTACAGCCGCCTGGACGAGCGAGAGCGATCAAGCGAACGCTCACTTCGGCAACTCTGTGGCCTCGGCGGGGGACGTCAACGGGGATGGATACGCCGACGTGGTCGTCGGGGCCTACGCGTTGGAGCGCGCCTACGTGTACCAGGGAGGCGCGATCGGGCTCGCGACCGCCGCGTCGTGGAGTATGCAGACCGACCAGGCGAACGCGTACCCGGGTTGGTCGGTGGCGTCGGCCGGGGACGTGAACGGCGATGGGTACGCCGACGTCATTGTCGGAGCCTATTTGTACGACAACGGCCAGACTGACGAGGGCCGCACGTACGTTTTCCACGGCGGTCCGAACGGCGCGGCCGCGGGGGCCTACACGAACACCGCCCTCGACACCACGGGCGACGTCGGAGAGTACACGTCGATCGCGATCGGCGCAGATGGCCTCGCCCTTATCAGCTACCGGGACAAGACGAATGGCGATCTCAAGGTGGCGCACTGCTCCGATGTGGCGTGCGCCTCCGCGACGATCACCACTCTCGACAGCGCCGTCGATGTCGGCGAATACACCGGGATCGCCATCGGCGTCGACGGCCTCGGTCTCGTCAGCTACCGCGACAAGACGAACTTCGATCTCAAAGTCGCCCACTGCGACAACACCGCATGCACGTCGGCGACGATCTCGACCCTTGACAGTTCCGGCAGCGTCGGCGAATACACCGACGTCGCGATCGGGACCGACGGTCTGGGACTGATCAGCTATCACGACGACGCCAACGACAACCTGAAAGTAGCGCACTGCTCGAACACCGCGTGCACCTCCGCGACGACGTCGACCATCGACACGGATCAGGGCACGTCGAGTTCGATCACGATCGGTTCGGACGGCCTCGGGCTCGTCAGCTATCAGGCCTTTGGTACGACGAACCGTCCCCTCAAGGTCGCGCACTGCTCCAATGTCGCGTGCACCAGCGCCACCACCAGCACCATCGACGCGACGGCCTTCAGCGGCGACTACACCTCAATCGCCGTCGGCACGGACGGCCTCGGCCTCGTTGCCTACAAGAGCACCAGCAACCACAACCTCCGTGTGGCCCACTGTTCCAACCTGACTTGCACGAGCGCCACCGTCACGACCCTCGACAGCACGACGTTCAGCGGCTACGACGCATCGCTCGCGATTGGTGCAGACGGCCTCGGCATCATCAGCTATCGGGATTTCAGCCTCGGCCTCAGAGTGGCGCACTGCTCGAACGTGACCTGCACGAGCGCCGCCGTGGTGACGCTGCCCACGACCGGCTTCTCGGGTTACTACTCCTCGATCGCGATCGGGGCGGACGGGATTCCAATCATCAGCCACCACGACGAAAGCGGCGGCGATCTTCGCGTCGCCCACTGCGCCGATCCCGTGTGTGGAACCGCGGGAGCGACCCCCTCCCTCTTCCAGTTCACGTCGAGTTCCTACGTGGTCGCGGAGGCCGGGGCCTCCGCGATCCTGACCGTCCAGCGTCTCAACAACCTGACCGGCGCCGCGACGGTCAACTACTCGACTTCGCCCCTGACTGCTCAGCCCGCTTCGGATTACTCCACGACCTCGGGGACGCTCAGTTTCGCGGACGGTGAGGCGATCAAGACGTTCAACGTTCCCATCGTCAACAACGTCGCGGCCGAGGCGAACGAGACGTTCAAGGTGACGCTCAGTCTCCCGACCGGCGTCGCCACGCTGACCTCCCCCTACACGGCCACGGTGACCATCGTCGATGGTTCGACGCCGGGGCCGAGGGTGTCGGTGAGAGACGCGGTCGTGAACGAAGGCAACACCGGCGCGACGGATGCGTTCTTCAAGATCGTCCTCTCCGGCCCCGCGGCGTCGCCGGTGACCGTGGACTACGCGACATCGAGCGGAACCGCGGCTCAGGGTTCCGACTTCGCCGCCGCATCCGGCAGCGTGACGTTCGCGCCCGGGACAACCTCAGAGACCGTGATCGTTCCCGCTGTGGGCGATTCGTTCGTCGAATCCAACGAGACCTTCAACTTCACGTTGTCCGGCCCGGTGAACGCGACGGTCGCGACCGGGGGGACCAGCGGCGGGATGGTGTGGAATCAGTCGGTGGCGAGCGGCTCCGGGCCCGGCCTGCGAACCGGCTTCGGGTCCGGCTCGGCATACGACGAGGTGAACGACAGACTCATCATCTTCGGTGGGGTGGCCGGAGGGGTGGCGCAAAACGACGTTTGGGCACTGACCGCGGCCACGTCGGCGGCAAGCGCAGCGTGGATTCCGCTCACGCCAACCGGGACGCCACCCCCGGCGAGGTACTACCACTCGGTCTCCTATGATCCCGCCGAGAATCGCCTCATCGTTCACGCGGGTGCAAACGGCCCGACGAAGTTCAACGACACCTGGGTTCTCAAGGACGCGAACGGACTGACGGGAACACCGGAATGGATTCAGTTGCCGTCGGCCCCCGTGACGCGCGAGGGGCCGATAACTGCTTACGACCCGAACACCAGGCGACTGATTGTCTTTGGCGGTGATGAGACCGGATCCGGGTCCTACCGGAGCGATGTGTGGGTTCTCTCCGATGCAACCGGAACGGGAACACCGGCGTGGTCTCAACTCAGCCCAACCGGGACCCCTCCTTCCGGGCGCTGCTGTTCGTCTGCGGTCTACGATCCCGGGTCAAACCGGCTGATTCTCTTTGGGGGCCAGAATGGCAGCCCAACCTTCTTCTCTGATGTCTGGATTCTGACCAACGCAAACGGAATCGGAGGCACCGCCGCCTGGATTCCGGTCGCGCTTCCCGGCGGACCCGCGGGCCGCGTTTTCTCGCAGCCACAATACGATCCAGCGACCAAGCGGATGGTCCTGTTTGGCGGCCTTCTTGACCAGAGCGCGAACGCGAGCAACGAGACCTGGATTCTCGAGAATGCCGATGCCACGACGGGTTCGCCCCGGTGGATCGCGGCCACCCCCTCGGGAAGCGCACCCCCGGCACGGGGCTACCACGTGGCCGCGTATTCGAGACTGAATGGTCGCCTCGTGCTCTATGGTGGTGCCTCCGCTCAGACGGCCTACCTGAGCGACGTCTGGGTCCTCGACAACGCCACCGGCCAGAACATCGGCGATGGCGCCGGCGTCGGCACCATCCTCAACGACGATCTTCCCGCGTCGACCTCGTGGAGCCAGCTCTCTCCCGCGGGCGGGCCCGGCGCCCGCGCGCAGCACCTTATGGCGCTCGATACCGCCAACAATCGCATGATCACGTTCGGCGGGCTCACCGGATCCGTGGCCTCGGGAGTTCCGACGATATTCAACGATGTCTGGGTGCTGACCAACCAGGACGGACTTGGAGGAACGCCGACCTGGACACAGCTCAGTCCGACGGGAACACCACCCGCCGCGCGCGCCGCGCTTGCGGGCGGCTATGACGGAACCAACAATCGGCTGATCCTCTTCGGCGGCAACCGCAACGTCGGCAACTGCAACTTCCACTCGAACGACACCTGGATTCTGACCAACGCCAACGGTCTCGGCGGCACTCCGGCCTGGACGCAGCTCAGTCCCACCGGCACGCCACCATCGGCGCGCAGTCTCCATCGCGCGGTGTACGACGCCGCCACCAACCGGCTCATCGTCTTTGGCGGTTCAGGCTCATGCAACGAAGCGTCGGCGATGAAGAATGATGTCTGGGTCCTGACCAATGCCAATGGTCTGGGCGGGACGCCGGCATGGACTCAGATCAGCCCCTCCGGTTCACCACCCGCGCTGCGCAATTCGACGTCGATGACGTATGACCCCGCCACCAACCGCCTGACCCTGTTCAGCGGCATCCAGGTGGTGACCGCTCCGGATGTGTGGGTGCTGACCAACGCGAATGGTCTGGGCGGCGCCCCGGTCTGGACGCAGCAGAGCCCGACCGGGACGGCTCCGTCAGGGCGCGGCCAGAACGCTTTCGTCTACGACGGCGCGCTCAACCAGATGCTCGTCTTCGGCGGGGGCACACCTACGGGACACACGAACGAGATATGGTCCCTCGCCAGCGCGAACGGCGCCGCGACCCCGGCCTGGGCTCAGCTCAGTCCGTCGGGGACGCCGCCCGGCGTTCGGTCGGAACCGGCCGCCGTCTGGAACCCCGGGTCTCGGCGTATGACCGTCTTCGGCGGCATCGTGGGCACGAACGCGACCGCCGACATCTGGGTGTTCGCGGAGTCGCAGGCCGTACAGAATGGCAACCTGGCCTTCAGTTCGGCTTCGTATTCGGTCGGGGAAGGCGGAGGCACGGCCACCATCACGGTCACCCGAACCGGCGGCAGCACCGGCGCGGTCAGCGTCCAGTATGCGACTTCGAATGGAAGCGCAACATCGGGCGCCGGCAACGACTACACCGCGACGTCGGGAACGCTGAACTGGGCCGACGGCGACAGCGCGAGCAAGACCTTCAACGTTCCCATACTCGAAGACAGCTCGCAGGAGTCGAACGAGACCGTCACCCTCACCCTCTCGAATGCCGGCGGCGGCGCCTCTCTCGCGAGCCCGGCGGTGGCGACGCTTACCATCCTCGACAACGAACAGCCGAGCGTTTCGATCGGCGACGTGTCGGTCACCGAAGGCAACGCCGGGACCATCAACGCCGTCTTCACGGTTTCCCTCTCGTTCTCTCCGGTGAGCAACGCGGTCACCATGAACTTCGCGACCTCGAATGGAACCGCGACGACGGCCGACGCGGACTATGTCGCGAACTCCGGGCCGCTCACCTTCAATATCAGCGGGGCGACCACCCAGCAGGTCACGGTCGTGGTCAACGGAGACACCGTTGCGGAGAGTGATGAGACCTTCTTCGTGACCCTCTCCGCCTTGACCAACGCAACCTTCGCCGACTCCCAGGCCCAGGGGACCATCCTCAACGACGACTTCTCGGCCTCGCAACAGTGGCAGGCCCTGCGCTCGATGAGCCGGGGACACACCGGACATACCGCGACGCTTCTGCCGAACGGACGGCTCCTCGTGGCGGGCGGCGACGACGCGACCGGCGCATCGGCGGAGTTGTTCGATCCCGCGTCGGGAACGTGGACTCTCACCGGGTCGCTCGCATCCCCGCGGTCCGGGCACTCCGCGACCCTGCTCCCGAATGGCAAGGTTCTCGTGGCAGGCGGGAATCTCGCCGGTCAGACCCTGGCGTCTTCCGAGCTGTACGACCCGGCGACCGGCCTGTGGAGTTCAGCCGGAAACATGACGCATGCGCGGGTGGCTCACACCGCGACGCTTCTCAACACCGGCAAGGTGCTGGTGGTGGGCGGCGTCGAGGGCACGACGTCTCAGCGTTTCGCCGAACTGTACGATCCCGTGACCGGTGTTTGGACCGCGACGGGTTCTCTGCAGATCGGCCGCGACCGCGCGTATCACACAGCAACACTCCTTCAAAACGGCATGGTCCTCATCGCCGGCGGGTCGCGGGTCAACGGCGCCACACTTACCACGCTTCTCATCTGCGACATGTTTGATCCCTCCCAGGGAGCCAACGGAGGCTTTGTGGGTGGAGCAACACCTGCGGGTACGTTGACCTCGGGCCGCGCGGAGACGCCCACCGCCACCCTCCTGACCAACGGCAAGGTCCTGCTCGCGGGCGGTCTCACCACCGGCGTGGTGCAGACCAGCGCCGAGTTGTACGACCCCGGGCTCAACACGTGGACGGCCACCGGCTCGATGAGTGCCGGGCGTCATCAGCACACCGCGAGTCTCCTGCCCAACGGCAACGTCATGCTGGTGGGCGGCCGCAACGGCGCGTCCCGGCTGGCCAGCGCCGAGGTCTACAACGTGGGCACCGGGGCCTGGCAGTCGGGCGGCGTGCTGACCGCGGGCCGTTACGCGCATACCGCGAGCCTGCTCCCTTCCGGCAAGGTTGTGGTGGCGGGCGGATCGGCCTCCACGTTCCTCACCTCGGTGGAGATGTATGACCCGTTCACCGGAACCTGGGCCGCTCAGGGCAGCATCGGATCGGATCGGAGGAGGCACAGCGCCACGCTCCTGCCCAACGGCGAAGTCCTGATCGCGGGCGGCGAGACCGCGGGGTCGGCGGTTACCACCGCCATGCGCTTCGAGCCCAACACCGGCGTGTGGTCCTCTACCGGCCCGCTCGCTCTCGCGCGATCGGAGCACACCGCGAGCCTTCTCGGCGATGGCCGGGTCCTTGTGGTGGGCGGGCAATCCTCGGGAACCGAACGGTCGAGCGTCGAGATCTATTCGCCGATCACCGGTTTGTGGTCCGCGACCGCACCCGTCACGGTGGGCCGGTATCAGCACACCGCCACCGTCGTGCCCGGCGGTCGCGTCCTGGTGATCGGAGGTCAGAAAGGCGGCAACAACGCCACCGAGACCACTGAGATCTACGACCGCGACGCGGCCTCGTGGACCAACGGCGTTTCGATGAACCGGCCCCGTTACGCGCACACCGCCACCCTGCTCGCAAACGGCAACGTGCTGGTTGCCGGCGGTCACGACGACAGCGCGTCGATCGGAAGCGCGCTCATCTACGAACTCAACACCGGCACGTGGCGGGCCACGGGTTCGCTCAACGTCGATCGCATGAATCACACCGCGATCCTGCTGCCGAGCGGCAAGGTCCTCGTCGCCGGCGGCATGAGCGATCAGAACGAAGTCCGCCTGTCCGCGGAGGTCTACGATCCTTCGACCGAAACCTGGTCGCTCGTCGGGAATCTGTCGGCCGGCCGCGAGTCGCACGCCATGGCGCTTCTCGACGACGGCAGCGTGCTCGTGGCGGGCGGGGGACTTGAAACGGGCTCGCTCGTCACCGAGGTATTCGACGGCCTTGTCGGAGTGTGGCGCAGCACGGGCGCTTTGAACTCCGCCCGCTACGGTGGATCGCTCACCGTGCTCTCCAGCGGACGTGTCCTGATGGCCGGGGGCCATGCGGGCGGATCGACCGAAATCTTCGACCTCGGGCACCTCGACGGGCGGCGACCCGTCATTCAGACCCTCGGCGGCACGCTGACCGCGGGCTCCTCGTACACTGTGACCGGGTCGAAGTTCGGCGGAGGGCCGGAATCGAGCGGCGGCGGGACCAACGCCTCGGCCTCCAACTACCCGTTGCTCGAACTCCGCTCGCTTCAGGACGATCAGGTGCACCGGCTCACTCCCGGCCCGGTGGTGAACTTCGCGCCCGATCCTCTGAGCCTCGCCATCCCGAGCCTGCCCGCGATCGATCCCGGTTTCTACCGCGCGACGGTGCGACGCTCCGGGGTCCCCAGTGTGTCGGCGATCGTGTCCGCGCTTTGCACGATCTCGATCACGTCGCATCCCGCGGCGCAGAGCGCCGCCATCGGCGCGACTGCGACATTCTCCGTGACCGCCCCGGGCGCGCTCACTTATCAGTGGTTCAAGAACGCCCTCGCCATTCCCGGGGCGACCGGCCCTGCTTACACCACGCCGCCCGTCACCGTGCCCGACGCGGGCGCGCTTTACACCGTGAAAGCGATCGGAAGGTGCGGGGAACTTCTCTCGACCGCCGCCATCCTGAACATCGCCGACGCCACGCCGCCGGAGCTGACGCTCCTCTCGCCAACCGGAGGGGAATACTGGCTCCTGTCCACACTCAACGAAACGCCACAGACCGAAGTGGTGTCCTGGTCGATGTCCGACAACGTTCGAATCTGCCGCGTGGAGGTGTCCCTCCTCGCCTCCACCGGCGGAGGACCTTACGCCCCCGTGCCCGCGGGCGGATTCCAGCCCGCGGCGGTTGGTCCGGGCGGAGTCTGCGCGAGCCCGGGTGTCACCACTCAGTCCTCCATCTACACGGTTCCCGTCGATCCTCCTTCGGGGACGCCGGGTTCGCTCTACAAGGTGCAGGTCAGGGTCATCGACCTCGCGGGGAATGTCACGGTTCGCGAGACGCCGACGCCCTTCTACATGGTTCGAGAGAACGCCGACTCGGTGAAAACGCTCATCGTTACCAATCTGAAGCGCCTGCAGTCGCGATTCGGCGCGGGAACGGACTACACCGACCTGCTGCTGCGCCTCAACGAATTCGCGAGCCATCCCAAGGTTCAAGGTGTGCTCCTCGATGTCGATCAGCTCACCGACCTCGGTAACCCCACCACCGGCCTCTACAAGGCGTGGGACGACGATCCCACGAATCCCGACCGCGCGAACCAGGTTCTCTTCGGCTGTCCGGCGACCACTATCCCGGGCTGCACATCGGTCAAGACCGGCATTCAGGAATACGTGCACGACCTCCTGCGCGACATCTATACCGGCGTCCGCTACATCGTGGTCGTGGGCGACGACAACATCATCCCGATGGCGCGTCTCACCGACCGCGGGTTCCTCTTCACCGAGTCGAACTACACGTCGCTTCAGCCGGGGAGCCCGGTCGCGAGCGCTCTGGCCGCGAACAAGTACCTTTCCGACGATCCCCTCGCGGTGAGGACGGCCACGCGGCCGGACCAGCTCGCCGGCGCGTTGTTCGTGCCCGATGTTTCACTCGGCCGTCTGGTCGAGACTCCGCCCGAGATGTCCAAGGTCATCGCGACCTTCATCTCCCAGGATGGCCTGCTCGATCTCGATCTGATCACCGGTCCCAACGCCCACAAGGTGATGGTCACGGGCTACGACTTCCTCACCGACATGTCGAAGAAGATCCGGACGAGCTGGAAGAACGCGCTCAGCGTCGCCACGCCGGACAATTCGCTCACCCCGGTCGACGGCAGCCTGATCGGCGGGAACTGGAACCTCGGGTCGGTGTCGGCGCGCAAGTCGGAGCTGCGCACGCATCTTTCCGGAAACGGCGGCGCGCGTTATGGCGTCTCCGCTCTCGGAGGCCACGCGAGCCACTTCGAGGAAGGGGTGCCGGGGACCAGTCCGTTCGACATCCAGGGCCTCGATGTCCGCGATCTCTACGGTCCCGACACCTGCGGCACGCCGGGCCAGAACGCCATCGATCTCTCGGGCGGCGTCGTTTACTCGGTCGGCTGTCACGGCGGCCTGCCCGTGCCCGGGACGTGCGCCGCAGCCAGCGGCGCCAGCGCGCGATCGCTCGACCTGCCGCAGACCATGCTCTCGCGCGGTGTGGTCGCTTACGTCGCGAACAGCGGTTACGCCTGGGGCCTCAAGCACGGCATCGGCTACGGGGAGCGGTTGATGGAGTTGCTCACCGAGGAAATGACGCGCGGCGGCACTGTGATCACGGGCGATGCGGTCCGGCGCACCAAGGTCCGCTACTTCCTCGAGACCCCGCGCTATGACGGGTACGACGAGAAGACGCTCATGCAGTGGACGTTCTTCGGTCTTCCGATGTATGCGATCAAGTCGACGGTGGCCGGGGCCGTTGCCGCGCCTCCGCCATTCAGCGCCCCTGCGCCTTCGGCCGACGCCAGGCGCGGGACAACCGTGCAGGGTGGAGTGCGGATCAGTGTGGATCAAGCGCAGACCGTGGTCGCGTCGCCGCCGCCCCCGCCTTATCTCACCCGCGCGGAAGTGAACTTCGACTTCTCGGCCGCGGGCCTTTACCGGAAGTGGAACTCCGCGGGCGACGATGTTTCGGCCGGTCCTTCCGGTTGCCCCGATCCGAATGGCTGCTACTACACGCTCAACAACCTGGTCGAGCGGTCGACGGGCGCCAGCGATCTGCCCGTGCAGCCCTACTTCATCTACGACTCCCGGCTTTCCGGAACCAGCCAGCACGGCGTCTTGTGGAAAGGCGGCGTTTACGATCAGGAGAGCAACTGGGTTCCGATCTTCGCCGAACTGCAGTCGAACGGCGGTGACGGGTCGAATCACGGCGTGTTGCCGCGTGAGATCATCCTCCAGCCCGTTGCGCCGAGGATCGTGCCCGGCGGTGAGAACGAAGATTGCCGCCCGACGGACCTCGAGCTGAACAGTACGGTGGTCGGGGCGGGCGAAGCGGTCAAGAACGAGACGAGCGGCCTCTACTCCACGGAACGACGGTACCGTTCGATCAACCTCGAGTTCTTCTACTTCAACGACACCCGCAGCACGCAGCCGAGCTTCAAGCCGAATTGCGACCGCCAGGGGCCGAGCATCGGGGCCGGGCCGTTCGCGGGCAACTACCACCAGGTCTTGGGTTCGACCATCACCTGGTCGATCCCGGTCACCGACATCGAAGCTGACGGTTCGGACGTGTGGCGCGTCCTCGTGGTGGTGAACGACAACACCGTGGATGGTCAGGGCCGCGGGCGCTGGGTCCCGGTCGAGCTGGAGCGAGTGGCGAACTCGACCACCTGGACCGCTACCGAGTCGTCGTTCCCACCGGGCGCTTCGCTCACGTACGTCGTGCAGGCCGTCGACCTGCGCGGCAACGTCTCCTGGATCCAGTACGAGGCGGTGCCTGCGCCTGATCCGGCCCGCATCGCCGGCATCGCGGCGGGTGATCTGCCCGCGAGCGGCGTTCCCTATGGCATCCCGCTCCCCATACCGGTGACCCTTGAGCTGCCGTCGCTTTCGATCGACGATGTGACGGTCACCGAAGGCGACGCGGGCGCGCTCAATGCGACGTTCACGGTCACTCTCTCCGAGTCGAGCCCCGACACGGTGACCGTGTCCGCGGTCGCTGCGGCGAACAGCGCGACCTCCGGCGCCGACTTCACCGCGACCGGGCCGCTGACCCTGACCTTCGCACCCGGCGTGACCACGCAGACGTTCGCGGTGCCGGTTCTCGGCGATCTGCTGAGCGAAGGAACCGAGACGTTCTTCGTGAACCTGTCCTCGCCGACCAACGCCACCATCGGCGACGGCCAGGGAACCGGGATGATCGCGGACAATGAGCCGGGTCCCCCCGCCCGCGTCTTCGTCTCGCCCACCGGCAGCGACGCCGGCGACTGCGCGAACCAGAACACCCCGTGCCGCAACCTCGCAGGCGCCATCACCCAGGTGGCGATCGATGGGGAAGTGATCGTCCTCTCGTCGGGTGCCTATGACACCGCGCCGATCCTCATCACGAAGGGGCTCAAGATCTCATCTCCCGCCGGGGCCGTGGTATTCATCACCCAACCCATCACTATCAACGCTCCGGGCGGACGCGTCGCACTACGCGGTCTCACCATCGAAGGTACGGGGACAGGCAACGGCATCACCCTGACCGCGGCTGCCGGTGTGTCCATCGAGGACACCACGATTGGACGATGGACGAACGGCCTGCAGATCGGCAACGCCGTCGCCGCGCAGATCTCGATCGCGAACTCCGTCTTCCGCGCGAACACCGCCGGCATCCGGGACAGCGGCGGCGCCGTGGGGAATCGGATCGCGGTCGAAGACAGTCGATTCGAGAGGAACACGCGCGGGATAGAAGTGCTCGCAGGCGCGTTCATGATCCGGGAGTCCGGCTTCATCGGCAACACCTCGCGCGGGGTGGTGGTGGGCCCGGGTTCCGCGACGATCCACCGATCGGAGTTCTCGCAGAACGCGACTGCGGTGGCGACGTTGAGCGGCGGAACGGTGAGACTCAGCCGGTCGCGCGTGTTCGGGAACACCCAGGGTCTCTCTGCCGCCGCGGGCGGCACGTTCCAGTCGACAGGCAAGAACGTCGTTCGAGGCAACACAACCGACGCCAGCGGGACGATCGCGCTCATCCCTGAGCAATAGAGCCCCGTCGGGCTCAATGTGACGAATGCCGCAGAGCGGCCGAGGGCCGCCGGCCGGGCCCGGGGGGGATTCATTAGACTCGCCCCATTCGCCGCGCATAGCATTCGCATCCGGCTGGAGTCCCGTTTCGGACGCCTGTCGGAGGGGGAGAGACATCCGTGAAAATGAAGTCTTGGGGCGTTTTGAGTCTGACGCTCCTTCTGGCCGCTCAGGGGGCGGGAATCGCGGGCGCTCAGGACCGGGCTGCGGCGGCGGATCGGGCTCTTTCCGCGATGCGGGCGGCGGCGGCGGTCGATCTCACCATCACCCGGTCGCCTCGCACCCGGCTGGCCACCTTCGTGGCGGCGCCCGCGGGGCGCTTCATTCCAGTGCCCGGCGCTGCGGCGCAGACCGCTCGGGACCGGGCCCTTTCCTTCGTGTCGGCCTACGGCAATGCCTTCGGGCTGCGGGGGAGCGAAGACGTCGCTGTGGTCCGCTCTGAACGCGACGACCTGGGCATCGACCATGTGCGCCTGCGCCAGGTGCGCTCCGGCATACCCGTGACGGGGGGCGAACTGATCGTCCATATGCGCGGAAATCAGGTGCTCGCCGCGAACGGGAAGACGCTGGACGCTTTCGAAGGCGTGAGCCTCGATCCCACGGTCACGTCACTCGACGCGATCGGCGTCGCCCGTCAGTTCGTCACCCGCGCCTTCAACGCTCCCCTCGTTGAGTTGAGCGCGCCCCGCCTCGAGATCTTCAACCAGGGGGTCCTGAACGGGCGGACGTTCCCGACTCGTCTCGCCTGGTTCGTGGAGGCCCGCGGGCCGGCGCTGCGCCAGTTCATCTGGATCGACGCGCGCAACCGGATGGTTCTCCTGAACTTCTCGCAGCTCACCGACGCGAAGAACCGGACGATCTACGACGGGGCCAACACACGTGCCGCGTTACCGGGCACACTCATTCGAACCGAGGGCCAGACCCCGAGCGGCGCATCCAACACCACGGATGCCCTTAACGCCTACAACTTTGCCGGCTACGCATACGACTACTTCCTCGCTCAGCACGCGCGCGACAGCTTCGACGGCGTCGGTGGCGAGATTCGTTCGACCGTCCGCTACTGCGACGTCGACACGCTGGAGCCCTGCCCTTACGACAACGCTTTCTGGGATGGCGCCCAACTGGCCTACGGTGATGGATTCACCGCGGCGGATGACGTGGTCGCGCACGAGTTCACCCACGGCGTCATCGAGAGGACGTCGAATCTCTTCTATTACATGCAGTCGGGCGCGCTCAACGAGTCCTACGCGGACATCTTCGGCGAGACCATCGACCAGTGGAACGGAACCAGCGAACCCGGAGGTTCGCGTTGGAAGATCGGCGAAGAACTCTCGGGCGGCGCGGTGCGGAACATGCTGGTGCCGACGCTTCTCGGCGATCCCTCAAAGATGTCCGACCCGGAGTTCCAGTGCGACACCGATCCCATCGTTCAGGACAACGGCGGCGTCCACTCGAACAGCGGCGTACCCAACCACGCGTTCGCACTCATGGTCGATGGCGGCACCTACAACAGCGTCACCGTCACTCCGCTCGATCCCAGCCAGGCGGTGAGCATCCTGAAGGTGGCGAAGATCCAGTACCGGGCCCTTACCCAGTACCTCACCTCCGCCTCCGACTTCCTCGATAACTACAACGCGATTCAGCAGGCCTGCACCGACCTCATCGGCACGTCGGGAATCACGGCCGGGAACTGCATCGAGGTCAAGAAGGCGCTCGATGCCGTGCAGATGTCGAATGTCTGGCCGTGTTCTCCCGCCCAGGCCACCCCGCCCGCGCTGTGCTCGGCCGGGCTCGCGCCACAGAACGTCTTCTACGACAGTTTCGAAACCGGCCTGGGGAACTGGACGATCAGCGGCGACAACGGCACCTGGTTCCGCACCAGCAGTTCATCGAACCCCCTGAACCTGGGGAATCCGACGAAAGTGGCCTACGCGACTCACGGCGTCGACAGCCTATGGGGCTACAACCAGGGCAACGGGAGCACCGCGGTTCTCTCGACGATCAGCCGGAACGCCAACCAGACGATCCCGGCCGGAGCCCGGCTGTACTTCAATCACTCCTACGGTTTTGAGGACAGCGGCGGCGTCTTCTATGACGGCGGCCTTGTCGAATACAGCCTCAATGGAGGCGGATCCTGGAACAGCCTGAACCCGCTGAACATCGGTGGCGCGGCTTACGGCGGCTCCATCTTCAACGGCGCCGGAAACCCGTTGGGCGGGCAGCCCGCGTTTGTCGGCGACAGTTACGGCTTCACCGCATCGCTATACGACCTCTCAGGCCTCGCGGGACAGACCCAGGTCCGTTTCCGTTTCCGGATCGGCGCCGACGACATCATCGACGACTACGGCTGGTTCATCGACGAGTTCCGCGTGTACACCTGCGAACCGCCGCCCGCTCCCACGGTGGTCACCCTGGCGGCCACCGGCATTTCGGCGACGGGAGCCACGCTCAACGGGACCGTGAATCCGAACAGTCTCAGCACCACGGCCCTCTTCGAGTACGGCCCAACCAACGCCTACGGTTTCCAGGTCCCGGCGGCGGTTCAGCCCGGATCCGGCATCACGGACGTGCCTATCGCCGCAGCGGTCAGCGGACTGGGCTGCGGCGGGACCTATCACGCGCGCGCGGTGGCCACGAATGCGACGGGTACGACCAACGGCAACGACATCACATTCCAGACCGCGGCCTGCGCCCTCTCCATCAGCGATGCGACGGTCACCGAGGGCGACAGCGGAACCTTGAACGCGGTTTTCGCGGTGACCCTCCAGGCCCCGGGCGCGGGGACGGTCACGGTCTCCGCGGTGACGTCCAACCTCACCGCCGTGGCGGGCACCGTGCCGGGCGGCGACTACACTGCCACCGGGCCGCTCACCCTGACCTTCAACCCCGGTGTGGTTTTGCAGAACTTCACGGTACCGGTCATTGGCGACACCAGCCTCGAGGGCGCCGAGACCTTCCAGGTCACGCTGTCCTCGCCCGTCAACGCAACGCTGACGGATGCCATCGGCATCGGGACCATCCTGGACAACGAACTGCCCACGCGTACGTTCGTTTCGGCGAGCGGCAGCGATGCCGCGGATTGTTCGATCCAGACCACGCCATGTCGCAACATCGCAGGCGCCCTGCCGCAGACGGCTGTCGACGGGGAGATCATCATCCTCACCCCGGGTGAATACGAGACCGCGCCGCTCACGCTGTCCAAGGGCATCAAGATCACGTCGCCTTCGGGCACGGTGGCGTTCATCCGGCGGCCGATCACCATCAACGCGGCTTCCGGCCGCGTCATTCTGCGCGGCCTGACCCTCAAGGGCGCGGCGGCGGATGAGGCGATCACCCTGGTGGCCGCGGGCTCCGTGTCGATCGAGGACACCACCATCGACCGATGGCAGACCGGCCTCTTCCTCGCGAACACTGCGGCCACGCAAGTGACGATCCTCAATTCGACCTTCCGCGCGAACGTCACGGGCGTCGGTGAAGGCGCGGGCGGGCCGGTGAATGTGGTCGCGATCGAGGACAGCCGATTCGAACGGAACACCACCGGCGTTCAGGCTCAGGCGTCGTCGCTGCACGTCCGCGAATCGTTGTTCACGGGCAATACGACCACCGGCCTGCTGGTCGGCCCGGGTATGGCTGAAGTCAGGCAGTCGGTCTTCTCTCTGAATGGGACCGGCATCGGGACGGTCACTGGCGGCACGGTCCGGGTGAGCCGTTCGCATGTCTTCGGAAACACCGTCGGCTTCGCGGCGGGTGCGGGAAGCACGTTCGAGTCGTTCGGAACGAACGTGGTTCGCGGCAACGGGACAGACACGGCGGGGACGATCACCACTATTTCGGAGCAGTGATCGAGGAGCCGGTTTCGGGCGGCCGCGGGCGGGAGTATTGTTGGCCCCGGAAGTCGCCATGACGCACCGCCCCCTCTGGCCGACAATCGTTCTGGCGCTGTTCGCTTCGGCGGCGATGGGGCGTACCCCGCCCGGGCAGACGCTCTCCGAAAGGCAGGAGGCGCGCGAGAAGGACTCGGTGGTGCGCGATCTGGCCGGCCGGCCCGTGATGGACGCGTCCGGGAATCGCATCAACTACCCGGACATCGGTGAAGCCGCAACCGCCAAGCTCGACCTCGGCGCCGCACCTGGGGCTCCCGCCCCGGTCTCGTCCAACGACGCCTTCCGGCTTAAGTGGAGCGCGCGGGTCATGGGCACGGTCATCGGAGAGAAGACCCTGGTCGTCGCGGACATGGACCGCGACGGCATTCGCGAGGTCGTCGCGACTGCGACTGCCGCTGAATTCGGGCCGAACCAGTACTGGTACACGCTCGAACGGGATGGCAGCGTCTATCGTCAGGACTGGATAGGGCCGCTCTATGGGACGCCGATAGGGGCTGCGGCGGTGGCAAACGCTGACGGCGATTCCGCGCTCGAGCTGCTCGTCGTCGTTGGCAACCAGCTGCTGATCTACGACGGAGCCACACGTTTGCTCCAGGCCACCCTCAGCCTCGGGACGGCCAACGCCAACTCCCTCAGCGTCGTGGATGTCGACTCCGACGGCGCCCTCGAGGCGGTCCTGGGCTCTCCATCCGGCCTGTTCATCCACGCCCTGTCCAACGGAGCGCTCGAGTACTCGAATGCCGCCCTCAATTGCACGAGCGTGGCCGTCGGCAACGTCGACGCGGACCTGGCCCTCGAGATGGTGATTTCGACCGGCCCGGGCGCGGGATACGTGCTCAACGGCGCCACGCGCGCCACGGAATGGTCCACCGCGACGGGCTTTGGAAACACGGTTCGTCTGGGGGACATCGATGGCGACGGCAAGGCGGAGGCAGTGGCGGAATACGGATGGAACGTGATCCGGGTCTTCGACATCGACACTCAGTCCATCGCCGCGTCCATCGCCACCAGTCAAGACATCCAGGCGCTTGAAGTAGTGGACGTGGAGGGGGACGGACCGATCGAGATCGTCTACGGCGATGGCCAGTGGGGGTCGGTTCACGTCCTCAATGGCGCTACGCGGGCTCAGAAATGGGCGGTTCCCAACCCCAGGCACGGGGTGGCCGGCATGGCAGTGGGTGACAGCGACAACGACGGCGTGCGCGAGTTGTTGTGGGCGGCGGGGTGGAGTGACACGGGGCCCGACTATCTGTACGTCGTGGATACGCTGACCCAGGCCGTTGAGTGGACGAGCCAGCACGTGATCGGGCCATTTTTCGGCCTCTCTCACGGCGATGTCGATGCGGATGGCGCCCGGGAAGTGATGAGCACATCCTTGCAGTCAGGAGGCGGTAACGATGGTGGCTTCCTTTTCGTTCATGATGCCGGAACCGGCCGGTTTGAGCACAGCCAGACCACGACGGGAAACAATGGGACTGGGCTCTGGCGTGTCCGAAACGCCAACATCGACGGCGACGCGCAGCACGAGATCTTTGTGACCACGGGTAACTATTCCACCGGTGCGCTCATCTGCTACGACGGACTGACCCACGTTCAGCAATGGCGCGCCGATGCGTCGAGCGGTGAGAGCTTCCACTCGCTCGCCGTTTTCGATGTCGACCTCGACGGCGAGCTCGAAGTGGTGGCGGGCACTCATCGCGAGAGCACCGGCGTTCCCGGAATCCGGGTGTACGTCTTCGACGCCGCGACCGGATCTTTGGAATGGCAGGGTCCAATCCTCATGTCGGGCTGGGGATCGCTGAACTTCCTGCGCGTGGCGAACGTGGACGCCGATGCGAACCCGGAGATCGTCGTCGCGAACGTGGGCGGCCAGGTCTTCGTCATCGACGGCGTTCTCCGCACCACGGACACGCTGCCCGACCTGAATGTCACCGCCCTTGAAACCGCCGATCGAAACGGCGACGGCATCGCCGAGATCTTCGTGGCCAACGAGCAGGGCGTGGTTGTGATCAGCCCGTCGACGGGCGCGGTCGTCCAGTCGGTGCTGCCCTGGCAGGGCGAGGTCACCGCGATCGCAGTGGTCGACATCGACGGCGTAAGCGGCAGGGAGTATGTGCTGGCCGTGGGGAATGAGGTTGTGGTCGCGCGAGCCGGGGGCTGCCAGATCTGGCGCAGCGGCGTGATCGGATCGAACGTCGGTCTGGCGGACAGCATGCTCGTCGCGGATATCGATGGGAACGGCCGGATCGAGATCGTGGTCAATATCGGTTACGCGGGAGTCGATGTGTTCGAGACAGGAGTTCTTCCGAACCAGGGCTGTCCCGTCTCGGCCAGCGTGGGAGACGGGACCTTCGAGGCGGGGGTCCCCTGGCCGTCGTGGACGACGCAGACCTCGACGAACTACGGCACGCCCCTGTGCAACGCGGGCCTTTGCGGGACCGGGGGCGGAAGCGCTGCGCCCTACGCGGGGGGAAACTGGGCCTGGTTCGGCGGCTCCACGCAGCCCGAGTTCGCGACCCTCGGGCAGACCGTGACCCTGCCGGTCTCCGCCGCTCTGACCCTGCGTTTTCAGATGCGGATCGGGGCGGTGAACGCGCCCTTCACGGATTCTCTGGTGGTCTCGATCGACGGAACACCGGTGCGCACGTTCAACGAACCCTCCTCTCCGGAGGCGGGTTACACGCTGCGCGAGGTCGACATCACGCCGTTCGCGAACGGCGGCGCCCATGCGTTGCTCTTCTCCTACGCGAACCCGAACGCGGGTATCGCGAACTTCACGGTGGACAACGTCGAGATCACCGGCTTCCTGCCCGGCCCCGGCCCCACGCTGACCATCAACGATGCCTCCTCCGTCGAGGGCCACACCGGCGTGGCCACGCATATGTTCACGGTGTTTCTCTCCCCGGCCAGTTCGAGCACGGTCACGGTCAACTACGCGACCGCTCCAGACACCGCGGACGCCGCCGACTTCGTAGCCACGAGCGGCACGCTCACCTTCAGTCCGGGCCAGACCTCGCGCACCATCGCGGTGCAGGTGAATGGCGACGTCGCGATCGAGACCGATGAGACGTACTTTGTGAACCTGACCGCACCCGTGAGCGCCACGATTTCGGACAGCCGGGGAAAGGGCACGATCGTCAACGACGAGATTCCCGGGTTGTTCATCGATGACGTGACGATGCCGGAAGGAAGGGCGGGGTCTGCAGACGCGGTCTTCACGGTCTTCATGCTCGTTCCGAGCGCCGAGACGGTTACGGTCTCCGCGACCACGTCTGATGTCACTGCCACCGCGCCCGGCGACTACACGCCCACCGGCCCCGTCACCCTGACCTTCCCGCCCGGTGTGATGTCCCAGACGTTTTCCGTGCCGGTGATCGGTGACCTCGGCCTCGAGTTGGACGAGAAGTTCAAGGTCACGCTCTCGAATGCGGTGAATACGCCCATCGTCGATGGTGTCGGGTTCGGCACGATCCTGAACGATGACCTGCCGTCGCGATCGTTCGTATCCGCGTCCGGGAACGACGCTTCGAACTGCACGATACAGACCACGCCCTGCCGGCGGATCAGCGCGGCGATGACGCAGACCGAGGAGGAGGGGGAGATCATCATCCTCACCCCCGGTGAATACGAGACGGCGTCGCTCACCATCGCCAAGAGCATCAAGATCACGTCGCCTTCGGGCACAGTGGCGTTCATCCGGCAGCCCATCAACGTCAACGCTGCCGGCGGCCGGGTCGTCCTCCGGGGTCTCACGCTCAAAGGCAACGGGACAGGCGACGCCTTGACCCTCACCGCGGCCGATTCTCTTTCGATCGAGGACACCACGGCCGACCGGTGGGCCACCGGGCTCAAACTCGCGAACACCGCGGCCACCCAAGTGACGATCCTCAATTCGACCTTCCGCGCGAACGTCACGGGCGTCGGTGAAGGCGCGGGCGGGCCGGTGAATGTGGTCGCGATCGAGGACAGCCGATTCGAACGGAACACCACCGGCGTTCAGGCTCAGGCGTCGTCGCTGCACGTCCGCGAATCGTTGTTCACGGGCAATACGACCACCGGCCTGCTGGTCGGCCCGGGTATGGCTGAAGTCAGGCAGTCGGTCTTCTCTCTGAATGGGACCGGCATCGGGACGGTCACTGGCGGCACGGTCCGGGTGAGCCGTTCGCATGTCTTCGGAAACACCGTCGGCTTCGCGGCGGGTGCGGGAAGCACGTTCGAGTCGTTCGGAACGAACGTGGTCCGCGGCAACGGGACAGACACGGCGGGGACAATCACACCGGTACCGGAGCAGTAGTCGCGCTCAGGTATCCTTCTCTACGGATGAGGGCATGGGCAAGTCGGCAAACGGGGGCAGCGATGGTGCTGGCTTGCGCCGCCATGGTCGCTGGCGCCCAGAGCGCGGATCGGCCGAGCCTCGCCGACAGGCTGGACGAGCGCGCGAAGGCCGCGATTCCGCGCGATTCGTCAGGTCGCCCGATCGCGGACGCGTTGGGACTCCGCGTCAACTATCCGACAGGCGCCGCGAAGCCGGAAGTTGCGCCGGCGGCGAGGCGAGGCGGCCGGCCTTCGCGCCTCGCGTCGTCTCCCGTCGCATCGAATAACTCGTTTCAGTTGAAGTGGCGTACCCGGGTGATGGGGACCGGAATCGGAGACCGGGGCCTTCACATCGTCGACCTCGATGGAGATGGCGACCGCGAGATCGTGGCCACGGCCAGTCAGGGCAGCTACTGGGGGAACAACACCTGGTACACGCTGGCCTTTGATGGCGTCGGCTACGTCCATGACTGGATGCCGGGCACGTACACGGAGCCCATAGGGACGCTGCTCGTCCTCAATACGGACGCGGATCCCACACCTGAGGTCGTGGTGGCGACCGATTCCCACATCCTGATCTACGATGGCGCCACGCGCGTGCTTCAGTCGACCTTCTCGCTGAACACCAACGAAGTCTGGGAGATGGCCATCGCCGATGTCGACTCCGATGGAGTTCTGGAGGCGGTCCTTGTCGGCGACAATGGGCTCGTCATCCATGAATTGCCGAGCGGCGTCCTCGAATACCAGAGTGCGGCCTATCCCGGCCGCACCGTGGCCACCGGTAACGTCGACACCGACCCGGGCCTCGAGATCGTCGTTGGCAACGGCGAGGCCCCCGGCTACGTCCTGAACGGCTCGACGCGCGCGGTTGAATGGGCGCCGGTTACCGGCTTCGGGGAGATCGTCCGCCTGGGCGACATCGATGGCGACGGCATTTCCGAGGTGGTGTCGGCCTCGGGCTGGCAGGCGATACGCATCTATGACGTCGACATCCACTCGATCACCGATTCGATCGATACCGATCACGACATTGGCGCGCTCGAAGTCCTGGACGTGGAGGGGGACGGCCCGATCGAGATCGTCTACGGCGATGGCCAGTGGGGAGACATCTACGTTCACAACGGGGCCACGAGAGCGCTCAAATGGGCGACGGACAATCCCAACCACGGCGTCACCGGCATCGCATTCGGCGACGCGGACGGTGATGGTGTGCGCGAGCTTGCCTGGGGCGCGGGATACACTTCATCCGGGGCCGACTATCTTTACGTGGCCAGCGCGGTGACCCGGGCTCTCGAGTGGAAGAGCTACGACATCGAGGGGCCGTTTATCGGTTTCTCGCACGGCGATGTGGACCTCGACGGACGCCGGGAACTGTTGAGCACAACGTATGGCTCGGACAGCGGGTATGGCGGGGGCCTGCTCATGATCCAGGATGCCGAGACCGGACAGGCTGAGTACGCGGGCGAGACCTCGGGCTCCAACTGGACCGGGACCTGGCGGGTGCGCAACGCGAACATAGACGCGGACCCGCAACCTGAGATCTTCGTAGCCACGAGTGAGGGTTATGCGGGCGTGGTTATCTGCTATGACGGCCTCACCCGCGCCGAGCAATGGCGAGCCCAGGTTCCGAGCGGCCAGGCCTTTCACTCACTGGCCATGGCGGATGTCGACCTTGACGGTCAACTCGAGGTCGTGGCCGGTACGAACGTCGAACATTCAGGGGCCCCGGGAACCTACGTCTATGTCTTCGCCGCTGCCTCGGGAGCGCAGGAGTGGAGGAGTCCCCTGCTGACCTCGGGTTTCTCGACCCTGGATCTCCTGCGCGTGGCCAACATCGACGCCGACCCCAACCCCGAGATCGTGGTGGTGTCAGATGACGGTGTGATTTTCGTCATCGACGGCGTGCTCCATACCACCACACCCCTTTCGTATCCGGACGCCTCGGCGCTCGCAACCGCGGATCGAAACGGCGATGGCGTCGCTGAGATCTTCCTGGGCACGACCGAAGGCGACCTGGTGGTGATCAATCCGACAAGCGGGGCGCTCGTCGAGACCATCGCCTCCTGGAGCGATCCGATCCATGCGATCGCGGTCGTCAATGTCGACGGCATCGGCGGGCTCGAGTACGTGGCCGCGGTGGGGAACCAGGTTGTGGTCCTGAATTCGGGGGGCTGTGAAGCCTGGCGAAGCGGCCCCATAGGCGGGGAGGCGGTGGGGACGTTCGACGGCCTTCTTGCCGCGGACATTGACGGCAACGGCAAACTGGAGATCGTGGTGAGCGTTGACCAAGTGGGCTTCGACGTGTTCGAACTGGTCGCGCTCCCCGCCACCCCGTGTTTGACCGTCGCCGGTGTCTCGGTCGCCGAGGGCGATGCGGGGACAACCCAGACGACGTTCACGCTGTCGCTGTCCGCCCCCGCCGCCGGCACGATCAGCGCGAACTGGGCGACGAGCGATGGCACCGCGAGTGCTTCGGAGGGCGACTACGTGAGCGCGGCCGGAGTGGTTGCCTTCAGCCCCGGCGAGCAGACGAAACAGATCAATGTCACAGTCAACGGCGATCTGCTGAACGAGGCCGACGAGACTTTCCTGCTGACCTTGACCGGCGCTTCAGGGGTCCTGCTGACCGCAAGTCCGGCCGTCGGCACAATAGTCAACGATGATCCGCTGCCGACACTTTCCGTGGATGATGTCAGCGTGCCCGAAGGAAACACCGGAAGCAACGCGGCCACCTTCACGTTGACTCTGTCCGCGGCAAGCAGCCTTCCGGTCACGGTCACGGTCCAGACATCAAACGGGACGGCGGTGGCTCCTGGAGATTATGTCCCGGAAGGGCCATACCCTCTGACCTTCCTGCCCTTCCAGACCACGAACAGCTTCCATGTGACGGTCATCGGGGACGTCAACATCGAACCCGACGAAACGTTCCAGGTGCAGCTGTCCGGCGCGATGAACGCGGTGATCGGCGATTCCACGGGGATCGGCACGATCGTCTCCGACGACTTCCCCACGCGCACGTTCGTCTCGGCGAGTGGCAGCGACGCGGCCGACTGTTCGGTCCAGACCACGCCGTGCCGGAACATCGCCGGCGCCCTTCCGAAGACCGCCACCGACGGCGAGATCATCATTTTGAAGACGGGCGAATACGAGACGGCGCCGCTCACCATCACCAAGGGCATCAAGATCACCTCGCCCTCCGGCACGGTGGCCTTCATTCGGCAGCCCATCACCATCAACGTGCCCGGCGGCCGTGTGAGCTTGCGCGGGCTCACCCTCAAAGGGAACGGGACAGGCGACGCCTTGACCCTGCACGCAGGCGGCTCTCTTTCGCTCGAGGACACCATGATCGACGGGTGGGACACCGGGCTCAAACTCGCGAGCACCGTCGCAACGCGAGTGACGATCCTCAACTCGACGTTCCGCGCGAACACCACCGGGGTCAAGGATGTCGTCGGCGGGCCCGTGAAAGAGATCGCGGTGGAGGAGAGCCGCTTCGAACGCAACGTCACCGGAATGGCTCTCTTGTCCTTGAGGGCCCACGTCCGCGAGTCGTCGTTCCTCGGCAACACAGGAGCAGGTCTCGAGATCGGACCGGGATGGGCGGAGGTGAGGCAGACCGTCTTCGCGCTCAATGGGACGGCCATCGGAACGCTGGCGGGCGGCACGGTGCGGGTGGGCCGGTCGCACATCTTCGGGAACACCGTGGGCTTCGATGCGGGTGCGGGCAGCACATTCGAGTCGTTCGGAACGAACGTGGTTCGCGGCAACGGAACGAACACCACGGGCACGATCGCCACGATTCCGGAGCAGTAGAAGCCCGCGAGGCGACCACCGCGGGTCGCCGGGGTATGCTCCCCGCACACGGTGATTCTGCGGCGCTCGCTCCTCATGAGACCGCCCATCCGAGGAGAAGAGTTCGAATGAAGATCCAGGGTCTGCTTGTGCTCGTGGCCGCGGCCTCGACTGCCGCTTCGGCGATGTTTGGAACACCGATCTACGGCAACGCCATGCCGCCCGAGGCTTGTTTCGCGCCCGGCACACCGCACGACGTCCTCCGCATGCACGCGCGCCGCCGAGCGGCCCGTATCTCCAGTCTGCAGGCGAACCCCGGGTTTCAGTTCGCCGACGGGTCGCGCTGGTCCAGCACGGCCACCAACGGCGGCGGTCTCACTCAGGGCCAGGTAACGACAATCACCTGGCGCATCGTGCCCGACGGCACACCCATCGCGGGCTTCAACGGCGAGCCGGCCGCAAACAGCAACCTCCGGGCCTTTCTCGACGGGATCTATGGCTCCGAGGCGGTCTGGATCCTTCATTTCCAGAGCGTTTTCAACCGGTGGGCCGAACTCACCGGTGTGAACTACGTCATGGAGACCGCGGACGACAGCGCCGACCTCGGCAGCACGAACCCCGGCGTCCTCGGCGTGCGCGCCGACGTTCGCATCGGCGGCCACCTCATCGATGGCAACTCGGGCGTCCTCGCCTACAACTTCTTCCCCAACACCGGGGACATGGTTATCGACACCGCCGACAACTTCTATAGCAACAACCTCGCCAACAACTCCCTGGCTCTTCGCAACGTGCTGGCCCACGAACATGGCCACGGCCTCGGCTTCAGCCACTCCTGCCCGGTCGAGCAGACCAAGCTCATGGAGCCCTTCATCTCGGTGGCGTTCGAACACGCCCAGCTCGACGACAAACTCGCGGGCTGGCGCGGATATGGCGACGACAAGGAAAACAACGAAACCTCGGGCACCGCGTCAAGCCTCGGTGCGCTCAGCAACGGGACGACCACGGTTGGCGATCTCTCCGCCGACGACGACAGCGA
>CAYNHK010000004.1:0-60354 GCA_964396875.1 uncultured Acidobacteriota bacterium | reverse complement strand
TCTCCCAGCCGCGCGCGCTGTTCCACTCCTTGGCCGCAGCCGCCTCGAGGCGGATATCCGCGCCCCCGCGATCGGACATCTGGGTCGCGAGTTCGACGAGCGCTTCCATTGCGAAGCCGGTGGCCGCCATGTCCGCGATCTTGTGACCGACCGCTTCGTGACGCCCGACCGGCCGCCCCCATTGAACGCGCGAGGCCGCCCAGACGCGAACGGTTTCGAGCGCCGCTTTGGCGGTGCCGGCGGAGATGTTCGGGATAGAGAGCCGCCCGTCATTCAGTGTGGTGAGCGCGATCTTGAGACCTCGACCTTCGCCCCCGACGAGGTTCTCCACGGGAACGCGAACATTCTCGAAGTTGATGACCGCGTTCGAGAGCGCCTTCAAACCCATGAATCGGCACCGGTTGAGGACGCTGACGCCCTTCCACTCGGTCTCCACGATGAACGCGGAAATCTTATGGGTCTTCGGGTCGGAGGCCATCACGACGAGCAGCTTCGCGAGCGTCCCGTTCGTGGTCCACAGCTTGGTGCCGTTGAGGATGTACGCCGAGCCGTCTTCGGTCTTGACCGCGGTGGTCGTGACGCGCGCGGGGTCGGAGCCGACGCCGAGTTCGGTCAAGGCGAAGGCCGAGATCTCGCCCCTGGCGCAGCGGGGAAGGTACTTCTTCTTCTGTTCGGGCGTGCCGAAGAGCTTGAGAGGCTGGGGGACGCCGATCGACTGATGCGCGGAGAGCAGGGCGCCCACATTGCCGCAGTACGTGCCGAGCAGCTTCATGACCCGGTTGTACTCGACGTTGGTGAAACCGAGGCCGCCATACTCCTTCGGAACCTTCATGCCGAAGGCTCCGAGCTTCCTCAGGCCATCGAGCACATGCTCGGGATACTCGCCGGTCCGGTCGATCTCCGCGGGATCGACTTCGTTCTTCAGGAATGTCTTGAACTTCTCGTAGAACTCGCGGAACTCGGGACGTTCGTCGCCGGTGAGCGGATACGGATGGATGAGGTCGAGCCGGAAGTTGCCCAGAAAGAGTTCCTTGACGAAGCTCGGGTGCTTCCACTGCGTCTCGCGTGCGGCCTCCGCGACCTGGCGGGCTTCAAGCTCGCTGACGTTCTTGCCGGCGTCCTTCGCTTGCGTTCTTGTATCGGTCACGGGAGTCCCTGCCTCTCGGAATGTCTATTAATGAATAGGCTCTCATTAAAGATATATCACAGGCGACAGGGTTCGTCCGAGGGGGTCAGGAATCCAGGACCTTGCGGAGCATCGATTTCATCGACGACTCGAAAGACACGCGGGGCACCGCCACCGACTTTCGAAGGTCCGCCGACTTGAACTCGCTCCGGGCCCGCGCCGACATCTTTGCCACGACACTTTCCGTTCGGTTGCCGAGGCCCTGGAGCATTCCCGCGACGGCCCGTTGATATCCGCGTTGGCCATCGATCTTGCGCGACCCGATCACAAGGGCTTCGAGAACCTCACTGCGGTCGGCGTCTTCAAGCCGCGGATCGCGCGCGACCCTCTCACCCCAGTCGTCGAGAAACGGCGCGGTCTCGATCAGGAAATCGAAGGACTGACGCAGGCACTTGACGGGTCGAAGTGGGTAGTTCCGGTGGCCTTCGGGTGCGAGTGTCGCCTTGTAGATACGCGCGGCCAGGGCAAAGCTGCCGCCCCAGGGGCGGACATTTTCGTGGGCGAGGCGCTTGATGTCCGAAGCCGCGGAGGTATGCGCGGGAGACTGGGGCCAGAACGAGATCGATTGATCGATATCGCCGGCGTTGTGTGTCATGACCGCGGCCATTCGG
Source organism: uncultured Acidobacteriota bacterium (assembly GCA_964396875.1). GTDB lineage: Bacteria > Acidobacteriota > Vicinamibacteria > Fen-336 > JAGNNV01 > JAGNNV01. The sequence goes on along the minus strand of CAYNHK010000004.1, from coordinate 58,557 downwards.
AGCACGTCGAGTTCGTTCCTTGCCTGAAGCAGAACATTCAGTCCCAAGGACTCGCGTTCGAGTTCGGCCACGATGTGACCGCGCAGCCGACCTTCAAGGTCGGTCCGTCCCAGATGAATCGCTCGGCCGAGAGCCGCGACCAGAACGGAGAGTCGCTCGCCGTGATGGCCGGCAAAAAGGCCCAGGCCTTCCGCGGCCACCGTGCGACGCGAAACCGACCCGACATCCCAGGAGCAAAAGGCCTCGGTCAGTTCGATCACCGGGTCGAGTTGGGCCGGGTCCTTGATCAGGCGCCAAAGGAGACCCCGGATCTTCGTGTCGACATCCGTAGGCACGAATGTCGCGACGGTGGCGTGATGACAAGCGAGGCAGAGACCGAAATAGTCGAGGGTCCGATCGTTCGCCAGGGCCTGTTCGGCGGCTCCTTTCTGGCGGAACCCCGCGAGGATGCTCAGGAATCCAAGCGGCCCGCCCGCCATCGCCCGCACGTCGCCCGAAGGCGCCTCGCGGGGAGCAGGCAACCAGGGCGCCGTGTTCTGCACTTCGTTGAGGAGAGTGCGAGGCGCGACGAAACCGCGGATCGCTCGCGCGCTCTGCGGGTCCGGAGGCTCTCCCATGGTGCCTTGTTTGCCTTCTCCGTCCTCCCGCGCTTACTTGACGAGGTGGTACTTCGTCTGGCGGCTCAACACCCAGCGCATCTTTCCTTCCGGGCCGAGGATCGCGTCCTCCTCCTGCGCGGAGCGCACCCGCTGTCCGCCCCATTCCGGTACGGCAGTGGTGGCCTGCAGCTCGATCGAGAACCAGGTGCTCGGGAGGAGGAGCACATCACCGCGGCCAGGCACGCCCTCCTGGCGGTCCCAGAGGCCGATGAGCGGACCGGCGCCGTGGCCGTAATCGTTGACCGGATGCGTGTACATCGTGCCTTCGATGCCTTCCTTCTTCATCTGCGCGAGCATCGAGGCGAGGACTTCGTTGCCGCTTCGGCCCGGCCGCATCTCTTCAAACGCGATGTCCTGCATGCGATTCGAGTTGGCGAGCGCTTTTTGAAGCCCGGCGGGCACATCCTTCTCGCCCTCCTTGAGCACATAGCCCACGTGCTGGGTATCGGTAGCGAGGCCCATCGCGTAGATACCGAAGTCGACGTGGAGGTGGTCACCCCGCTGAATTACCTCGGCCGCGGGACGCGCTGTCGCCGCGAACTCTGTCGCCTGCCGCTCCGGTCGCTGTACGGAGACGGTCGGAGGGAACCACTCGCCAAGGCCCATGTCGTTGACGGTCTGGCGCAGCCACCACTCGACGTCTTTCGTCGTGGTCTTCGCCGGAGTGATGACCTCGTTCGAGAAAGCGCGAGCGATGAGAGCGTGGACGGTCTTCATCATCGCGACGTAATGGGGCTCCATCTCCGGCAGACGCACGGAGATGTACTCGAGCGGCAGGTTCTCCGCGCGCACCAGTTTCGAGGTCCATGGGCCAAGCGCCGATTCGAGCTGCTCCCGTTCGCCTGCAGACAGGCCGTCAGAGAAGGCGTGCGTATGAGAGACGTTGATCGCGATCGTGCTCGGCTTCCTCTGCTCGATGACCTTGCGCAGCGTCTGCCACTGCGAATCGCCCATGATCTCGCGGCCGGCGTTGTCCGGATCGCGGTACATCTCGTAAAGACCCCCGTTCGTGCCGCCGCCCAGGGCGAGGCGTTCGATCCCCTTGTCGCCACCCCGGTCGAAGAAGACCAGGATCGTCCGCCGACGGGCGTACATCACCGAAGGCGAGATCAGCGATCGGAACACCGGGTCTTCGTTGTACTCCCGATTGATCACCAGCCACATCGAAACGCCGTGCCGCCGCATCAGTGTTGGAAGCACACGTTCCAGCCGGAGCTTCAGCCACTCCTGGCGGATCGCGTCCTGCTCGCGCAGGGAGGGAAGTTTCGCCGGCATGATCACAGCGGTCGCCGCGGGGGCGGGCGGCGCCATGGCCGCGGCCAGGGAAAGTCCAAGAATCGTCTTTGCCAGCTTCATCGTTTGTGCCTCAGATCGAGCGCTACGTGCTCATGGTTTGGGAGTATCGGGATACTGGAGTTTCTGGAAATCGAGACTCAGCTTCGAGATCACCGCCTGTCTCTTGCCGGTCCGCACGAGGGGGATGAGGTCTACGAACTGAACGTCGATACGTGTTTCCTCACCGAGGTACTGGCGCAGCACGGAGAGGATCTCCCGCTCGAACAGGTCAGGCGCGAATCGGCTGCCCTTGACGACCTTGAGGACGATGGCGCCGCGTTCCTCCTGCACCACCTGGTACTGGCGGACGAGGTAGTCGTAGTCCTTGAAGAGGTGCGAGAAGAACGTGCCGGGCATCACGCGGCCATGCGCGCCGATCACCAACGACTGGACGCGACCTTCGATGCGCCCAACGCGGGGCAGGCCGCGGCCGCAAGGACACGCTTTCGTCTCGTCCATTGCCTCGGCCAGGTCGCCGACCCGGTAACGGATGAAAGGCAGGCAGAGGTTGTTGAGGTCGGTGATGACCACCTCGCCCACCTCCCCGGGGGCGGCCGGACGCCCGTCCTTCAGGATCTCCACGATGTAGCTCTCGGCCATCACGTGATGGCCTTCGTGCGCGTCGCATTCGTAGGCGATTCCGGAGAACTCGCGGCTGCCGTATTTGTCGAACACTCGCGCCCCGAAGGCCTCCTCGATGATCCGCCGACTTTCCTCGGGCAGCGCCTGAGCGGAGGAGATGATGCCGCGCGGGCGGAGGCCGGGCCGGCTCTTCGCCGAGCCCAGGTGTCCCGCGAGGTAATTGAACGATTCCGCGTAGCCGTCGATCAGAACCGGATCGAACGCGGCCAGGCGACCGAGGAACGCGGCCATGGCGCCCTCGGACATCTCGAACGCGGGCACGAACAGTCTGCGCAGGAGCCACGCATCGAAGCGCTCTCTGGCGACCTGGGACCGGCTCATACCGAGGGTCTGATGCCATAGTCGCGCCTGTCGGTCCCCGAACTGCCAGCCCGTCCACTCCATTGCGCGCAGTGTCGAGGCCAGTCGGATTTCCAGCTGATGCTGATCGGCGTAGCAGACGAAAGGCTCGCCGGTTGAGCCCGAGGTGGCGATGCGGAGGATGCGATCGTTGTCGTGGTTGTCGGAGAGAAGGTCGAAATGGAGGTTCTCGCGCACATCCGCCTTGCCGAGGAGCGGAAGCTTCGCCATGTCCGCGAGGCCCATGATGTCTTCGGGCTTGAGGCCGAGCGCATCCATCCTCTCGCGGTAATAGCCCACGTGGTGATAGGCGTGCCGGATCAGCCGCCGGAGCTTCTCCTCCTGAAGGAGGCGCATCTGCGTGAGAGACAGCCACTGGCTGCGCTTCAGTTCACGGTAGTAAAGCTCGGTGCGGCGGGTCAGCAGCCACGCATGCAGGGGCATCGTCCGGAAGTAGACAGCGCGCCGCAGCCGTCTCGACCACGAGATCTCGGGATCGGTCCGGGAGGGCGGGTGACGGGAGAGAAAGTCCGCGACGAGGCTCTCCTGCTTGGGCGCGAGACGGAATTCGACGAAGCCTTTGGCGAGATCGGTGAGGACGCGAGCGATCAGGCGAAGTGGAAAGCTCGGGATGAAGCTCTGGCCGACCAGGCGGTTCTCGAACACGGTTTCGATCTCACGGATCGAGTAGCCCTTCGCGTGCGCGGAAACCGCGATGAAGGTCTGGAAGTAAGCGTATTTCAGCCGACGATGAAGGATGTCGGCGAGCGTCTCTCGCCGGGCGATCACGAAGCCCGACTTGTTGTCGCGAAGTCGCATCCCGAACATCGTGTTGAGAAGCGTGTTGAGACCGCGAGAGAGGTGGTAGCGCGAATCCCTCTGCCGCCCGATCAGGCTTCGCGATCCCTGGACCATGTCGACGCGGGTGTGCAGCAACTCCCGATGCAGCCGGCCCACGTCCTCGGGCTGATACTGAAGGTCCGCGTCGATGAGACAGACGTAGGTGCCGGTGGCTTTCGCGACGCCCGAGTCCCAGCCTGCGGCCAGACCGCGGTTCGTTTCGTGGTGGACGGGAACCACCTCGGGATGGGTTTTCGCGAGGGCGTCGATGACGCTGCCGGTCTCGTCACGGCTGCCGTCGTTCACGAGGACGATCTCCCCCCGGACCTTCCTCTTGTCGAAGACGCTCCGCAGCCGGGCCACCAGTTCGGGCAGGTTTCCCGCTTCGTTGTAGCAGGGGACGACGACCGAGAGCTCGACCGAACTCACGAAGGCTGCGTGCGGATCCACTCCCATGTGGATCTGAGGCCTTCTTCGAGGGGGATGTGGGAGCGGAAACCGAGCATGCTCTCGGCGTGACCCGTGTTCGCCACCCGGCAGCTGCCCGCCGTGTTGTCGGCCTCGTCGAAGATCGGCTCGAATCGCGCGCCTGCCGCCTCCATCATGGCAGCGGTCAGCTCATTCACAGAGAGCGCCCGACCCGAGCCCACGTTCAGAACCTTGCCGTTCGCTTCGCGCGACATGGCGAGGATGGTCGCTCTTGCGATGTCGTCCACGTGGGAGTAGTCAAGCGCCTGTTCGCCATCGCCGTGGATGATCGGAGGTTCGTTCCGCCGCAGCCGTTCGAAGTTCGAGACCACCACACTCTTGTAACCCGTGCCCACGTACTGCCTCGGCCCGTATACGAAGAAGTAGCGCAGGGAGACCGTGGCGAAGTCACCGCGGCGATACGCGGCCTCGACCAGGTTCTCGCCCGCGAGTTTGGTAGTGCCGTAAAGGGTGTGCGGATGGCACGGCTCGGTTTCGACCATCGGGGCGCCCGACATCCGGCCGTAGGCGTAGAGCGACGACGAGAAGACGAGCTTGTGAATTCCCGCGACCCTGGCAGCTTCGATGACATCGTTCGTTCCGAGCACGTTGGTGAGGACGAGTTCGCGAGGAGAGTCGAGGGAAGGCCGGTGTTTTTCCGCCGCCAGGTGGAAGACGCCGTCGATGCCCTTGAATTGCCGGGCCAGCGTTTCCACGGGAACATCCCCGAGCGTGGTTTCGACGACCACGAGACGAGCATCATCGGGAAGCCGCTCGCGCCGACCGGCCTTGAGGGAGTCGAGAACCACGATCCGCCCCGCCCCCTGGTCGAGGAGCTGCCGGACGACGGTCGCGCCGATGAAGCCGCAGCCTCCGGTGACGGCGAATGTGGCGTTTTCGATGTGAACCGCGGGCATGGCGGGGGAACTCTATCCAAGAACGAGCCTCGACCACCTCTCGAAGTGCCCGAACTGCATCCACACACCGGTGGCGATGAGACCCAGGGCGACAAACCGGCGACCCAGGCCCGAGTCGATTCGATCCACGGCCACCGCGGCCAGGATCGCGAAAGCGGGTCCCGCGAACTCGATTTCCTTGAGGTCTTTGAAGAGACCGAAGGAGAGGGCGCGAAGGAGCACCAGCGAAACGAAGGCCAGGGCATACGCCTTCATGATGATCGCGGCCGGGTCGTGCCGACGAGCGATGAGGAGGAGACCGGCAAGCGCGAACAGCGGGAAGCCGTAACCCGCGAACAGGACGATCCGCGCGAAGGCCTCGAGCGGTGAACCGGCTTGATTTGGCGCGGCCGTCGTGGTCTGGCCGGACCCCGAGACAACCGCGGGCACGATCTCGCGCACGAACGCGAGCGTGAAATCTCCGTACATCCCGAACACAACGACGACCGCCGCGACGAGCCACAACGCGACGACGCGCCACCGGATCGAAACCGCCAGGAGCGCCAGAGCAAGGAGGAAGGCGCTGGTGTTGAAGAGACTTGAAACGTAAGTCAGGAAAGTCGCCAGGGTCGCGGCGAAGACCATCGCGACAGCTCCCCAGTCTTTGGGCCGCTGGATGGCCCGCACGGCCAGGACCACGACGAGCAGATCCAGGGCGTGCCCGGCGAGGGTCGACCACATCGCGTACAACATGCGGCTGGTGAGTATCGGAAAGGCGAAAGTGAACCAGGCCGCCGCCACGGCCGCGGAAGGCACAAGGAGCCGGGCCAGCACGAACGCGAGCGCCACCTCGGCGGCGGTCGCGAACAACGCCACGTGTTTGATCGCCCGCACCACGATGTCGCGGTCGGGAGGCAGCGCGGTGAAGGGAAGGTAGAAGACGGGAGAGTAGGGGAAGGCGTACTTCTTCCCGGCGACAATCCGCGGATAGCCGACGCCCAGGTCGACCTGAGCCTGCCTTGATCGTTCCATCAATGACCCCTCGTAACTGCGCAGGGCGCCGACATAACGATCGTTCTGGCGGACGTCGTTGTAGAAGTAGCTCGGGTGGAAGAGGAAGGCGCCCTTGACGAGCAGAGTGGCGGTGATGGCGAGAACCGCCGCGGTCTGGCCCCGGAAGATGAGGGCGGCGAGGATTGAGAACCCGATCGTCGGCGCGGCGACATCCCGCATGCTGTGGACGAAACCAAACGGGTCGATGGCCGCAAAGCCGGCGAGTCCCACCAGGAACAACGTCGTCGCCCCTCCGGCAAGGGGAAGCGAGGCGCCGCCGAGCAGCAGCGCGCCGAAGATCCCGACGGGGACCACCCACACTGTCCATTCGCCAACGGGAACGCTCCAGCGGGCGCCGTCGACGCGGATCCAGTCGAGCGCCATTCCGAGTCTGGGGTCCTCGCTGGTGAGTTCGAGGTTGAGCGGTCCTTCGGGCAGCGGCGCTTCGATTTCCTGGATCCGCTGGCGGCCGCGCGGCTGCTCGAACGATGTGAACGCTTTTCCATTCACAGCCACGCTCACCAGCGTCGGATCGTCCAGGTAGCGGGCCGCGCGAACCGAGAAACGCACCGGGCCACTGGCGACATTCAGCGGTATGTCGAGCGCAGCGCTGTGCCGAGTCCAACGCGAGGTTGTGGGCGGCGTCTCCTCGCTGTCTTCGAAGCCGGAGCCGTATCGCCCTGTCGATGGCCCGATGTCCACGATGATGGGCTGTCGGAAGCGCCCGGCCACGCCGAGGAGTGAGGCGAAGAGGACGGTCAGAGCCACGGCGGCGAGAAGTCCCGTGCCGAATCTGCGGCCGAAGGTCTGCGGGTTGGCGTCGGGCGCGATCTGCTCGCTCACGTGAGCGCGATGCTACCCTCTCGCCCCCATGCCTCGCGGGAAACTCTTGCGGATCGGATTCGCGATCGCCCTGACGTCCGTGGCCGCTATCGGGTTCTTCTTGAATCGGCGTGTGGAAAGGGCATTGGAGGCCCCTGCGGCCCGGGAGCAACCCGTCGAATTCGTGCCCGTGCCGGAGCGTTCGCCGCTTCCTTTCTGGGGCGGCCAGGATGTCGAGGCGGTGGTCGCACTGCCGGAAGGGCTGTACCTGGCGGGTGCTTCGGGCGTCGTGCGGCTGGAGACATCCCGCGATCCGAGCGACAACGGGCTCGCGCCTATCGACATGTCTCTGCCCCTGCCCACTCGACGGGCGACCGCCCTCTCCGCCTGGCGGAGAGACCTCGCGGTGGGCCTGGGCCAGGAGGGCCTGTTCGTCTATCGGGACGGCGCGTGGTCCGAGATCAGGACCGGATTTGGGACGCTGCACGTTCGAACTCTGGCGGAGACGCCTGCCGGCGAACTCTGGATCGGCGCGCGGGAAGGTCTGTTCCGCATCGGTTTCGCCGAGCGGACGATGGCTCGGCTGCATCAGTTTCCGATTCGTGCGATCGCGGTCTCGGATGCCGGACGCGTGCTGAGCGGCGGGGAGACGGGACTTTTCGTGACTCAGGGAGGTGTAACGAAGCCGAAAAGCATCGAGGGCCTCGACACGCCCTGGATCGACGCCGTCGCCGTTTTCGATGGGCGAGTCCACGCGGTCACGCCCATCGGTCTCTTCGCGGAGGATGTGGACGGGGTGATGCGGGCCGTGCCGAATGGCGCGGCCGTGGGTTCGATCGCGGTTCTCGGCGACCAGCTTTTCGCGACATCCGATCCTCCCGACACCTCGGTGCGGCGCTTCGACGCCGCCGGTCGCGTTCAGGTCGAGCGGCTTCCCGCTGAGGTGAGACGCGTCTTCACAGTGGGGGACCGACTTATGGCGGATGCCTCGAACGACCTTGTCGAGAGAGCGAACGGCGCGTGGCGATTGGCTTCGAGGCGACGCCAGCAGGAGAGCTTTGGAAGTGCTCATGTCGGCGCCCTCACCGAGTATCGCGGGCGCATCGTCGCGGGCTTCTTCGACGGCGGTCTCGCCGAACTTGTCCCGGCGGCGCGATCGACTGATGCCAGCGCTCTCGCCAGATCCGAAGAGCCCATGATGCTTCGATCTCTGCCCGATCCGGCCTCGGCGGTCTGGGCCGTGAATGGCCTGCTGGATGCCGGCGGCGCTCTCCATGTCGCCAGTCTGCGCGGCGCCTTCCGGTTCGACGGGGCACGTGTGATGCGGGTCGAGGGCTCGGGAGCTGCGTTCTCCCTCGCCCAGACACGCGGCGGCGTCGCCATTGGTTTCGGCGAAGGTGTGCTCCTGCCCGAGCGCAAGCTCCTCTCCGCCTTTCACGGCCTTCCCGGAAATCAGGCCACCGCCCTTGCTTCCGTCGGGATGGGTCTGCTCGTAGGAACTCCCTCGGGGCTCGGCTACGTCGAAGATCTGAAGGTGCGATGGCGCGTGGCTTCGGGAGAAGGCAGGTTGCCTCACCCGTGGGTCACAGCGATCCTGCCTGTGGAAGACGGTGTTCTCATCGGCACCTATGGTGGCGGACTCACCCGGCGCGTGGGCGCGATGTCCGATCCTGGCGACTGGCGACCATTCGCTGAGACCCAGGGTCTGAAGATCAACACCGGCTGTCTGGTGTCCGCGAGCGGTCGGGTTTACGCCGGAACCGACGGCACGGGTCTCTACCGACTTTCGATGGATGGAACGCGGTTCGAACGGCTTAAGCTATCGCTGCCGTCGCCGCGCGTGACGGCGCTTTTCGTGAAGGACGGCTTTCTCTACATCGGGACGGACGAGGGGTTGACACGATGGTCGGTCGAGCGCGACGTTCAGCCGTAGAACAGCAGGTCGGAAGACTGCTGTTCGGCGCTGCGCTCATCGCTTCGGCCGGTTCGGCGCGCGCCCAGTCCGGTCTCCTGGTCCCCACGAGCACCGGTCGTCAGGACGCGACCGTTCTCTCCCTGCGCGATATGACGATCGACGCGTCTGTCGCGCGCGGCTACGCCCGCGTGAACGTGCGCCAGATCTTCGAGAACCACACCGCCGAGATTCAGGAAGGCACGTACCGTTTCGCGCTTGCGCCTTCCGCGGCGATCGGCGACTTCGCGGTGTGGGATGGTCTCGTTCGCATTCCCGGCGTGATTCTGGAGAAACGTCGGGCCCGGGCCATCTACGAGGCGCTGACCACGCAACGCATCGATCCCGGCCTTCTTCAGCAGGGCGAGGAGGAAGACCGCGAGCCGGGTGATGGTCCGGCCCCGACGTCGCGCTCGGGGTCCGCGCCCTTCTCGGTGAAGGTCGCTCCCATTCCCGCGAAGGCGACCAAGCGGCTCGAACTGCAGTTTCAGCAGGAGGTCAACATCGTTGGCCTCAAGGGTGAGTTCCGGATGGCCCTGGCGCCGATCGACGGCGAGCCCCTCGTGGCTCGCACGCTTCGCATCCGGGTCGGGCTGAACGGACTTGTCCATGAAGCGACCGCGAATGGCCTCCCTCTCACGCCCTCGGCGGACGGTGTTGCCTTCGAGGGCACGAACGTGAAGCTCGATCGCGATCTGATCGTTCGCTTCAAGTTGCGCGATGAGACGCCGCTCAAACTCTCGGCCTTCCGCAATCCCGACGGCCGGATGCCCGATGGCCTGGCCCTCGCCCCCTGGGAGCGGCCCGCAGACATTCCCCTCGAGAAGGACGGCTTCTTTCTGATGGAAGTGCTTCCGCCTGCGGTCAACGCACCCGCGACGCCGGGCGCTGCCAACCCGGCGACATCGGCCAAACGCGGCGCCCTTTCGGTGGCCGTGCTCTTCGACACTTCGTTGTCGCATCGCTTTTCCGGTCTCGAGATGTCGTATCAGCGCCTCGTTCGGCTGTTCGGCGCGCTGACTCCCGCGGACAAGTTCGCCCTCGTCCCTTTCGATTCCACTGTCGATGCGCCGCCTTCGATGGCGAACGCCATCGATCTCGCGAAGACCACATCCCTCGAACGGCTCCGCAATCGCGCGCTGTCGCCGGGCACCAACATTCTCGACGCCCTGCGTGCGGCCCAAAAGCTCGTCGGGGATGGAGACAAGGGCCGGCTGGTTCTTTTCACTGATGGCGTTGCGATGCCGAACTCAAGCGACCTCAATGCTGCGCGCAGGAGGACGCCTCTTTATGTCAGCGTCGCGACGCCTGACGTCGGCGCTGCGTTGCGTGGAGCCGCGGAGGGAGTCGTGACCGCACTCTCGTCCGAGCCCGAGACGGACCTCTTCTTCGACCGGCTCCTCGGCCCCGCCCGGGCGTCGGCCGCGCCAAGGTCCGCAGCACTGAACGAGGGCGCACTCCGAGTGACCTCAGGCGATCCCGGCCTCAGGGATATCTACCCCGTGCTGGTGCAGCCGCCTGCTGCTCAGTCGCTGTCCGGTTTCATCGGCCGCTATTCAAGACCTGCGAACGAAGTGCGTTTCGCGCTTGCTTCGGGAATCCTGCCCCGCGATTCCAGCACGCTCACCGCCGCCCTGCCCGCGAAGGCCCTCGAGGCTCGCGACCTTCCAAGACGCTGGGCGCGCGCGCGGGTCGATGATTTGCTCCGTCGGATTGAAGCCGAGGGAGAGAAACGCGAATGGGTCGACGAGATCATCGAACTCTCGCGCCGCTACAAGTTCGTCACTCCCTACACGGCCTTTCTTGCCGCGCCACGCTCGCTCCTCCGCCCTCGACGTATCCAGCCCGGTGACCCTGTGCTGCGCGTCGAGTGTGATGAAGGCACGGTCATGGCGACCGCTCTTTTCCCGTTCGGTTTGAAGCTGCCCCTCGTGAAGCGTCCCCAATCGAATGTCTTTGAAGGACGGTTCCTGGTTCCTGAGTCGCTGAAGGACGGGCGCTACAGCGTTCAGATCGTGATGCGCGATCGAAGTGGCTACACCGCGACCGAGTCGAAAACCTTCGTGATCGATGGCCGTGCCCCGCAGGTGACGCCGAAGGTGCAGAAGTTGGCGCGCGTGGGCGATGAGATCGTCCTGACCGCGTCCACCGATGACGACGTCATCTTCCTCTCGGCTCGGGTCGGCAACCTGCCGCCGGTGCCGTTGCGCTGGGACAAGGCCGCGAACGCTTCCACCGGCCGCGTGCGGCTTCCCGCCTCCGTGGCGGGAGTGCAGGATGTCGTTTTCGAGGCCGTCGATCTGGCCAAGAACGTGGGGTTTGGTCGGACGAAGGTGGAGGTGCGCCGGTGAAGCCGCGCGTACTCGTTCGCGTGGGCGCCTTGAGCCTGGCTGGCGCGGTGTTCCTCGGCGCCGCGCCGAAGCCAATGATCTCTTGGGAGGATCTCACCGAGGTCGACTGGTTGTACGAGATCGCCACGCGCTTCTCTCTGGTCGACTCCCATCGCGTTCACTACAAGACACCCACCGCTGAACTCGCGACACTCCTCGAAGCCCGGACCGAAACGGACGCTCTGCGTCATCTCGCGCAGGCGCAGATGGACCTTGGTCAGCGTGAGAAGGCGCTCGCCACCATCGAGCGATGGGCTGCCGCCGTGTCTGCGTCGGCCACGGATGCGCCGGGTGCGGGTTTCGAAGAAGCCGCCCGCTGGGCGTGGTCTTACGGCGCCCACGGTCGCGCTTTCGAATTCGCGGACAAGGCCATCCCCGGCCTCAAAGGCGCGGCTCAACGCGATCTCGCGAACCTGCGCGTCGAGTGGGCGGGGCAGCAGCCCTCGCTTCGTGACCGGCGCGAGATGCAGCGCGCGGCCCTGGAACTCAACTCCACCGATTGGGCCACCGCCTACACCTGGGTGGACAACGATATCTCTGGAGACAACCTCGAAGAAGCGGACAAGGGCCTCGCGAATCTCCCCAAGAACACACCGGAAGAACCTGCGCTGGTCCTTCGCGCCCGACTTCGCGTGGCGCAGCTTCGAGCCTCCGAGGTTCTGAACGATCTCGAGACGGCGATTGACCGCAATCCCCGCCGCGGACGCCTTCTGGCCGGGGCTTACGTGAGTGCGATCGACCAGGCGGCCAAGTCGCGTCCGGAGGAGTGGCGTCAGACCCTGAACTCGCGTTTCGACGTCCCTGCGCTCGCGCGTCTCTTCACCTATTTCAAAGGCCAGCAGCGGGGCGATGCATGCCTCGCTCTGCTCCAACAGATCGATCGCCGGTACCAGAAAGACCTCGATCGCGCGGGCTGGGCTCTGGTCTCATCGCTCTACTCCGAGATCGACGCGGTTCCCGAAGCGTTCCGCGCGCGGCTCGCCGCGGCTACGTTTGCGGATCCCAAAGCCGCTGAAGCCGATCTCGCCGAACTGATCCGTCTCGCCTTGCGCGCGGGCGGCCGTCCCCTCGCCTGGGGAAACTACTCGGACGCCGACTATCGCTGGGTGGCGCGGATGGATCCGACGCCGGGCTTCTGGACCGGCGGCTTGTCTCTTCTTCTCACCGGTCAGGACTGGGGTGAGGCGCTGAGCCGGCTTGAAGCCGAGTCGATACCGGAGCGCACGTTCGGAGCCGCGCGGGCCCTGCTCGCCGAACTCGCGAGACGCAACGCCACCAACCCGGAGATCCCCGATCTCAAGGTGGATGTCATGCAGCGCCACGTCGATCGCGGCGAGGGGAAAGAGGCGCTGGCCCTGCTCAAGGAGATCGAGGCCACCGGGTCCGCGATGGCCAGGCGGCGTGCGCAGAGATTGGGCTTGCTCGCCCTGCGCCAGACGCGGGGGACGCTTGCCGAGGAGATTCGTCTCTACAAGGCGCAACTCCGCGGCCTTGCCGAAGATGGCTCCGAGCCCGCGATCGCTGAATACGGCGGCGACTCGGTCCGACGTTTTTCCGCTGGTGATTTCGCCGAGGGCGACGACGGCCGGGAAGCGGGGCAGCGTGGATACCAGCCGCTTCTGGACGAGGCGATCAGCCGGCTCGAGGAGCGCGACAAGACGCACCGCAGTTCCATAGGACTTCTGCTCGGCGAAATGGATCGCCTCCCAAACGCCGAGGCCTTGTGGCTTCAGCTCGCGTCGCGCCTCGACGCATGGAATCTCGACGACGAACTGGCCCCGCGCTATGAAGCCGCCCTTTCGCGGTTCGAAGACGCTTCGTGGTGGAACCGCCTGGCCCGCGTCCTCACCCGTCAGAAGCGGCAGATCGAACTGCGCGCGCTGGCCGAACGGATCGCCGCCACGTTCCGCGGCGCCGCGATGTTCGAACGCTCCTCGGACACCAGCATCCGCCTCGAGATCCCCGAACAGCCGAGGGTCGGGACCCGCACGCGTCTCGTTCCCTGGGGCGATTGGGTTGTGCTCAAGGCCCTCGAACGTTTCCCGCACAGTCCGGCCGTCCTCCACGCCGCCGAGGGCCGCTTGATCACCGCCTCCGCGTGGGCGCGGTCGAGCGCACGCGCCACCAACGCACGACAGGCCGCGGTGGTCGAGGACTCCCTGCTCGCCGAGCGCCGCTGGGCGATCTTCGCGGTCGACCCTTCGGTGCGCGAGGCGTACTTCGCCGGTCTCATGAAGGACAACGCGATCGAAGCGAAGCTCGCCGCTCTCGAGCGCGCCGCCGCGCGGACCCCGGTGGACGACATCATTCTTGTGGAGGGTTATTCGCGTCTTTCGCTCTTCGAGAAGGCGGCAGACGCCGCCTCACGGCTTTCCGCCGCCTACCCCGGCGACGAGCCGGCCGCACGCCAGGCGCTGCAGATCCACCGGTCACTCGCCGGCCTCGACCTTTCCCACGAAGCGCCGGCGAAGGCCGTCGTCGACCGAGCGGTCCCCGCGTTGATCGACCCGAATCCGCTGATCACGGAACTGGGTGAGCTGTACCAGGAAACGGGCCGACCGGAGATGGCGCTCACGATCTGGAAGGCCCTGCTCGATCGAGACCCGCGTCAGGAAGAGCGAATTCGCGAAACCGCCACGCTTCTCTGGGACTACGGCCATATGAAGGAGGCGCTCGACACCATCGAGGCCGGGCGCAAGGCCCTCGATCGGCCGACGATGCTGGCGTTCGAGGCCGGTGTGCTCCGCGAGGAAGTGAAGGACATCGATGGCGCGATCCGCGAGTATCTCGATGCGGTTCGGCCCGAAGGCGAGAGCGACGACTGCTACTGCTCCGGTTTTGAAAATGACCAGCGTTCGCTCCGACGCCTCGCTCAGTGGATGGGCCGGGAGCGCGTGCTCAGCCGCGTCCTCGTCGCGATCGAATCGCTCAAGCCGGGCCACGCCGACGATGAGAAGACATTGCTCGCGTTCTGGCCACTCGGCTCGATCCATACCCCCACGCCCGGCCTCGATTGGGACGCGGACGACTGGATCGACGCGATGGATCAGCCGAACGATCCGGTGGGCCGAGAAGAAAGAGAGGCGAAGCGGCTCGCTGCGCGAGGCAACGAACACGCGGGAATCGCGAAGGTGGCGGAGGCGCTTTTGGCCCGCGCGGCGGCGATGACGCCCACGGCGACCACGGACCGGTTTCTGAGCGCCCTCGAAAGTGCGGCTCACGCGTATTCGTCCCCTGCCTGGGGCGCCAACGACGCGCGGGATCGCTTCTTCACGGGCATCGTGGCCCGCCGGGCCGAGCTGGCGCCGACGGTCGAGGAGCGTCTGCGCCTCGAAATCGACCTGGCCCAACGCCTCGCGAGTGCTGGCCGTCAGGCCGAGGCGGACGCCTTGTGGGTCACCCTCGGCGGACGAATCGATGGGATGCCGGAGAGTGCTTCGAAGATCCAGGCTCTTGTGGCCCGCGCCTCCTTCATAGAAAGGACCCGCGGTTTCGAGCCCGCCCGCGCATCGTGGGGCGGACTCATCGCGAAATACCCCTGGAGCCTCGGCGTCATCGAAGATCGCGTCCAGTTTCTGCGACGCAACGGCCGCGCCGATGAGGCGAGGCAGGCGCTCGAAGATGCGACCGTGCGTGCCGCCTCCGGTCACCTCGTCCCTCTCCTCACGCGGCTGATTTCGGAATCGCTCGGCGAGAAGGATCTCCCACGGGCCTCCAAAGCCCTCGATCGGCTTCTGAACACGGCGTCCCTCACCGACGACGAGCGGCTGGGCGCCATCTCCCTCCAGGCGAGGCTTCGTTTTCAGCAGGACCCTTCCTTTGCCGCGGTAGCCTTCGCGACGACGGAGGCCGCGAAGTTCAGACCCGAACTCCGGGCCCAGGTCTTCGCGGAGGTGGCGCGGGCCGCTGCGGTCGAGAAGGTCTACGCGACCTCGGTTTCGACGTGGATCGAGGCGCTCAATCGCAGCACCCAGCGCGACTGGCTCAAGGAAGCCGCCCGAACCGCGCGCAAGTCGGGGCAGCCCGAGACCCTCGTCTCGTTCTTCGAGCGGCAGCACCAGCGCTCGCCGCGCGACGTGCGATGGGCGGTGGCCGCGCGCGAACTCAGGGTCGCCACCGACAATCTCCCGGGCGGTATCGAGATGGCTCAAACCGCGGCCCGCATCCGGCCCGAGCGCCAGGTGCTCTGGGACGAAGCGGTCGAACTGATGGAGCGCGATGCCCGATTCGTCGAAGCCGCCGACTTCCTCGAGGGCTGGAACGTTCAGCGGCCCGACGATCCCTACGTCGCGGGGCGGCGAAGCGAGCTGTACATTCGAGGCGGAGATCTCGTGAAGGCGGTGGCGGTGGAGCGTGCGGCTCTTGAGGCCTTCGAGAAGACCGAGCCCACCGAGGAGGATCTGGGGAATCGCACCGCGGATGCCGCGCGAAGGTTGTGGCGTCAGGGTCAGCCCCGCCTCGCCTGGCGCTTCCTCTCTCCTCAGGGTTCGCCCGAAGAAGTCGAGGCTTCGAGCCTCTCCTTCGAAGAGGCATTCCAACTCGCTCTGCTCAACGACACTTTCATGCCGCTGCTCAACGTCGATCTCGAGAACGCAGATCGACTGGGATCCGCGGGCGACGTTCTCGGTCAGTACGGCCGAATCGAGAATCGCGAGCAGGTCCTGAACTGGCTCCTCGAAAAGACCTTCCCCTCGTCCCGCGCGGATGAGGCCTTTCTCAACAAGTGGTGGAGCTTCATCGAGCGGTCGCGCCTCGAGGCTCCCCTCCGGTATCGGATCGCTCAGCGCTTCGCGCGACAAGTGAGCGGTCCGTGGACCCAGGAGACGCCTGCCGATTTCCTGAACGAGGCCGCCGATCAGGTCCTCGTGAGTGTGAACAAGGCCGACGGCAGCGGGAGCGAATATCGGGTCCGCGGTCCGGACTTCGATGCGCTTTGGGCGTCGCATCTCGTGCGGTTCGATCGCGCTTCCGACCTCGCGAAGTTCCTCGGCCCCCGGCTGACCGCGCTGATCGGTATCGCCCGTGGCCCTTCGGTCATCACCGCCGAGAGCCCTCGCGAAGGATGGACAACGTGGCTTGATTCCAGGGCTGCGATGGAGACGTTCGCGCGCGGGTTGCGAACTGAGCCCGAACTCATGGCGGGCCTCTCGGCGATCTTCGAGGATCGCCGTGTGTGGGAGCGTTTCCGCGCGATCGGCGCCCGCGGTTGGGAGGTCTCGTTCCTGCTGAGCGAACTGAAGCCGGAGTCGCGCATCGCGTGGTTGTCGTTCTGGGAGCGGCCGGTGACCAACGCCGCGAATCTCGAGGATCCGGTCCTGATCGGTCGCCGCAACACGGTCAACGAGACATCGTTGTCGCTGGGCGCGCTCCTGAGCGACACTGCCGTTTTCACTGCCCAAAACGACTTCGCGACGAAGCTGCTCGGGCCGAGTGTCCTCAAGGACATACTCGGCGCGGATCCGAAGTTCACGTGGCCGATGTTCAAACCGCGGACGGACGTGACCGGCAACGTGATCGAGACCGGTGACGATCGCGTGGCGGGCCGCGGCATCGACACCCTGCGTTTCCCCGGAGCTTTGTGGGGTGAACGCCCCGGCCTCGCCTGGTTCGCCCTTCAGGCCTACGCGCGTTATCGGGCCAACGATCCATCCGCCATCGACGTGCCCGCAGAGTGGCCTGAATCAGGCGGCGAAACCGAACGGGCTCTTCTCACCGCGCGTCTGGCCCTGGCGCTCAAGGGTCCCGCCGAGGCCCTGGCCCGGATCGAGAGTCTCGGCCTGCGCACCACCGATCCCGAACTGCTGCGCTTCCGTCTGCGCCTGCTCGTGGATGCCGGACGCAAGGCCGAGGCTGTCGACGATCTCAAGCGACGCCTCGTTGCGGATCAGAATCGTCTGAACGAGGACACGCTGCGCGCGTATGCGTCGATGGCGGAGGATCTCGGCCTGCCCGCGCCCCTGTCCCTGCTTGACCCCGCGGTCCCGGTCCTGCCCGCATTGCTCGCCTCGATCTACGACACGGCCGGCGCCGAAGCAGGTCGCCGCTTCCGGACCGAAGACATGGTTGGATTCCGTGCGGCGCTTGGCGCGAGGTGGGGCGACAAGGCGGCCATGCTCGAAGCGGCCGAACTTCGCGTCTGGCTCGCCGAGTTGTGGGCCACCGAATCCGCCCCGCTTCCACACGCGGGTCTTGCTCGGCTCGGCGACTTCTGGCCCGTCGCCGCTTCGTGGGCGGAGACCGTTCCCTCCGCCGATCGCACCCGCGCGATCGTTGCCATCGACAGCCTTCCCGACACCGCCGCTCTCGATGCCATTCCTTTGGAGGTTGGGGACGCTGACGCGCGACGGGTGCTGATGATCCGCGTCCGCCTCGCTCGAGGAGAGGACGCCCTCGCGGTGGCCCTCTTCAAAGCGGCGCTGACCTCGATGCAAACTCCGCCCGCTCTCACGTTCAGGCCCATCTCCGCGATAGCGGGTGCCGACACACTGGACACTGAGGGAGATGTGGAAAGCGTCCGGACGGACTGGAGCGGCGGAGATGCGGAGGATGCCGCGGACCCCGGGCCCGGGACCCTGTGGCTTCGCACGCTCCGAGAGCCTTTCGTGGCCGCCCGGAAACTCGGCCTGATCGAAGCCGACGTGCAGGCCGCCCTCGATCAGACGATCGAGGACCAGCCGCACCTCCTCGAGTTCTGGGGAATGCGTCTCGAGATCGCCGACCCCTCCGCGAAGGCCGGGATTGGCGAACGGCTGCGAAAGGCCTATCGCCGCGGCGATGTGGCCGGCTACCAGCATGCGGACGTTGTGAGTCATCTCGTTCGGTACGCACCCGAACTGGCGGGGCCATGGATCGCGCAGGCGCGGCCCTTCTGGTCGGCGTTCGCCGAGGTGGAGAAGCGCGCCGACTGGTTGAACCGCGTCGGCCGCAGACGGGACGCTGCTGTCTACATGGCCGGCGCACGGGAGAAGGTTCTCTTCGCGCGCGCTGAGGAGATCCGCGCCTTCGACTTCTGGCGTCGGTCGATCGATGCGGGCGGCGCCGGTCCGGACGCATGGAAACAGGCCCTCCGTTTCTGGCGCGAGAGCCCCGAGACCATCGGCGCGTCGCTTCAGGCGCGCCTCAGGGATCACCCGTTCGACATCCTCTCCGCGCGAGCCGCGCTCCGGCGTCCCACCGCGATGGCTCCGCAGCTCGCCTTCCTCGCCGCGCGCGCACTTCGCGATGTGGAGGATCTGGGTTTCATAGATGTCGGCGGCGACGAGACGTTCCTGCGCCTTCGCGCCGCGAGGTCGCTCGTGGCTTCGCCGCGAGCCGCGCGAACGTTGGCCGGCTTCCTCTCCGCGGAGTCGGCGGCCCTGGATTTGACCCGCCGGCGTTTCAAGGCCTCCGACATCGATGCGGCCCTCGCCGATATCGCGAGAATCGCCGCGGGCAATGGCGACCGTGCGGAAGTCGGGCGCGCCCTCGACCTTCTCGCCGATCGAAGATGGTCGGAGGCTCGGGCCCTGCGTGCCGAACTTTCCTCCGCGACGGTCGAGCCGCCCACGGTTTCGCACCGGGTCGTCGGTGGTCGCTCCCTGCTCTATCGGCCCCGCGATCTCACTTTTGGTCTCATCTCGCAGATCGTCCAGGCTGATCTTTCGCGGCAGGTGGCCAGATGATGATGATCCCCGCTCGTCGTCCGCGCTTTACCCTCGCGTTGACGTTTGGTCTGAGCCTGATCGCAGCTCTTGCCTGGGCGCAACCGACGCCTGAGCAGGGACTGCCTCTTCCCGCGTCGATGATCCGCCTCTCGATCCCCGACGTGCCTGCCTTCGATGCCGCGCTCGGCGGCGGTTTCCGGAAAGCTCTTCACGGAACCCTTCCCGAGGATGACGGTGTCGCGCGGGGTTTCAACCAGAGTCAGGTGGGCGCGAAGCTCCAGGATCAGTGGTCGCGGTTCCGCGGAGAGACGGCGCTGTCGTTCCAGACGATCCTCGACCTGCAGGCAACGGCGGCGGCGCTGGCCGTGCTCAACATCGGTCACATGGAGATGGTTCTCGTGGTCGAAACTCCGCTTGCCGCGCTGCCCGATATCTTCGAGGCGGGCACGTCGCGAATCGATCAGGGCAAGACGTATCACCTCGTGCGCACCGGCGCCGCCGATGAAGGCGCCGACGGCGAAACCCGCATGGGCCTGGCGTGGGCGCGCGACTCCGGACTTCTGATCATCGCTACTTCCGAACGAGCCATGAAACTCGCCCTCGGCGCCGTGGCTGCGGGGGAGCGCTTCGCGCCGAAGCTCGAAGGGCTGGCGAGCCTCGAACTCGACCTCGAAGCGCTTCGGAACGATCTCTATTTCAAGCGCGATTTCCTGTTTGGATCACTCGCGGAGGCGGGCGAGTCGCGCGGGAAACTCAGTGCCGCGCTTCGTCTCGAGTCTGGACGGCTGGTCGAGGTGCGCGAGGGGGAGGCGGCCGTGGCATCGAAACGCGGTGCGATCTTCGATGCGAAGGACGCGGTGGCGAGCGGCTGGATCGGTGACGCGTCCCGGTTCCTTCTCGAACTGCGCCGAGGAGTGAGCGAGCCATTGCCGGTCCCGAGCGATCGCCCGCAGGTGGCCGTCGCACCGCTTCCCGCGTCCAGGGCGGCGAGTGCTGAGGACCGTTACGCGATCAACGTCGAAGTGCCCGCGGTTTCGGGCGGGGGGCTTGTGACCGAGGCCGCGGAACTCGACGCGTGGGTAGCGCTTCTCGCGTCCCAGCCGGTCGAAGGCTTCGGCTACCTCGTCAACCGCTCGAAGGCGCGTCTCCTTGCCCTTCCGTGGCCCAAGGAGAAGGATGCGGAACTCGGCGCGCTTCTCGAGGCAACCCTTGACCGCCGCGGCGCGCGTCTTTCGCCGCCTTCGGCCACGGGGGAAACACGTCAATACCTGATGGGGCCGGGTCTGCCTGTACTCGCCTGGAGGCGCATGGGCGATTTCGTCTGGCTCGGTCCGAGCGCCGCCGAACTTCGTTCCGCTCCCGCGGTCTCGTGGAGCAGTGAGGTGGTTCGGTTCGCGAAGCTCAATCTCGCGGCCGCGCGCGAAGAGGGGAAGCGCTGGGCGCGCATCGAAGGTCCACGCTCGTCCGACAACGTGAGACCTCTCTCCGATCGGGTTCTGGGCCTTCTTGGCTGGATGCCCTCGGTGCGCACACTCGAGGTGGAGCGTCGCGTGACCGGCTCGTCCTTCAAAGAGCGCATTGTCTTCGGCGCGGTTGCGCCGCCTCCCACACCCGCGCCTGCCGGCACACCCGCGGCGAAGTAGTTGGCGCGCCGGGCCCCGATTGCCGCGCTGATACTGAGCGCGCTTGCTGCCGGGCCCCTGTCGGCCGCCGACTTCGATGCGTGGGTCCGCAATCGTGGACAGATTCAGATCGTTGGGACTCCCAAAGAAGCGCGCCTCGCCGTGGGTTCGCTCCAGAAGCCCTTCCTGATGCGAGCGTGGGCTTCCGCGCATGCGCGGGAAGCGACGCCCCGGATCATGTGCACGAGGACTTCGGGCTGCTGGCGCCCCGGCGGCCACGGCTCTCTCGACCTGCGCGGCGCAATCCGCGAGTCGTGCAACTCCTACTTCCTGCAGATCGCGCGCGACACTCCCGCGGGAGCGAGAAGGGAATCGTTCCTCGACGCGGGCTTTTCCTGGGCGGGCGAGATGAGCGAGGCCGAGGCCATCGGTCTGCCGGGGCCCGCGGCCGTGACTATCGCGCCCGAGCGGCTGCTCGCGAGCTACGCCGAACTCGTTCGCTCTCCCTGGACAAGCCGCGAAGACGTCCGTCGAGAGTTGATCGAGGGCATGAAGGAGTCGGCGTTTTTCGGAACGGCATCCGGCCTTCGGCTCTTTGGCTTCATGGCCAAGACCGGAACCGTGCCCGCCCTCGATGGCGCGCCCCTTCGGACCTCGGGTTTCGTGATGGCCGTTGATGATGGCGGCTTCGCGTTTCTGGGGCTGCTTCGACGCGGCACCGGGCGTGAAGCGGCCATCCGGGCGGGAGACGAGATCGCGAAGATTCGAACCGGCGTGGGCCGACGATCCGTGCCCACGGGCGCCTCGTCACGGGTGAGGCCGCGCGAGAAGAAGCGCGGTCTCGAAGACCCTGTGCTCGTTCGAATGCTCGACGAATTGCGGCTCGATGAAGTCCGCCTTCAGAACATCGGCACGGGTCCCGCCGATTCGTCGCGCGGATTTATCGGCCCCGGCGGCTCCGTAAACGCCGTGCCTGGAGATCGCTTCTCAGCGGGCCTGTGGCGGATCACCGCGGAGAATCCTGAGTTCGAGAGGCGTATTCGCGGGGCGATCGCGGTCGTGGATCAGGCAGGGCCCATTCGTCTCGTGGCGACCATGAGCGCGCGCGACTACGCGAATGGTGTTCTGAAGGCCGAACTTGGGACGACCGCGGGTGTCCTGCGGACGCAACTTGGGTCCGCGGCCCTGCGATACCTCCAGCGCGGCGCGCGTCACCCGGAAGCCGACGTCTGCGATTCGACCCATTGCGCATGGTTTGTGGGCGAGGGGCCGGTGCCCCGCTGGTTGCGACCGGATGCGGCCAGGAACGAAAAAGAAATGGCAGGCGATCTCACAGACGCCGAGTGGGCCCAGGCGCTGCAGGGGGTGCTTTCCAAACCAGGTGGCCCCGACCTGTGGACTGCGGCCTGCGGCGGCGACCCAGCGTCTCCCCACTTCATCTGGGGTGGAGGCGACAGGCGCGTCACCGGCTGCCCGCGACATCCGAAGGGCTCGGGACTCATCTGGCGTCGCGAGTGGCCCGCGGCCGATCTTTCCGCGGTTTTCGGCTCCAGGCCGGAGACGATCGATGTCGCGACGGTTGACGGCCAGTGGCGATTGAACATCCGCCTGCCCGCCCGTGACTCCCAGCGAGGTTCGACGATGCTGAGCCTGACCTACGATGACGCGCATCGCCGCCTCGCCACGCGATTGGGCTGGGACGCGATGCCGGCCCCGGCCTCGCGCGTTTTGAGAAGCGGCGCGGGGTTCGCGGCGGAAGGCACGGGGTTTGGCCACCGCGTGGGTCTGTGTCTCAGTCCCTGAAGGGTGATCAGCGTTCCAGGCTCACGGGCAGCGGGACGCGCCACATTTGCAGATGACCGCTCCGAGTACTGGCGAAATACAACTCCCGACCGTCAGGCGAAACCCGTGGAGCTAGGTCGCTCCCGGCCGAATTGATCGGCGCCTTCAGATGGACCGCCGGTGCCCACGTCCCATTGACCCTTTGGCTCATGTAAAGGTCACCAGCGCCCGAGAGCCCCTCCGGTCGGCCGGACGACTCGAACACGATGAGCTGCTCGTCCGGACTCACGGTCACGCCCCACTCGCCGCTGGGCCCATTGATGGTCGGCCCGAGATTACGGGGCGAGCCGAATCCGCCGGCCACGGGCTCCGCGCGCCAGAGGTCTCCGAGCCCCAGGCTCCCCTCCTCTCGCCACGAACAGAAGTAGAGAACCCCTGAAGCGGTGAGGGCGGGTGACGTTTCGTTCGCCGGACCGTTGATCGCCCCGACATGGCGGGGTTCGCTCCATCCGTCTCCGTTTCTCTCGACGAACCAGATGTCGAAGTCTTCCTTCGTCTCACCCTTGACCGGCCGGTTCGACGCGAAGTAGAGCCGCCGTCCGTCGGGCGAAACGAACGGTGTCGTGTCGGACCATCGACCGGAGAAAGACACCGGCACAGGATCCGACCACTCGTCTCCGGTCCGATGGGAGACAAGGATCGTCTTCACGGCCTCGACCGTGAACGCGGAGTACCTCGTGAAGTAGACGGATCGTTCATCGGGCGAGAACGTGGCTCCGGCGAGCAGGAGATCCCGCGACCCCCTTCCCGGCAAGAAGAGCGCGGGGCCCTGGGGTGGCGCGGCCGAAAGCGGGGCGTCCGCCGCGGCCGCCATCAGCCCCGTCAATGCAGCGAGCAAGGCCCGCTTCCGAACTTCGACCGATGGGATTCTCAGAGGTCGTCCTTTCGTCTCTTCATTCCGCTCGCAACGTGCGGGTGGCGTCCACCGCCGCGGCCCGACGGGCGGGAACATACGCGGCCACGAGCGCGGTTGTGTAAAGCACGAGCAAGCCGCCGAGGAAGACCGCGGGATCGTACGGCGAAACACCATAGAGCAGGCTCGCGAGGCCCCGAGCCGTGGCGGCGCTCGCGGCAAGCCCGATGACGGCTCCCAGCGCGGCCGCTTTCGCGCCACGCCTCACGACGCCGGCGACGATTCTCCGCTCGTCTGCTCCAAGCGCCAGGCGAATGCCGATCTCGCGGGTGCGCTGCGCGACGTTCCACGAAACGACACCGTAGACCCCGATCAGGGCGAGGACCAGGGCGATCACCGCGAAAGCGGTGAGGAGGCTCAAGGCGAAGCGCTGGCTCGCGACGTCTCGAGCGACGAGGTCGTCCATCGGTTGGACATCGGCCATGGGGACCTCAGGATCGAGTCTCGCCAGTTCGCGCCGGATGGGCTCGACGAGAGTCATCGGATCTCCCTCGGCGCGCACCACCATGCCGATCTCCCAGTCGGTCCAGGACCATCCGCGCGAATCGAAGTAGAGCGCGTCCGTGGGCGCCTCACGCCGCGAACGGTGCCGCTGATCGTCGACAACGCCGACGATCTCGAACTCTTCGGCGGTCCTGCCCCAGGGCGTGGCGCGCAGTCGCCGGCCGAGGGCGCTTTCATTGGGGAACGCCCGTTCGGCCACACTGCGGCTGACCACGACGGTGTGGCGGGAATCGGAAGGTTCGAACGAACGCCCTTCCACGAGTGGCGCCTCGATGGTCTTGAACAGATGCGGTGTCACCAGACGGTAGTCGGCCGTGCCCTTCCGGTCCGCGTTCACGATTCCGCCCTCGTAGTTGCCGCTCCAGCGCTTTCGCGAAAACGGCAGCGGCCAGATCGAAGCTGCCCCGCGAGCCCCCGGCACCGCCTCGATCGCGGCCTCGAGCCGGACGAGAAAACGATCGGTTCCAAGCGGGCGTTCGTATCTGGCTCCGGGAAGAGAGACCGTGAAAGTGAGCAGCCGGTCGCGCGTGAAGCCGAGAGGCTCTTCGTAGATTCGTTCGAGGCTTCGACCCAGCAGGCCAAGGCCGAGAAGAAGCACCAGGCTCAGCGCGATCTGAACGGAGATCAACGCGCCGCTCGCCCACTGCCGGCCAGGTCCGCTGGTCGCGCGCCCGCCATGAAGTTCCCGGGCGGGATCGGTTCGTGTGGCTTTGAGCGAGGGAGCGAGACCAAAGATCAGGGCGGTTCCAAGGCCCAACGCCCCCGCGAACAACAACACGAAGGCGTCGAGACCCACCGCGCCGGCCCGCGGAAGATCGGGCGGCATCACGGTCTGGAGAACGCGCAGGGATCCCCAGCCGAGAAGGAGTCCAACCAAAGCGCCCGCCGCCGACAGAACCGCGGCCTCGAGAAGGAGCATCCGAACCACCTGTCCCCTCGAGGCGCCCATCGCAAGACGAAGGGCAATCTCCCGGCTTCGCCGCTGCGCGCGGACCAGTTGCAGGTTCATCACGTTCGCGCAGGCCACGAGAAGAACCGCGCCGGCCGCGCCCAGCAAAAGCCATAGACCGGGGCGTACGCGCGACACCAGCGCGTCATGAAGGGGATCGAAACTCAGCTCGAGGCCCGCCCGATTGAGTTCGGCCGAGTCGTTTCGCAAGCGGGACCCGATGCCCGCAAGCTCCGCGCGGGCGCCTTCGAGGGTCGCGCCTGTTTTCAGCCGGGCCACGAGTCGCAGCACACCGCCGCTCAGGTCTGTGGAGTTCCAGATATCCCCGTTCTGCCACCACGCATCCGGCGCTTTCCAGACATCCACCTCGGTCGGCATTCGAGGCAACTCGAGCCGGA
The DNA here is from genome assembly GCA_964396875.1 of uncultured Acidobacteriota bacterium. GTDB lineage: Bacteria > Acidobacteriota > Vicinamibacteria > Fen-336 > JAGNNV01 > JAGNNV01. The sequence continues at coordinate 33,291 of CAYNHK010000004.1, read as the reverse complement.
AGTCCCGGGGCATCACCCCTACAATTTCGTACGAGAAGCCGTCGAGGAACACGCGGCGGCCCACCACGTTCGGGTCCGCGCCGAATTGGCGGTGCCAGAAATGGTCGCTCACCAGAACGCGGCCAGGCGGCTCGTCGAGAGCGAAGTTCCGTCCGAGGGCCGGGCGGGCTCCGAGCAGGGACAGGAAGTTGTTCGAAGTCCAGCCGACCTGGACCTGGGACGGAAGGCCGGCGCCGGTGAAGTTCTGCCGAACCGCGGCGATTGCGGCGACCTCGTGCACCTGACCCAGCGACTGCCTAAGCTCCCTGAAGATCGCTCCGGACAGCAGTGTGTTCTCGACCCCATCGTTGGTCAAGGCGGCCCGAACCACGAGCAGTTCGTCGGGGTCGGTATAGGGCAGGGGCTGCAGCAGCACTGTGTTGACCACACTGAACACGGCGGTATTCATGCCGATGCCGAGGCCCAGGCTCAGGATCACCGCGGCGCTCAGTTGGGGGGTGATCGAGACCGACCGGAACGCGCGAAGGAGATCGTCAAACATCGGTCACCTCGAGGATGTGGGCGCGGCGCCGGACAGGACAAAAACACGGCCGGACTGGAAACCGTTCACCTGGCTGTAGGCCGACGTCACCAGATAATCGGGGATGCCGTCTCCGGTGACGTCACCGACTCCCGCAGCATCGAACCCGAGCGTTTCGCCCGGAATCTTGCCGGTGATCCTGCGCAGGAGCGATCCGTCGCGCCCGGAGAGTACATGGAGCCGCCCACCCGACTGAGCGGCTGACCGGTGCTGCCAGGCGCCGAGGAGCAGATCGTCGTGACCATCCGCGTTGACGTCCCCCACGTCGGCGGAGCCGACCCCGAAGCCATCGCCCGGGCCCTCTCCGGCCAACGTGAGGAGCCGCCTTCCGTCAACTCCGGAGTGCACGAAGACGCGGCCGGTGGACGGGCCTCCGGTGCCGCTCGACCAGTCGGATGCGTAGATGTCGGGAGTCCCGTCCTTGTTGGTGTCACCGACCACCGACACGAACATGAAACCGAGGGCCACGCCGCCGTCCTCGTTGTCGATCACGAACTTCGCGGGCTGATCCATCCCGCGGTAGACGTAAGCCCTTCCGGTGTTGACCGGACCGGCGGCCGGCGCACCCACGACCAGAAATGGATGCCGTGGGTCCCGGCTTCCCGCGACGATGCTGCCAAAGCCGTCGCCTGCGCTCTCTCCCTTGAGTGTGGTGAGGAGCTTGCCCGTCTTGCCCGAGAAGGTGTAAGCGTGACCGGGATCCGTGGTCGAGCCGGCAGCGCCGGGCGCGCCCACGATGATGTCTCCGCAACCATCACCGTCCAGATCACCCGCGAAGGATGTTCCTCGGCCAAATCGTGCTCCGGCCTCCCCGGCGCTGAGCGCCCAGATCAGTCGGCCGGTTCGTCCCTCGAAGACATACGCCTTGCCGCTCATGGGCGAGCCGGCGATCACGTCGCCCACGCCGTCGCCGTTCACGTCGCCCGCGCTCTCGAGACCGGCGCCCAGGCTCTCGCCTTTTTCGCCCGTCTTCGACCACAGGAGTTTTCCCGTCTTGCCTGAGTACACGTAGACCTTCCCCGCACCCTGCCCCGCGATACTGAAGCTTGCCGCCGAAGTCACGACATCGGAGATGCCATCGCCATCGACATCGCCCAGCCTCCGGGCGATCCAGCCGAACATGTCGCCCTTGTTCTCACCTCTCCACTCGTGGACGATGTGGACGGGTTCGACGAAGGGCTCGGCGAAATCGCGAGGCTGAAAGAACAGGTCCTTGTATCGCGGATCCGCCTTGAGGGGCGCCAGATCCGGGTTCCCCGCGACGAGATCCATGTCGTAGCTGCCGCTTTCGCGCAGGACCCGCAGGAGCCGAAGTGCGCTCTCCTTGTCTCCTTTCAGAATGTGGATGACCGCGGCGTTGAACGACCCGCGGAGCCGGCCCGGACGCGATTGGGAGTCCTTGAGGTGAGCCTCGAGAGCTTTGTCGAGATTGCCCGTGCGTCGGTAGGAGTCGCCGAGAATCTGCCAGCCCGCTACGCTCGACGGATTCTTGGCGAAGTAGGGCTCGAGCGTGGCGATGACGCCCCTGAAGTCCTCCGCCTGGAATTGCCGCTGCGCCGCCGCCACCTCGGGCGGAGTGGTCTGCGGGGGTTGAGCGAGGGCGGCGTCGGTGGCGAGGAGTGAGAAGGCGAAGCTCGCGGCGAAGGCGGCGCGAGTGAGGCGATGGGTCGGGGCTTCAAACATGGCCGGCTCTGGGTTCCTTTGATTCTTGGGGTTCATTTCGTCCGGAGGTAGACGAAGTCGTAGGCGATCGCCCAGGTCTTTCCTTCGTCCGTCGAGTGTTCAGAAAACTGCCGAACGCGATCGCGGCCCTGGTTGGAGACCGTCATCCTCCGGAGAATCCGCCGACCTTGTCGATGGGTTTCTCCTTCGTACCGCATCGCCCCGTCGCGAACGGTTCCTGAGAACTCGCTCACGCTGCCCGAGGTATCCACCCAGGTCTGGCGCCACTTCTTCAGGTGGGTGTCATAGAAGTTGAAGCTCTGTCCGCGATACCCTGAGGGGTCTTCGTAGCTTTCGAGGATCACGCACCCGCCGAGAATGCTCTCAATGCGGCTGGTGGCGACCATCTTGCCGCCCGCGATGACCCGCCACTCGCCCAGCCAGAAGTCGAACTCCCGGGAAAGGGCGTTGTCACATCCGGCGGGAATCTCCGCGGAGGGGCCCGGCGCGCCAGGCTCGGCGGCAGCGCTCGCGACGGCCATCCCCGCCAAACCCGTAAGGACGAGGGTGCAACAAGCCCGGGAAGCGAGGGTCGTCAGCGTGGACATCACGTATCGACGCTAGTGGGGTCCATGGTCCTCACGAAAGCCCCACTTCCGCCCTTCTCGCCGAACCCACTGTGCGATGCGCAGGAGACAGGAAGGGTGGAGAAGTGGCGCCAGTTGCCGGAGATGAACGCCGCGGTACGAAAGTTTGTCACTCATTGCGAAGAACTTCGATTGGATCGACGCTCGCGGCGCGACGGGCGGGGATCGAGCAGGCCAGAAGCCCCGCCGCCGATAGCAGTGCGGCAACGACCAGGAATGTCGCCGGGTCGTTGGAGGTGACCCCGAAGAGCAGACTCGAGAGCCCCCGCGAAAGCGCCAGCGCGCCCAGGAGTCCGAGCGCCACGCCGACGCAGATGAGGCCAGCGCCCTGCTGGAGGACCTGCCCACGGATGGTTCGCGGGGTTGCGCCGAGGGCGAGCCGGATGCCGAACTCGCGCCGCTTCTGGCCCACCATGAAGGACATGACGGAGTAGACGCCGGCTGAAGCCAGGGCCGCCGCAAGTCCCGCGAAGGCGGCCAAGGTCCAAAGGGCGAAGCGGGTGAGCGCCATAGCGTGTGCGACGTGCTCCTCCGCGAGGCGAACATCGAAAACCGGCAAATCCTTCTCGATCGACTCCACCCGGGCCTGCACGCTCGACACGAGGGACAGCGGCGGGACGGATGTCCGAACCGTGAGAAACATGGTGCGTTGCGGGGCCTGGGCGTGGGCGAGGTACAACTGATCGCCATCTTCGATCTCGAGCCCGCTCATCTTCACCGGCTCGACCACGCCCACGACTTCACCCCAGGCCGGCCCGAACGTGCCGTCCCGAAAGACCTCAACCCGGATGGGCTGGCCAATCGCGGCGTCGCCGGGCCAGGCCCGGCGGGCCAGCGTGGTGTTCACGACGACGGCGAGAGGATGATTCCGGTCGTCGGCGGGTTCCAGGAATCTGCCGGCAGTGAGGCGCACGCGAGCTGCCTTGAACCACCCTGGAGTGACCGTGCTGTAGCGGGCGACCATGCTGCCCCATTCACCCTCGCCCGCCGCGGATCGAAAGGTAAACGGTCTGGTTCGGATCGGCAGGCCTGAGAGGGGCGGGTTGAGCGTGGCCCCGACCTGCTCGACTCCCGGCAGACTCCCGATGCTCGCATCGAGACGCCGGTAGAAGTCGGCGATCTTCGCGCCCTGTTCCCGGTAGCTGTAATCCACGTCCGGAAGGGAAAGGCGGAGGGTCAACACATTGCGGGGGTCGAAACCGGGGTCCACCTGGGCGAGGTGCACCGCGCTGCGCAGTATGAGGCCCGCACCGACCAGGAGCACAAGGGACACCGCGATCTGACTCACGACGAGTGGGCCGCGGAGGAACGAGCGCGGACGGGTGGCGCCGCGAACCTCAAGGTGAAGGGAAGAGGGAATGGTAAGGCCGATCGAGCGGGCGGCCGCGATTCCACCGGAAATCAGGGCGGCGAGAAACGACGCGGTGGCGGCCATCGCGACCGCGCGGCGGTCGAGGTCAATTTCTTCAATTCGGGGGAGGCGTCCCGGCTCGATCGACTTCAAGAACTCCAGGGCCGCGCCGGCCAGCCCCAGGCCGATAGCCGCGCCCACGCTTCCGAGGATGATGCTCCCAGTGAGAATCTGGCGCCACAGTCGGCGTCTGCTCGCTCCCAGTGCTGCGCGCACGGCGAAGTCCGGACCAAGTTCGGCCGCCTGGGCCAGGCTCAAGTTCGTGATGTTGGCGCAGGCGACAAGCAAGACGAAGGCCACGACGACGGCGAGAACCAGAAGCACGGTTCGCACGTGGGCGACGGCGCCTTCTGCCAGTGATTCGACGCGAAACCCGAAACCCGAGGCTGCGTACTCGTTGCTTTGAGAGCGCACCCCCTCGGCGACCCTTCGCAGATCCGCCGCGGCCGAATCGATCGAGACGCCGGGCGCGAGGCGCGCCACCGTGGTGAACACGCGAAATCCGCGCGACATCTCGCGGTACGCGTTGCCGCCCCAAGGCAGCCAGGCCGCGAGTTTCTCCGGTACGCCCTCGTCGGGGGGGAAAAGCATGCGCAGTCCCGGCCCCATCACGCCGATCACGGTCCACGATTCGCCGTCGAAGCTGATGCGCTTTCCGAGGATGCCGGGGTCCGCCGCATAGCGCTGCTGCCACAGTTCGAACCCGAGGACAATCACGTCGGGCTTTTCCGAAATCAGCTCCTCGCGAGTGGGGAGCCGGCCGAGGTGGGGAGCCACGCCCAGCGATTCCATGAAGCCTGGGGTTATCCATCCAGCCTCGAGCTCGCTCGCCGGGCCGTCGCCACCTCGCAGGACGCCTGGCCGAGCCCACAGCGAACCCACCTTCTCAAAAGACCGCGCATGGTCCCAGATCGCCGCGATCTCGGGCCCCGAAGCTCGGGCGCCAAAGCGGCCCAGTTTCGGAAGCTCGACCCTGACCACTGCGAGCCGGTCCGGATCGGAGTAGGGAAGGGGCTTCAACAGGACGGTGTCCACCACACTGAACGCCCCCGTGACGCCTCCGATTCCGAGCGCGAGGGTGAGGGTTGAGACGAGGTTCAAACCCGGCCGGCGGCGGAAGCCGCGAACGGCCACTCGAACATCGGAGATGAGCGCTTCCATTGCGTCGCGAAGGTACCGAGGTCCCCAACCGAACGAAAGGCCCACTTTCGCTGTTTGAGACCGACCCACTGAGAACGATTCGGCACGGCCTCGCCGGCTTGTCGGAAGTGCGAAGAAAGTGGGCCTGGAGCCGCCCCAGCGAGTGGGTCTATGTGCGCCTCTTCGGGCTGGTTACCATTTGGCGATGCGAATTGCTGTAACCATTTCCACCGTTCTCATCACCGTCTTCGGCGTGGCCAGCGGCGTTTACAAGATCGCCGGGGGCGAGGCCGACCTTCGGATATTCGCGCATCTCGGAATGGGCCATGCGCTGGTGCGCGTGTTCGGACTTCTGCAGGCGCTCGCCAGCTGCCTGGTGTTTCACCGAACCCTGGGCGTGGTGTCGGCATGGGTTCTCACGGGCTGCAACGCGCTTGCGACCCTCGGGCTCTTTGCCGCCGGGGTTCAGCCTTTCGGCTGGATCTCGCTGGTCTTTGTCGCGATGGCTGCCGGCGCCATCGCCTGGGCACGCGCTCGACGGAATGGGTGACGTGCCGGGGTCGCGCTCCTGCAACTCTGGATTGCGCACCCCTGGGTCATTCCCGGCGTCGGCTTCCATCGGGAACTCGAGCTGCTCAAGGACGCGGGAATCCCTCCCGTGTCGGTCCTTCGCATCGCGACGAGGAACGGCGCGGAGTCGCTTGGCATCCTGGGCGACATCGGCACGGTTGAGCCGGGAAAGCGCGCGGACCTGGTCGTGCTGCGCCGTGATCCCGTCGAAGACATCCGCCATAGGCGCAGCGTTGAGCTCGCGATTCAGAATGGCAAAGAAGTGTTCCGAGCCGCGGTCAGGGCTTCGCCAGACTTTCGGCCAGCCAGGTCGAGAGCGTCTTCAGAAACTCGGGGGCCAGATTCTGGCTCGGTAACTGGTCGTAGCGGTTGGTCGCTCCCACTGGATCAATATTGAAGTGGTGGTTCATCGATTCCAGGATCTTCAGGGTGACCCGGTGGTTCGAGGCCTCGCGGAGCGTCGCGAACAAGGCAAGCGCATCCGCCGGAGGCACCGCCTGGTCGGAGGTTCCGTGGAGAATGAGCACGGGGCACAAAACGCGCCGGACCGTGGGCAGCGGGTCCCTGTTCTGGAGCCAGGGTCTCCACAACTCCTCGCTGCCGGCGACGTTTTGTTCCTGCCGGGCCATGGCTCGAGCCAGCACGGCCTTGCGATCCTCGGGCGCCACCTCCGGATCGGCTTCGATGCGGCGGCGATGCTGGTACTGCATCGTCTCGCGGAAACTCCGGGCGGGCGCGGCCATGAGCACGAGTGCCGCGATTCGGGCATCGTCTCTCGCCACCATCGGAGCCACGGCGCCTCCGAAGCTGTGGCCAATGAGCGCAACGCGCGCCGCGTCCGTCTCCTTCCTTTCGCGAAGCCAGGCGATGGCGACCCTGACGTCGTCCGCCACATCGTCACCGGTCGTCGCGTTCGCGTCGCCCGTGGATGCGCCGACACCGCGGTCGTCCATGCGCAGCATGGCGATCCCTTTATCCGAAAGCGCGTGGGCGATCTCCAGAAACGGCCGATACGGGTGCTCAGGCGCACGGTTGCCGTCGCGATGGTGAGCGCCCGACCCGGTGAGCGAGATCGCCACCGGGAAAGGAGGACGGCCCGCCGCGGGGAGAGTCAGTGTTCCCGCGATCTGTCGCCCGTCGCGTGATGGGATCAGGACATTTTGCTCCCGCGGAGGGGCGAGACTGGCATTCGCCGCCATGAGGCACAGGATCCAGGTCGGGGTCACGCAGCCCTGGCTTGACCGATGGTCCTCGCGAGCCGTTTCACCCCCTCTACGATTTCGGTCTCCGACACCTGTCCGTAGCCGAGCACGAATTCGCCGCCGGGCGCTTCCCCGGCGTAGTAGATCGCTGCGCTGACGATCCCGATTCCCTGGGCCGCGGCGCGGGCCACGACCTCGTCATCGCTCAGCCGGGTCTTCAGGCGGATCATGAGATGAAGGCCCGCGGGGTCTCCGAGAACCTCCACCGCTCGGCCGAATTCCGCTCCAAGCGCCGTCAGCAGCACACTGCGCCGCCGAGCGTAGATCTTTCGCATCCGCCGCAGATGCCTTTCGTACAGACCGGTTTCCAGGAAGGAAGTGAGGGCGCGCTGATCGAGCGCGGCCACGTGACGGTCAAGCGTCCACTTCGCGCGCTCCACCGCTTGAACCAGGGAGCGCGGCAGCACCACGTATCCGATTCTGATGGAGGGGAACATGGTCTTTGAAAACGTGCCGAGGTAGGCCACCGAGCCCGCCTCATCGAGTCCCTGCAGCGCCGGCACCGGCCTCGACCCGAAGCGGAATTCGCTGTCATAGTCGTCCTCCATGATGAGCGTGCCGGTGGCGGCGGCCCAGCGCAGTAGTTCGAGGCGGCGGGCCAGCGGCAGGACCACGCCGGTGGGGAACTGATGTGACGGAGTGACGTAGAGGAATCGGGCGCCGCTCCGCGGCAGGGCCTCGATGCGAATGCCCTCCGCTCCCACTGGCACATCGAACACCCGCGCGCGATGCTGGCGCGCGATGTCGAGCGCCCCGGAGTAGCCCGGATTCTCGAGGGCCACGGTGTCTCCGGGATCGAGCAGAACGCTGGCCAGGAGCGCCAGTGCTTGTTGAGTGCCGTTGACGATCACGATCTGATCCGCGTCGCACCGGACCGCGCGTGAACGGCCAAGGTATTTCGCAAGGGCCAGGCGAAGCGGCCGGTAGCCCATGCCGTCCTGCTGGTAGTTGAACAGGTCGTGGTCCTGACCCCGCAGACCGTCGAGTTGGAGCCGTCGCCACTGGACGTACGGAAATGCGCCGACATCCGGGCGGCAGTAGTGGAACCTGAATCTGAGGCCGTTGTGATCGGGTTCGTTCTTCATTCCCACCAGGGCGCGGCCGGTCGCCGAGAGCGTCGGGCGAAGGGGGGCGGGGCCGGGCCTTTGCGGCGATGACTTCTGCCTGACCCGTGATGTCTCTTCCGGAAGCAGATCGCAGACCCTCGTACCGGAGCCGATATGTCCCTCGATGTAACCCTCGCTCAGCAGGAGGTCGTAGGCAAGTTTGGCGGTGGTTCGCGAAACGTCGAGGGACAGCGCGAGCTCACGCGTCGAAGGGACGGTTTCTCCGGGGCCGATCCGTCCGGCAAGGATCGCGATCCTGATCTCTTCGTAGATCTGCCGGTAGAGCGGCACGTCGCCACCAGGATCGACTGACAACGCCAGCTCGTTCTTTGGGCGGCTGTTCATCTTGGAGAAATCGCTCCCTGTTTGGTACCCACTTGAGCGGGTTCTACAAAGGCCGTGCCATGGCCGTCAAGAGGCCTGGGGAAGGCACTTATGGCTGCGGCATGTCGAACCGTTGTCCTGTAACCGACACGCCAGATCCCGGAATCGAACACCGCGCCTTTAAGCCTCGAGTCTCCACTCGTTGATCGCGAGATGTGACGGGCGCCCGCATGCCGTCGCCGGAGTGGGCCGATGGCATCCGGCAAGAGTGGGTCTTTCCGCACGATCGACGCCCAAGTACTTTCGTGCGCCAAGAGGCTTATCGATGAACGACCCAGGCGAATTCATGCTCACGCTTGCCGGACCGTCCCGCTCACCCGAGCGGGGTGATCTGGCACTCCGAGAGATTCTGGAACGGTTTGAGAAGAGCCTCCTCCTCGTCGCGCTGGCCGCCGCGGATGGCAGCCAGAAACGCGCCGCCATAGCCCTCGGCGTGCTTCCGAGCACGCTGCAGGAAAAGCTGAAGCGATTCGGCATCCTCCGCGGCCGATCCCGCCGAATGGCACGCCCTCCCCTTCCCACTCACCGGCCGAACGGCCATCACTCGCCTCGGCTAGAGGCGTTATCCACCCCAACTGAGGAATGACCATGAAGAGACATGTACTACTGGCCGTCGCGCTGCTCGCTCTTGGGAGTGTTACACACGCCCAGATTGCGACCGGGAATATTTACGGAAAAGTTGCGGATGAGTCCGGGGCCGTTCTCCCGGGCGCGAACGTGTCCCTCGCCGGAGAGGCGGGCAGCCGAGCGACCGTCACCGGGCCGGGAGGAGAATTCCGCTTCCTCAACCTGGACTACGGCGCCTACACCGTGTCCGTGACCCTCCAGGGCTTTGCCGGGGCCAGTCGTCGCGTGCAGATCGTGACCGGTCAGAATGTGGATCTGTCCCTCAGTCTGAAGGTCGGCGCGCTCACCGACCTCGTCGAGGTGTCGGGTGAGGCGCCGCTTGTCGACGTAAAGAAGCGGGGCACCGGCCTGACCATCAGCAATGAGCAGCTCAAGGACGTGCCGAACTCCCGCGATCCCTGGGGCATCATGCGGAATGTTCCGGGCGCCCTGATCGACCGGGTCAACATCGCCGGCAACGAGAACGGGCAGCAGGCGAATGTGGCCGGGAAGGGATCGGCGGCAACCGACCGCGTCTGGACGCTTGATGGTCTGGTGATCACCGACATGTCCGCCACGGGATCCTCGCCGGACTATTTCGATTTCGATGCCTTCCAGGAGATCAACGTCACCACGGGCGGCGGAGATCTGAACATGGCTACGGGCGGGTTCGGAATCAACCTGGTGACCCGGCGTGGCACGAACACGTTCCATGGCGGCGCGCGTTACATGCGCACCGATGACAAGTACAGCTCGTCCAACATCACGCCGGAGCTCCTCGCGGACATCAACAAAGGCGGCTCGGCAAATCGCCTGGCCGGGGGCACGGGTTACTGCGCTCCGGCGCCCGGTGAGACGCGCGACAAGGGTGATCACGTCGACAACATCAAGGACTTTGGTTTCGATCTGGGCGGACCTGTTCTCAAGGACAAGCTGTGGTTCTATGTGACGTACGGCAAGCAGGACATCAAGTTGTGCCGTCTCAACGGCACCGAGGACGCCACTCTCCTTCCTTCCTACAATGCAAAGTTGAACTGGCAGGCCTCGGCCAACACGATGGTCAGCGCCTTCTACTTCGTCGGGTCCAAGGAGAAGTTCGGCCGCGGGGTGGGCACGGGCCTGAGTGAGTCCGATGCCTTCCTCTGGAACCAGGGGACGGCGGGGACGGATGGGGGACTTCCACGCGGCCTGTGGAAAGCAGAGGTGAACCACACTTTCTCGGCGAGCTTCTTCATGTCGGCCAAAGCCGCGTACTACGACACCGGCTTCAGCCTCAACGCACGCGGTGGGGACACCCAGGGCTACACCCTCAACCTCGACAACAGCACGGCCACGGGGTCGTTTCGGACCTACATCGGCCGCAGGCCGCAAAAGACCGCAAATCTCGATGGGAGCTACTTCTTCTCCGCCCTGGGTGGAAACAACGAGCTGAAGTTCGGGTTCGGCTACCGCGTCGCGACCACGAATGACACAACTCACTACAACGGCAATCAGCTCGCGGGAATCGTAGCGGGCGGACCGTATGCCGCCTACGTCCACCGCGATGCGCAGCCGCACAATCAGGGCCGGTATGTCTCGGCGTATGTCGGCGATGTGCTTTCGCGGGATCGCCTCAGCCTGAACCTGGGCGCGCGGCTTGACGTGCAGAGTGCCAGGAATCTCGCGGCAGCGATTCCGGCCAACCGATCCTTCCCGTCCGAAGCTCCCGCGGTGAACTATGCGGGCTCCGACGATCTGGTGAACTGGACCAACGTCTCACCGCGCCTGGGCGCGTCGTACGCACTCGATCAGGCTCGAAAGACGGTCGTTCGCGGCTCCTATGCGAGCTACGCCGCCCAGTTGAGCTATGGCATCGTGAACGCGGCGGGCGTGCCGGGAGGGTATCTGGCTTACGGCTGGAACGACTCAAACGGGGATCGAGTTGTGACGCCGAATGAGGTCGATATCCGAGGCGGGGTTTTGTACGCCTACAACATCGATCCCAGCAACCGGACCGGCATCGCCCCCGGCCGGATCGACCCGGATCTGAAGAATCAGCGGGATCACGAATTCGTTCTGGGCATCGACAAGGAAATCACGTCGGACTTCGCGGTTGGCGCGGCTTACACTTACCGAAAGTCCGACAACCTTCAGTACACGCCCTTCCGGGCGGGGGCGTGCGAAGTCGGTCAGACATGCCCGATCGTTCAGCCTGGCCAGTACATTCGCGGAACGGACGTCACGGCCAGGGGTTATACGATCCAGCGTTACACCCCTCCACCCGCGCTGGTGAGCGCGGGCGGCTCGGGCCGTTATCGCACCAACTACTCCGGTTACAGTCGCCGCTTCAGCGGCTTCGAGGCCACGGCCAAGAAGAGGATGTCCCACGGATGGATGGCCAACCTGGCGCTTTCCTGGAATGACTGGACTGAGGACTACGCGGATTCGAACCGGGTGAACTTCTTCGGCAACCCCACTCGCCTTGACACCGGAGCGCTGATCGACGGCGGTCCGGTCTCCCTCCTCTCGGGTGGCTCCGGAAAGGCGAGCTTCTACTCGTCCTACAAGTGGCAGGTCTACGCGGATGTGCTGGCGACACTGCCCGCCAAGATCAGCATCTCGACGGCGATCTTCGGCCGCCAGGGCGGTGTGTATCCGAAGAACATCACCCTTAGCCCGCTGGGCCTGGACGGCTCGACCCGGGTCCTCTCGGGTGCGGTGGACGATGAGAGGTACGAGGATCTGTGGAACGTCGATCTGCGGCTCGCCCGCAATTCCAAGATCGGCAGGGCCACGTTGACCCCCTCGGTTGAACTCTTCAACGTCTTCAACAGCAGCCTCGTGCTTGCGCGCGCGCGGAATGCCGGAGCTGCGAGCCTGGGTCGCGCAGAGGAGGTCATCAGTCCGAGGATTCTCCGAGTCGGCGCGCGACTGTCGTTCTAGCCGGAACGGACGGGCTGGCCTCACGGGCGCGGTGAGGCCAGCGCGGTAGCATCATCAGGCGTGACGCTCGATCCCCAGACCGCCTACGAGACCCGCGTCGCGTCGCGTCGGGCGGAGCTTGCTGTCCTCGAGCAGCGGGATCGCAAGCTGTCGCTCGCCCGCGGGATCGTGGCCGCGATCGCCTTCGTGGCCCTCGTGGTCACCGGCTCTCGCCCGACCGCCGTGGTGGGGCTGATCATCGCGGCGATCACTTTCGTCGCCCTCGTCATTGTTCACGAGCGGCTCTCCCGCCGCCTCTCCCGTGCGCGCCGGCGCGTCTCGTTCCACGAGACCTCGCTCGCCCGTACCCGGGGCGACTGGATTGGGCGCGGCGATCAGGGGCTTCGTTTCCTCGACCCCGCGCACCCCAACGCCATCGATCTCGATCTGTTCGGTCGGGGTTCCCTGTACGAGCGGATGTGCACCGCCCGGACCCATGCCGGCCAGGAGCAACTCGCGGCGTGGCTGCTTCACCCTTCGCCCATCGCCGGCCTCATTGAGAGACAGGCCGCGGTCAGGGAGATTGGCCCGAGGCTCGATTTGCGCGAAGACCTCGCGGTTCTCGGGGCGGAGGCGCAGCGCGCGGTGGATTCGACCGCCCTGTCGCGGTGGGCCGCGGCGCCTCCCGTAGAAGTGCCGCAGACCCTGAGGATGGTCGCATTCGCGCTTTCGGGAAGTGTCGTCGTCACCCTCCTCGGCTGGGCTCTTGGGTTCTGGGAGGCCGCGCCTTTTCAGATCGCCACGATCGCGGTGGCGATCTGCATGTGGAAGGCCCGTGCGTTCAGCGCCCAGGTCCTGAGCGGCATCGGCCGTCCCGTGCACGACCTTCAGACCCTCACCGAGATTTTCGACCGGCTCGCCGCGGAGCGCTTCGAAGCGCCCCGTCTGGCGTACCTTCACGCGGCCCTCACCGCGCATGGCGAACCCCCGTCGCGTCCGATCGCGCAACTCGGCCGCTGGCTCGAGGTCCACGAATCGAAGAGCAACGTGTTCTTCGCCGTCATCTCCTTTTTCCTGCTCTGGGACCTGCAGCTCTCGGCGGCAATCGAGGGCTGGCGCCGTCGACACGGCCATGACGTGATCGTCTGGTTGCAGGCCCTCGGGGAGATCGAGGCGCTCGTCAGCGTAGGCGCCTATGCGTTCGAGAATCCCGACGATCCCTTTCCGACCTTCGCACACGATGGCCCGCTTTTCGACGGTGTCGGTATCGGCCACGCCCTTCTGCCCGTGACTCGCGCGGTGCGCAACGACGTGCGTCTCGACACTTCGCGGCAGATGTTGGTGATCACCGGCTCGAACATGTCGGGGAAGAGCACCTTCCTGCGAACGGTCGGGATCAACACGGTCCTCGCCCTTGCGGGAGCCCCGGTGCGCGCCACCTCCCTCCGTCTCTCGCCCCTCGCGGTGGGAGCGTCGATCCGGATTCAGGACTCCCTTCAAGATGGCGAGTCGCGTTTCTACGCCGAGATCAAACGCGTCCGCCAGATCCTCGACATCGCGAACGGAGAGACGCCGCTGCTCTTCCTTCTCGACGAGATCTTCGACGGCACCAACTCGGCGGAGAGACGCGTGGGCGCCGAGGCGGTGGTCCGCTCCCTGCTCGATCGGCGGGCGGTGGGTCTTGTGACATCGCATGACCTCGCCCTGGCCGAGATTGCGGTGAGCCTCGCCCCGCGCGCTCTAAACGTCCACTTCGAGGATCACCTCGAAGGGGAGCGCATGGCCTTCGACTACAAGATCAAACCCGGCCCGGTACAGAGGGGCAACGCCCTGGGCCTCATGCGCGCGGTCGGACTCGAGGTCTGACTAGCCGGGGTGAACGACCGAGACTGAGTAGGTGATGGGGTCGGTCGGGGGCGCGGTCGGGGCACCGCAGCCTTCGGTGAACAGAGTCACCGACTGCGAGCGCCCGCCCTTTACGGTGGCGCTGACGCTTTGGCCAACCGGGAGCAGAACAAAAGGGGGAACTGTGCAGTTGCGGTGATCGGCTTCGCTTGTCGAGCACACCTGAAGCTGCATGCGCGGCGCGCTCGACTGCGTGAGAGTCACGGTCATGGTTCCATCGCCCGCGCTGATGATGTGCGCCGGATTGAGCGCTGCGCATCCCCCGGTTGCAGTCGTCCTGGCGCTTCCCATGAAGGTCGTGGTCTGGGGACCCGGGCTCGGCGTTGCTGCAGTCGACCCGCCTCCACCACATCCATAAAGCAAGAGCATGAACACGACCGCCGAGAATCGATTGGAGTGTTTCATGAGAACGAACATAGCGCCCGAGAGCTCCGGCGGCTACCAGAAACCTGCGTGCTGTTCAAGCGGTTGAATCGCTTCAACGGCCGCTCCGGTCGGGTTTATCGTCGGCGTCATGCATCCCCATCTCACCGTCGTCGACCACCCGCTGGTCAAGCACAAGCTGACCCTTATGCGCCGCAAGGAGACGAGCACCGCGCAGTTCCGCGCCCTCCTTTCCGAGATCGCCCTGCTGCTCGGTTATGAAGCGATGCGCAACCTGAAGCTCACGGAAGAGACAATCCAGACCCCGCTCATGGAGATGAAGGCGCCGACGCTCGAAGGCAAGAAGCTCGTTCTCATCGCGATCATGCGCGCGGGTCAGGGGCTGGTCGACGGCATGCTGCAGCTCGTCCCCTCCGCCCGGGTGGGTCACGTCGGCCTTTACCGCGATCCGAAGACCCTGAACGCCATCGAGTACTACTTCAAGGTTCCGCAGCAACTCGAAGACCGTGACGTCTTTGTCTGCGACCCCATGCTCGCCACCGGAAACTCCGCGATCGCGGCCCTCGACCGACTGAAGCGGGCGAAGCCCGGCTCTCTCCGCCTCGTGTGCCTGCTCGCCTGTCCGGAGGGAATCGCGAACCTCGCGGCGGCGCACCCCGATGTTCCGATCATCACGGCCGCGGTCGATGAGAGGCTCAACGACCACGGCTACATCCTTCCCGGTCTCGGGGACGCGGGAGATCGGCTCTTCGGAACGAAGTAGTCGAGGCGGCACACCAGCAGCGAAGCTGCTTGTCGCACCTACAATCCGCGAGGATGCCCTTCTCCTACTTCAATCGTCTTTCCGCGCCCGCGAAGAAGATCTATCTCGCGAGTGACGCCATTCGCGAGGTGGCGCTGCCGAACGCGGAGCTGGTCCGGCCCCTCCTGCCCATCCTCAAGGAAGCGCTCCTCAAAGACGATCACCGGGCCGTTTCCGCGGCGGCCGAAGCCCTGGTTCTCGCCTTGACCCGACTCATGCGCGTGCCCGAGGTGAGCGTCCTGGTTCTGGCCGAGCGCCCGCGCCGGAAGGGCAGCGAGCTCCACGGGCTCTACACGGTGAGTCCGGGGCGGAAACCCCAGATCAAGGTCTGGATGCGGACGGCGGCGCTTGGAAAGGTCGTCGCTTTCAAGACCTTCCTCCGCACTCTCCTCCACGAAGTCCTCCATCACCTCGACTACTCGCACTACAAGTTCCGCGATTCCTTCCATACTGCGGGCTTCTACTCCCGGGAGTCGAGCCTGGTCCGTCAGCTCATGGGAGACCCGCCTAAACCACCTGCGCCGATCGAACGTTGAACTGCGGGCCTCGAAAGCCCCCCGCGCGAAACCGGCCCCTATACTGCCCGCACCATGGGTCCACCGCTTTTGGCCCCACGAAGCCCACGCACGCTGGGCGACGAAAGAAGAGGCAAGCACAGCGTCATGAACAGGTTTGGTCCGGCGATTCTCGCCGCCGCTTTCGCGATCCAGGCCGCCCCGGCCGACGCCCAGGGTCCGCGCGCGAAAGGCCCTGCCGCGAAGCCCACGCCGACCCCCGCGGGGGCGTACACCAACGAACTCGTGAGCGACTACTGCTCGAGTTGCCACCACGAAGGCCAGAAGTCGGGCGGCGTTTCGCTCGAGTCGTTCGATGCCACGAAGGTGACCTCCGACAAAGAGCTCGGCGAACGCATCGTCAAGAAACTCCGCACCGGCCTGATGCCGCCCCCCGGGGCCAAGCGGCCTGAGGGAGACGAAGCGAAGGTGATGGTCGAGTATCTCGAGGGGCGACTCGACCGCGCGGCCGCGCTGCGACCGAACCCGGGGTTCCGCCCCTTCCAGCGTTTGAATCGCGCGGAGTACGCTCGCTCGGTCAAGGACCTGCTGGGGATCGACGTGGACGTGACCGCGTTCCTGCCCCCCGACACCATGGCCCACGGTTTCGACAACGTGGCCGATGCCCAACTGTTCTCGCCGGTCCTGATGGAAGGGTATCTCCGCGCGGCGAGCCGGGTGAGTTCCCTCGCGATCGGCGACAAAAACGCGTCTCCCACCGAGACCACCTACAAGATCGACCGCACCGCCTCTCAAAGCGACCATGTGCCGGGCGCTCCCTTCGGCACTCGTGGCGGCCTCTCGGTGATCCACAATTTTCCTGCGGACGGTGATTACAGCTTCCGCATGATGCTGCACTCGATCCCGACCGGGCAGCTTTTCGGCAGCACGGTCAAAGGCGAACAGATCGAAGTTTCGATCGACGGCGCGCGGGTTTCCCTGCTGCCCATCAACACGCGGATGAGCGAGGCCGACCCCAACGGCATGAACCTCCAGACCCTGCGCGTGCACGTCACCGCGGGTCCGCACCGCGTGTCCGCGGCTTTCATCCAGAAGTTCGAAGCCCCGGTCGACGACCTCCTCACCCCCATCGACTACACCCTCGCCGATACGCAGATCGGCAGCGGCTATGGCGTCACGGCGCTTCCGCATCTGCGCGACTTCGCGATCACCGGCCCGCTGCGTGTGACCGGCGTTTCCGATACGCCGAGCCGGCGTCGCGTCTTCTCCTGCCGGCCCACCGAACCCGCCGAAGAGACCAGCTGCGCTCGCGAGATCATCCGCCGACTGAGCGCCGCCGCCTATCGCGGAAACGTCGACGCGCAGGACACCGCCGGCCTCATGAAGCTCTATGAGCAGGGCCGAGCGAAAGACGACTTCGAGGCGGGCGTCAAGATGGCGCTTCAAGCGATCCTCGCGAGCCCCAAGTTCCTGTTCAGGATCGAGTCCACACCGGCCATCGTGAAAGCGGGGGAGACGTACCGGATCGGCGACCTCGAGCTGGCGTCGCGTCTTTCGTTCTTCCTGTGGGGTGCTGGCCCGGACGAGGCACTGCTCAAAGCCGCGAAGGCTGGGCTTCTTGGAAGCCCACTGGGACTCGAGAAGCAGGTGAGGCGGATGCTGCTCGATCCGCGCGCCGAGGCGCTCTCCACGCGCTTCGCGTCGCAATGGTTGAGGCTGCAGGACCTCGACAAGATCCGGCCCGATGCGCTCCTTTATCCCTTCTACGACGCGACTCTTGCCGAAGGGCTCCGCCGGGAGACCCAGCTTCTCTTCGACAGCATTGTCCGCGAGGACCGCAGTGTCCTCGATCTTCTGACCGCCGACTACACGTTCGTCAACGAACGCGTGGCCCGGCACTACGGAATTCCGAACGTGAGCGGCGATCGTTTCCGCCGGGTCGACATCAGCTCCTTCCCGCGCCGCGGCCTCCTCGGACAGGGCAGCATCCTGGCCCTCACGTCGGTCGCAGACCGGACCTCACCGGTGCAGCGCGGCAAGTGGGTGCTCGAAGTTCTCCTCCATTCGGCCCCACCTCCGCCCCCGCCCAATGTCCCCGCGCTCGAGGACACGAAGATCACGAACGGCGGCGGCAAGCTCATGACGGTTCGCGAGCGCCTTGAAGAACATCGCAAGAACCCGGCCTGCAATTCCTGTCACCGGGTCATCGACCCGATCGGTCTCGCTCTCGAGAACTACGATGTCGACGGCCGGTGGAGGATCAAAGACAGCGGCATCCTCGTCGACGCGGGCGGGCGCCTCTATGACGGCACTCCCCTCAACGGGCCCGACGATCTGCGCAAGGCGCTGCTCGACCATTCCGAGGCGGTGGTTCGCGGTTTCACGGAATACCTCATGACATACGCGCTTGGCCGGCGCGTCGAAGCGACCGATGGCCCGACGATCAGGGCGATTGTTCGCGACGCTTCGAAGGACGGTTTTCGCCTGTCTTCGATCGTGCTGGGCATCGCGAAGAGCGCGCCCTTCACGATGGGCCAGGCCCAGGCGACGCCGTCGCAGTACACCAGGACGTTCCCATAGGAGCACACACGCTCATGTTCATCACCAGGACGCACATCTCCCGCCGCACCGCTCTTAGAGGCGTGGGGGCCACGATCGCGCTCCCCTTCCTCGATGCCATGATCCCGGCGCGCACCGCGTTCGCGAAGACCGGACTCGGGAAGATCCGGCTCTCTGCGATCGAAATGGTCCACGGCGCTGCCGGCAGCACCGCCATCGGCATCGAGAAGAACCTCTGGTCTCCCGCTCAGGTGGGCCGCGACTTCGACCTGACTCCGTCGGTCCTCTCACCCCTCGAGTCCTACCGGGATCACATCACGATCGTGAGCAACACCGACGTGAAGAACGCCGAGGCCTTCCATCCACCGGAGATCGGCGGCGACCACTTCCGTTCGAGCGCCACCTTCCTCACCCAGATGCATCCCAAGCAGACGCAGGGTTCGGATGTCTTTGTCGGAACTTCGCTCGATCAGTTCTATGCCCAGCGGGTCGGGCACGAGACGGCCATTCCCTCGATGCAACTCGCGATCGAGAACGTCGATCAGGCCGGTGGTTGCGCCTATGGCTACGCGTGCGTCTACACCGACACCATCAGCTGGGCCGCACCGGAGAAGCCGCTTCCGATGATCCGCGACCCGCGTGCCGCGTTTGATCAGCTGTTCGGCGTGGGCGCCACCGCCGAGGAACGGTCGGCTCAACGACGGGCCGACAAGAGCATCCTCGACTGGATCACCGTCGAAGCGTCCCGCCTCAAGAAGAACCTCGGCGCAACTGACCGCGCGCGGCTGTCGGACTACCTCGACAACATCCGGGAGATCGAGCGCCGGATTCAGCGGGTCGAGAAGTTCAATACGAGCGGGGAAGTCCGCGAGATGCCCGAAGCGCCCATCGGCGTTCCCGATTCGTTCAAGGAGCACGTCCGCCTGATGTTCGATCTGCAGGCTGTGGCTTTCGCCTCCGACGTCACCCGGGTGTTCTCCTTCAAGCTCGCCCGCGATGGCTCGTCCCGCACCTACCCCGAGAGCGGCAACAACCAGGCCTTCCATCCCTGCTCGCACCACCAGGACAAGGAAGACAAGATCGTCGACTTCGCGAAGATCAACAAGTATCACGTCAGCATGCTTCCGTACTTCCTGGACAAGCTCAAGAACACCCCGGACGGCGAGGGCACCCTGCTCGACAACACCATGGTCCTCTACGGTTCGCCGATGGGGAACTCCAACCTGCACAACCACAAGCGTTGTCCCCTGCTTCTGGCCGGCCACGCGGGCGGGAAGCTCAAGGGCGGCCTGCATCTCAAGGCGCAGGACGAAACGCCGATGGCGAACGTGATGCTCTCAATGCTGCACACCCTTGGCCTTGACGACATGAAGGCGTTCGGGGACAGCACGGGCACATTCGATCTCAACGCGGTCACGTCGAAGGCCTGAACCCGCGCCTACCATGAGATTCACCTTGTCGGCAATGAGCAGGAACACCGCGGCGGTGATCGCCCTCGCGGTGGCGGTCCCGGGCTGGTCTTTCGAGGGCCCCACGAGCGTTCTCCAGGCGGTCGCCGCGAAGGACAAGGCCGGACTGCGCGCGCTGCTCAAGAGCGGCGCCGACGTGAACGCGGCGATGGGCGACGGTCTCACCGCGGTGCACCAGGTGGCGATCGACGGCGATACCGAACTCGCGCAAGTCCTCATCTACGCGGGGGCGAACCTCAAGGCCACGACACGACTCGGCGGCTACACGCCGCTGCTCCTGGCCGCGAAGGCCGGCGACGCCGCGATGATCGAAACCCTTCTCAAGGGCGGGGCGGACGCGAATCAATCGACCACAAACGGCACATCGGCGCTGATGTTCGCCGCGGCTTCGGGGAACGTTGCCGCCGTGAAGGCGCTCGTCGAGAAGGGCGCCGACCTGGCCGCCAGAGAGAAGGCGATGGGTCAGACCGCGCTGATGTTCGCGGCGGTGGGCGGCCGGACCGACGTCGTGAAGTACCTCATCGGCCATGGCGCGGATGTGAAGACCACGACGAAGGTGGTCGACGTGAATGCGTTCACGCGCGAGGCGCAGGAGGCGTTCGCGGCCGCGGTTGCGGGCGGCACGCCGACCACGCCGAAGCCCGGCGAAGAAGGCAAAACTGACGACGCTGCGGTTCCTCCCGTGGATGCCGCGACCCAGGCTGCGAAAGCCGCGGGTCTCGGCGGCGCTACGACCCTGAGCGCATCGACCCCCGCCGCTTCCGCAGCACCCCAAAAGTCCGAGAAGAGGCAGAAGACGGCGAAGGCCGAATCGAAGTCAACCCCTGCAGCGGCGCCTGTGCCGTCGCCCGCAACCCCCCCGCCGTCGCCCGCGGCCTCGCCTGCGCCCAAGAAGCCTCAGGTAGCGGGTGTCGATCGCCCCTACTTCTACAACGAGATGGTGGCGGCGACGGGTGGCATGACACCGCTCCATCTCGCGGTGCGCCAGGGTCAGGCCGCCACCGTGAAGGCTCTTCTCGACGCGGGCGCCGATATCAACTTCGTGAGCGCGGGCGACCAGACGAGCCCGCTTCTCATGGCGACCATCAACGGCCAGTTCGACCTCGCCCTCTATCTCCTCGAGCGCGGCGCCGATCCCCGGCTCGCCAGCGACAATGGCGTCACGCCGCTCTACGCCGCGGTCAATGTCCAGTGGGCTCCCAAGGCCCTTTATCCCCAGCCCCGCGCGCACATGCAGCAGAAGGCGAGTTACCTCGATCTGATGAAGGCGCTCCTCGAGAAGGGCGCGGTCGTGGACGCGCGGCTCAAGAAGAAGGTCTGGTACTCGGGCTACAACTTCGATCTCTCCGGCGTCGATGAAACCGGCGCCACCGCGTTCTGGCGCGCCGCCTACGCCTCGGACGTCGACGCCATGAAGCTTCTGGTCGCTCACGGAGCCGATCCCAACATTCGCACGATGAAGGCCGCGGGGCGTCCCCGCACCGGTGATGGCCAACGCGACACGAAGGACGTGTCGGGTCTTCCGCCCGTTCCCACCGGCGGCCCCGCGATCACCGCGCTCCAGGCCGCGGCGGGCGTCGGTTACGGCGAAGGGTTCGCCGCGAACTCACATCGGTTTGCACCCGGCGGCATGCTGGCGGCGGTCAAATATCTCGTTGAAGAACTTCACGCCGACGTGAACGTCGCCGATCACGAGGGAAACACCGCGCTCCACCACGCCGCCGCGCGTGGCGACAACGAGATGATCAAGTACCTCGTCTCGAAGGGCGCCGACGTGATGGCGGTGAGCCGCGAGGGCCGCACGACCGTGGACATGGCGAACGCTCCGGTTCAGCGCGTCGAGCCCTTCCCGGCCACGATCGCTCTACTCGAAAGCATGGGCGCCAAGAACAACCACAAGTGCGTTTCCTGCGACAAGGCCGTGGCAAAGGCAACTGGCGATCGCCGGTAGGGGCACGCCTACTCCTGGAAGTTCGAGACGTTCCCGGTGCGATACCAACGGCCACTCCGCTTTTCGTAGAGTTCGATCCAGGCGCTCGCGAACGCGATGGGCTCCTTCTTCCCATCGGCGCCGGTTTGAACGCCGCGCGCCTGGACCTGCACGACCACCCAACCGAGTGTTCCGTCCTTTGACACGGTGATCACCGGCTCAACCGCGTCCTTGTACTCCGCGAAGGAGGTTCGCCGAAGGTAAGGCCCGAGCCGCTCTCTCCGCTCCGTGATCGTGGGCCTTGATATCTCTCCACGACTCGCCACGATGTAGTCCGCCGACTCGTCATCGAGCAGAAGCTCGACATTGCTCTGGCGATGCGCCACCATGACCTTCTCATGGAGGGCCCGGAGGGCTTCGACATCGGTGGCTGCCCAGGTTGAACGTGCGCTCAAGGTTGCGGCGAGAAGCAGAAGAACGGGCGCTCGAAAAGCCATCAGGACTCCTTAGTTTTACCGGGGCCCGGCCCAGACGAGTCCCGCGATCGCGAAGAACACGATCCACGAAAGGTGACGGCCGCGCGAGCCCACGAGGGCCACGATGCCGGAGAGGCCGAAGGTCAGGGAGATTACGCGACTCAGGCCGGCGGAGGTCACGCCTCCCGGTGAGGCCATCAGAATCATCACGCCCGCGAGTCCGAGCCACGCCAGACTCGTGATGTGCCACGCGAAACGCAGCGTCTTCCGCGTGAACTCGTCGCTGCCGAAGAGTTTGGGAAGGTCCGAGCGCCGGAACAGGCGCATGAGGATGTAGCGCTCGCCCAGGTACGAATGGGCCCCCGAGATGAGGAGGACGAGGAGCGCGGCCGCGATCAGGGGACGGTTCATTGGACGGCGCCCAGTCTATCGAGGGGCTCGATCGAGGGGCTCGTCTATCATCGAAGGCGTGAGTCTGACCCTGATTCTGGCCGTGTCGCTGGTGGTTCCCATGCAGGCCGGTCCGGCAAAGGCGTCGCCTGTGCCCCAGGACGCTCAGGCGCTGCTCGCGAGTTTCGATGCCCGGAGTCTCAAGATCCGCGACTTCACTGCGAAGTTCACGCAGACCTACCGCTCGGGCGCGCTTGGCCGCGCGATCACCGAGACCGGCACGGTCAAGGTCAAGCGGCCCTCCCGAATGCTGTTCGAGTACGCGGCGCCCGAAAAGAAGCTCTTCGTGGCCGACGGCGACAGCTACTATTTCTATGTCCCGCGCGACAAACAGGTGATGGTTCAGAACCAGCGGGGCGATCGACGCGCCACCGCGCGCATCCTGGCCGAGGGGAAACTGCTCGACCACTTCGATTGCGTGGGCGAAGAGGCCGACCCGCTCGGCCGCAAGCTGATCCTCGTTCCCAAGGCTGGCGAGAAAGACGCGGACGTCACGCGCATCGCGGTGGTCGTTGACGCCTCGCTGCGCCTCCTCGCCCTCGAGATCCGGGACGCCGAAGGATCGACCAGTCGCCTTGTTTTCGACGGTTTCAAGGAGAATGTGGGTCTCAAAGATGCGGAGTTCCGGTTCGACGTCCCCCGGGGCGTTGAGGTGATTTCATGATGAGACGCACGACACTGTTCGGTCTGAGCGCCGTTCTGGCTGCTACCCTCGGCTGCGCCACCTCGGCGGCGTTCCGCGCCGGCGAGAAGGCCGAGCGCCTCGGCGACTGGGACCGTGCGACGCTCGAATACTCGAAAGCGGTCACGGAGAAGCCAGAGTCACTCGATGCGCGGCTCGCTCTGCAGCGGGCGCGCAAGCGCTCCGCCGAGGCTCACATCACCCAGGGCCGCCGGATGGCCGCGCGGGGGCTTTTCAAGGACGCGCTCGAGGAGTACCAGCTCGCCCTCGATCTCGATGGCTCGCAGCCCGGGCTGATCGCGGAGATGGACGAGGTGCGCAAGAGCCGCGCCTCCGGCCTCATGCCGAAAACGGTGGCCGCGATCAAGCAGTCGGCGCGGGAACGCACCCTGCCCGGCCTCGAGATCGAGCCCGCGCTCGACACGCCGATGAGCTTCAAGTTCGAGGGCGCCGATGTGCAGGAGGCCTACAAGACTCTCGGCCTCGTGGTGGGTGTGAACTTCGTGTTCGAATCGACTCCGGCTTCGGGGCCGGTGACCCTCGAGCTCAAGGACTCTCCCTTCGAGCAGGCCCTGAAGGCCCTCGCCATGAGCAGCCGGACCTTCACCCGCGTGATCGGCCCCAAGCTCATCCAGGTCATCCCCGATACTCCGGCCAAGCGCCGCGACTACGAAGACCAGATCGTGAAGACGTTCTTTCTCTCCACCGCGGATCTCAAGGAGGTCGTGGATGTCCTGCGCATCTCCCTCGGGGCGCGCCGCGTGGCTCCGCTTGGAAGCGGCAATGCCCTCACCATCAACGACACACCGGAGCGGGTCGCCGCCGCGGAACGGATCATTGACGCGCTCGACAAGCGCCACGGCGAGGTGGTGGTGGAGGTCGAGATCCTGGAAGTCAACCGCCAGAAGCTCCTCGACTATGGCATCGAGATCAATTCGGTGAACGGCATCGGTCTGGCGAGCCAGGTGGACCCCGGCGTGGTTGGCGGCGCTTTCCCGGACGTTTCGAAGGTGATCACCCTCGAAGGCAGCCAGCCTTACAAGAGAAGCAACATCATCGTTTCCGGCCTGCCCGGCATTGTCTACCGGCTCCTCCGGACCGACGGCTCGTCGCGCCTGCTCGCCAATCCGCAGCTCAGGGTGACCGAGGGCCAGACCGCCACCGCGCGTTTCGGCGATCAGGTTCCGGTGCCCGTGACCACGTTCTCGGCGATCGCCACCGGCGGCGTGGCCCAGCAGCCCATCACCTCCTTCGAGTACAAGAACGTGGGCGTCAACATCGACATCAAGCCCCGTGTCCATCACGACAGCGACATCACGCTCGAACTGAAGCTCGAGATCTCCTCGCTGGGCCCTGCCGGCTACAACGATCTCCCGACTTTCAGCAACCGCACGGTGACCTCGGTCCTTCGCCTGCGCGACGGCGAGACCAGCATCCTCGCCGGACTCATCACCGACCGTGAAAGCAGCTCCCTCTCCGGCATTCCCGGACTCTCCGACATCCCTCTGCTGGGGCGCATCTTCGGCCGCAACAAGAAAGAGGCGCAGGAGACCGACATCATCATGACGATCTCGCCGCGGATCCTCTTCAAACCCGAGTTCACCGAAGCCGACCTCAAGTCCTTCTCCGTGGGTTCCGACACGTCACCCCTGCTCTTCGAGGTACCGCCCGCCGCCCAGCCGGTGACTCCGCCGCAGGGTCCGGCAGTGTTCCCCACGCCGGGTCTGCGTCCCGAACCCATCCGGCCCCCGGTTCCCGCTCCCACGCCGACCCCGGAGCGATAACCCATGCTGGCGCGCCTCAAGACCATCGTCGCGCTCATGCGCAACCCGAAGGTTTCGAGCCTTCCCAAGGTCCTGGTCGTGGGCGCCATCGTCTACGTCCTCATGCCGTTCGACGCGATTCCCGATGTTGCTCCAGTGGTGGGCTGGCTCGACGACATCATGTTTCTGATCGGCGCCCTCGGAATGTTGTTCGGGGCGGCGCCGAAACCGCAGCCGCCGTCCGCGGTCGGCCCGATCATCGATGTCACCCCCGAGCCACCGAGCGGCGGGTCCGCCAAGTAAGCGGCTGTAGACTCCGCCTCACAATCCATGCCCGGTCGTGTAGCCCTCGTCGCGTCCTGCCGCACTCCTTTTGCCAAGTCCGGCGAGGTCTTCAAGGATCTCACTGCGCTCGACCTGGCGAAAGTCGCGGTCCGTGAGCTGATCGAGCGGAGCGAAGTCGATCCAAAGCTCATCGGCACTCTGGTCATGGGACAGGTGGTCCCTTCGATCAAGGCCCCGAACCTCGCCCGTGAGACCGGCCTTGGCGCGCTCCTTCCCAAGGGTGTGCCGGCGCACACCATCAACCGCGCGTGCGCCTCCTCGAACCAGGCGATCGCCGATGTCGCCTCCGCGATTCTCCTGGGCCACGTCGATGTGGGTATCGCGGGGGGAGCGGAGTCCCTCTCATCGGTTCCGATCCTCCATTCGAAAGGCATGACGAGCGCGCTCATGGCTGCTTCGAAGGCCAGAGGCATGGGCGCCCAGCTCGCCGCCTTCACCCGCGTGCGCCCGAAGGATTTCATTCCCGAAACCCCGGCGATCGCCGAACCTTCGACCGGACTTTCAATGGGGCAGTCGGCCGAGCAGATGGCGAAGGACAACGGCATCTCGCGCGCCGAACAGGACGAGATCGCATTCCGTTCGCATCAGAACGCCGCCAAAGCGCGCGACGACGGCCGTCTCGGCAAGGAGATCGCCCCGGTGCACGTCGCTCCGAAATACGGGACGACCGCGACCACCGACGGTCTCATCCGCGCGGACACGTCGATGGAAGCGCTTTCGAAGCTGAAGCCGGTGTTCGATCGCCGTTTCGGCTCGGTCACCGCGGGCAACGCCTCGCCTCTGACCGACGGCGCGGCCTCGGTGCTTCTCATGTCCGAAGATCGGGCGAAGTCGCTCGGATACACGCCCCTCGCCTACATCAAGTCGTGGGCGGTGGCTGCGGTGGATCCGGCCTGGCAGCTTCTGATGGGCCCGGCGTTTGCGATTCCCATGGCGCTCGACCGTGCGGGTCTGACCCTCGCCGACATGGATCTCATCGAGATGCACGAAGCTTTCGGCGCTCAGGTCGCGTCGAACATACAGGCGCTCGAGAGCGAAACGTTCGCGAAGGAGCGTCTGGGGCGTAGCGGCCGCGTGGGTGTGGTGGACCGTTCGAGGCTCAACGTGTGCGGGAGTTCGATCGCGATCGGTCATCCTTTCGGCGCCACGGGCGCGCGCATCACCGGCACGCTCGGTCACGAGATGACCCGTCGGAACTCGAAGTTCGGCTTGATCTCGGTGTGTGCCCAGGGCGGCATGGGTTTCGCGATGGTTCTCGAACGCTGAGCAGCGTGTCCTCGACAACGACCGACATCCCTTCGCGCGGAGCGGCCGTCCCGCGCTGATGAAAGCGCTCCCTCTCACCGGTCTCCGCGTTCTCGACCTCTCGAGACATCTTCCCGGTCCTTACGTCACCGCCGCCCTCGCGGACCTCGGGGCCACGGTTGTGAAGATCGAGGAGAGGGAAATCGGCGATCCCACCCGGGGCATGGCCCCCGCGGTGAGCGACGGTTCGGACAGCGCGCTCCATGCCTGGCTCAACCGGGGCAAGCGCAGCGTCGCCCTGGACCTGAAGTCGAAGGAGGGCATCGCCATCGTGAAAGCCATGGCCGCGAAGAGCGACGTCCTGGTCGAGAGCTTCCGGCCCGGAGTGATGCACCGACTCGGGCTCGACGCGGCCCGGCTTCGCCGCACCACCCCGAAACTCCTCTTCGTCAGCCTTTCAGGGTATGGCGCGACCGGCCCGAGATCCCGCCGCGCTACCCACGATCTCAACATCATGGGAGAAGTGGGCCTGCTCAGCGGCGGAGCCTCGATGTCCCCCGGCCTTGCCGCCGACACCGCCGCGGGTTTGCTGACCCTCGTCGCGATCCTCGCGAAACTCAAGGACCATGGTCGCCGCGGCTACAAGGGTGGCGTCATCGACCTCTCGATCATGGATGGAGCCCTCGCTCTCATCTCGGCGCCTCTTGTCCGTTCGCTCTCCGCGCCCGATGTGGAACACGACGAACTGTGGGGGACCCACGCGTGTTATCGAACCTACGATTGCGCCGATGGTCGGAGGATCGCGCTTGGCGCCCTCGAGCCGCAGTTCTGGCGATCGATCTGCGAGGCGCTCGGTTTCCCCGATCACGCCCGCACCCAGTGGTCGAGGAAGAAGCAACCGGCAATGTCCGCTGATCTGGAGCGGGCTTTCAAGTCGAAGGCCCGTGCCGAGTGGCTGGCCCTCCTCGAGCCTCTCGATGCCTGCGTGACCCCGGTTCAGAACATGACCGAGGTCCTGGCCGACCCGCAGATCCGCGCTCGGCAGGGCTTTGCGCCCCAGAAGACCGCGAGAGGTACATTCCTCTCACCCACGTTCCTGCCTGCGATCACCGGCCGCAAACGCCCCCGGGCCCCCCGGCACGGCGAACACACGCGGGACGTTCTACGTTCGCTGGGCCTTTCGAAAGCGCGCATCGACACCTTGCGCGACACAGGAGTGATTCAATGACCGGGAGCCTCACCACCCGTCGTCGCGACGATGGCGTTCTTGTCGTATCTCTCGACGTGGCCTCGGAGAAGCTCAACGTTCTCTCCCTTGGCCTCCTCGACGAGTTCGAGATGGTCTTCTCGCAGATCGAGAAAGATGCCACCCTCCGCGGCGTCGTCATCGTGAGCGGCAAGCCCGAAGGCTTCATCGCGGGCGCCGACATCAAGCAGTTCGTCGCGGTGACCACGGCGGCCGAGGCGGCGGCTCTGGCGGGCAAGGGCCATGCGCTGCTCAACCGTATCGAGGGCTCGAGGATTCCGTTTGTCGCCGCTATCAACGGTATCTGCCTGGGTGGGGGAACCGAACTTTCCCTGGCCTGCGCGGGACGCGTCGCGAGCGACGATCCGAAGACCGCGATCGGCCTGCCCGAAGTTCAGCTCGGACTCGTCCCCGGCATGGGCGGAACGCAGCGCCTGCCCCGCCTCGTCGGCCTTGCTCTCGGTCTCGACATGATTCTGAGCGCGCGCAATCTCAAGGCGAGCAAGGCGCTCCGCGCCGGTCTTGTGGACGAAGTCGTCCCTCGTTCGATTCTCGAGGATCGCGCCGCGGCGCTCGCTCTCTCCATCGCCGGCGGAAAAACGCCGCAGCGACCGGGCATCACGGTGATGGAGAAATTGGCGAGGCCGATCATCTTCTCGAAAGCGCGTTCCACGGTCATGGCGAAGACGGGCGGCCACTATCCAGCGCCGCTTCGCGCCATCGAAGTCATCAAGGACGGCACGGCGACTTCTCTTGCCGCCGGTCTCGACCTCGAGAAACAGGCCTTCGGCGAACTGCTCGTGGGCGAGGTGTCTCGCGCACTGGTCAACGTCTTTTTCGCCACCCAGGACATCAAGAAAGCGGTGCCGCTTCCTGACCCGCCGCCCGAGATCTCGAAGATCTGCATCCTCGGGGCCGGTCTGATGGGCGCGGGAATCGCCGGAATTGCCGCCGACTCCGGCATGCGCGCCCGGATGAAGGACCGCGACGATGCGAGCACCAGCCGTGGCCTCGGCTACGTCCGGAGCATCTGGGCCGAGCGGCGCAAGCGGGGGAGTCTCACCGCTCGCGAGGTCGAACAGAAGATGGACCGGGTGTCGGTCACCACCGACTACAGCGGCTTCAAACAGGCTGAGCTCGTGATCGAAGCGGTTTTCGAGGACCTGAACGTGAAACGTCAGGTTCTCAAGGAGACCGAGGAAGCCACCTCCGAGACGTGCGTGTTCGCGTCGAATACGTCATCGCTGCCCATCACGGATATCGCGGCGAATGCGAAGCGCAAGGACCTCGTCCTCGGCATGCACTTCTTCTCGCCCGTCCACAAGATGCCGCTGCTCGAGATCATCGAGACGAAGGACACTGCGCGCCGCGCCACCGAGGTCGCGGTCGCGTTCGGCCGCCGCATCGGCAAACATGTCATCGTGGTCGGCGACGGTCCGGGCTTCTTCACCACTCGCGCTCTTTCGCCGTACATGAACGAGGCGGCGCATCTGCTCGAAGAGGGTGTCGCGGTCGAGGCCATCGACAAGGCCATGAAGGATTTCGGTTTCCCGGTCGGACCGATCACGCTTCTCGATGAAGTGGGCATCGACGTGGGGGCCAAAGTCCAGAAGATCCTCCACCATGCTTTTGGCGCCCGCATGGATCCGCCGGGCTCGATGGCAAAGCTGATCGCTGACGGTCGGCTCGGCCGGAAGAACGCGAAGGGCTTCTACAAGTACACCGAAGGTTCGAAGTCGAAGGAGGTCGACGCGTCGGTCTACACCCTGATGCCGAGCGGCGCGGGGCAGAAGACGATGGACCCCAAAGTGATTCAGGAACGCCTGTTCCACGCCTTCCTGAACGAGTCCGCCTACTGCCTTCAGGAAGGCATCCTGCGCAAGCCCGTTGACGGCGATGTGGGGGCGATCTTCGGCCTCGGCTTCCCGCCCTGGTGGGGCGGACCCTTCCGTGCCATCGACAAGCTGGGAGCGGGCGCTGTGCTCGAAACCCTCAAGCGGCTGCAGGGCCAGCATGGGGCGCGCTTCGATCCAGCACCCATCCTGGGCGAATACGCGGCTTCCGGCCGCAAGTTCTATTGAACTCACAGCCTCCCGGCGCGGGTAGCGGCAACGGCAACGGGGGCCGGCCGCCGAAGGAGGGGTCCGCGCGGCTGCGGTCGCTCGTGAACCCCGGAAGGCTGCCCGGAATCGCGCGGGTCATCTCGAAGTTCGGTGCTCCTTTTGGAAAGCGCTTCACCCGGAACCACTTCGAGCTGCTCCGTCTCGCCTACTCGGCCTATGCGGGCCTCAAGCGTTCCGCGCCGTTGATCCGGGAACGAGGCGCCAACATCTTCACCCAATGGACAGGCGACCCGGACGCTTTCGGCAGCGCCATCATGTTGTCGGCGATCCTCAAGAAACTCGGCGCGAAAGAGGTCCACATCCTGACCGGAGCGCTCGGACATCCGCAGAACGTCCAGATGGCGAGGGTGTGCAATATCGAGTACTTCCATCCAAACGAAGGTCGCATCGAAGACGGCCTTGCCTGCATGGTCGACGCCTCCCCCCCCCTCGGTGCGCGCAACACCACGGGGGTCAAGCCGGAACGCGACTTCTTCTTCGTGGCCGACCATCACACCGGGCTCGAGGAGGTGGAGCGGCAGAGCCAGGAGAAGGGCGTTCGCTCGATTCGGCACGCCTATGTGGGCCTTCCCGTGGGATCGACCTCCGCGTTCATGGCCTCGATCGGCCTCGCTTTTGGCGTGTGGGACGACATCGGGCCCAAAGGCCGCGCCGCCGCCGCGCTCGGCATCTACACGGACACGAGCGCCCTCCTCCACGGCGCGACCGCGCTCGACTTCCGGATGTTCGAAAAGCTCACGCGGGACGAAGAGGCGCGCGACCTGCTCAGCGAGTTGCGCGATTACCGCGTTCCCTCCGAGTGGTACATGTACAAGTCCATCTCCACGCAGTGGATGATGAGCCAGGGCGCGGTGAAGATCGCTCCCATCGGCCGCGTGCCCGACGAACACCGCGACGTCATCGCCGAGATCGCGAGCGACCTGCTGCGGGTCGAGGGCACGTCGCTCGGCATCGCGGTCGCCTGGACCGATCGCGGCACCGAAGTCTCCGTCCGCGCCGACTCCCGGCTTCTCGGTTACGACAAAGACCGCATCATCCGGGTGGTCGAACATCTGCTCGACAAGACCTTCCCGGGTCTGTCGGGTTTCAAGTACGAGCGGCGTCCGCCTCACCGGGTCGAGGGCGGAGCATGCGCCGGGCACAACACCGCCGAGGATGCCGCGTTTCACCTCACCTTCCTCGACCATCCGGTGGGTTATCCCGAACTCGATCACTGCCGGGGCTGCGCCCGCTCGCTCCTCTCCGCTCTCACCGAACTGAAGTTCCAGAACCCCGAAGAGATTCAAGGTCTGATCTGATGTCGGGCCGCACCCGCACCGAGAAACTCGGGGTGAAACCCGGCCTGCGCGTCGCGGTGGTGGGTGTGAAGGATCCGGCGTTTCTGGCCGAGTTGAAGGAAGCAGGCGCCAAGGTGACGGCTCGACCTGGCCCCGGGCCCTACGAGATGGTCGTGGTCCGCCTGGACGCGTTGTCGGATCTTCCCCTCCTTCTCGAAGCGAAAAAACGTATCGTCCCAAACGGCATGATCTGGGCGGTATGGCCGAAAGGCCGGAAGGAGCTTCGTGAAGACGACATTCGGCATTTCGGTCCGCAGGCGGGTCTGGTCGACGTGAAGGTCATGGCCTTCTCGGATGTGCTGTCGGGTCTGAAGCTCGTCATTCCCCTGGCCCTGCGATGAACAGCGCGGTGGCGCCGGAGACCGCCGCGGAGCCGGCGGACGAGAAAGGTCTGTGGCGGGCCATCCTGGCCGCGAGTGTGGGCACGCTCTTCGAGTGGTACGACTTCTACCTCTACGGCTCCCTCGCCATCTTCTTCGGCGATCTCTTCTTCCCGCCGGGCAACGATCGGGCCGCGCTCCTCGCCAGCCTCGCGACGTTCGGAGCAGGATTCGGCGTGAGGCCCCTCGGCGCGATCGTCTTCGGCCGCGTCGGCGACCTGGTCGGCCGGAAATACACGTTTCTCGTCACCATGGTCACCATGGGCCTTTCGACCGCGCTCATCGGTTTCCTGCCCACGTACGCGAGTGTGGGAATTCTGGCCCCCATTCTGCTCGTGACCCTGCGATTGGCGCAGGGCCTCGCCCTTGGGGGCGAATACGGCGGCGCCGCGACCTATGTGGCCGAGCACGTGCCCGACAACAAGCGCGGCTTCTACACGAGCTTCATCCAGACCACCGCCACGCTCGGTTTCTTCCTCTCTCTCGGCGTCATCGGCTGGTGCCGGACCGTCTTCTCGGTCGAGGAGTTCAGGGACTTCGGGTGGCGCATTCCGTTCCTGGCCTCGTTCTTCCTGCTCGCGGTGTCCCTCTACATCCGTCTCAAGATGAGCGAGTCGCCGCTCTTCGCGCGGCTCAAGAGTGAAGGACGGGTTTCGAAGAATCCGCTCGTCGAAAGCTTCGTGCACGCGAAGAACCGGCGGCTCGTGATGATCGCTCTGTTCGGCGCGACGGCCGGCCAGGGTGTGGTCTGGTACACCGGCCAGTTCTACGCGCTTACCTTCCTCCAGAAGCCTCTGAATCTGCACTGGACGCTCGCGTACACGATCGTGTCCACCGCACTCGTCCTTGGCACACCCTTCATCCTTTATTTCGGCTGGCTGTCCGACCGGATCGGACGCAAGCGGATCATGCTCGCGGGATGCGCGCTGGCCGCGTTGACGTACGTCCCGCTCTACGCAGGGATGAAGCGCCTCGCGAACCCCGACCTCGTCGCATCGGTGACGACCCTTCCAAGCACCGCTATGATCGGCCTCATCCTCATCATCTTCGTGCAGATGGTCTACGTGGCCATGGTCTACGGCCCGGTCGCGGCGTTCCTGGTCGAGTTGTTCCCGACATCGATCCGCTACACCTCGATGTCGCTGCCGTACCACCTCGGAAACGGGTGGTTCGGAGGCTTCCTTCCCCTCATCGCCACGGCGGCGACCACGTCAGCATGGTCGGCCGCCGTCTTCGGATCGGGAGCGATCTACACCGGGTTGATCTATCCGATCCTTGTCTGCGTGCTCACCCTCGTGGTGGGCGGCATCTACATCCACGAGACGAAGGACCACAAGATCGACACGCCGTTTCATTTCTGAGTTGGGGGGCCGCAAAGTGCTCAGCCCCCCAAACCCCCGCGCTCCGGCCG
>CAYNHK010000003.1:49698-64462 GCA_964396875.1 uncultured Acidobacteriota bacterium | reverse complement strand
CGATTTCGATGGTGAGGTCGTTCACCCACATCCCCACGAAACGGTCGGCGATGCCCGTCTGCATGCCGCGCGCGAACGTCATCGCATACTCGAGCGCCGCTGCGCGATTCGCGAGCGAGAACTTCACCGTGTCGCGAACCAGACGCGTGAGCTGCTTCATCCGTTCGGGACCAAGGTCGCGGCGCACCGCGTTCCCGCCCATCGGAAGAGGAAGTCCGGTGCCCTTGAGCCACCAGTCGCCGAGATCGACGATCTTGCGCAGGCCCTGCGCGCCGAAGGTCAGCTGGCCTTCGTGGATCACGAGACCGCAATCGGCGCGGCCCGAGAGCACTTCGTCGAAGACGGCGTCGAACGGGACGACATACGTCTCGACCTCGGGCGCGTAGAGGCGCAAGGCCAGATAGGCCGACGTCATCGTCCCGGGGATGGCGACTCGTCCGAGATCTCCAGCACCCGGCCCGCCCAGGATCTTTGACTCGCTCTTCGCCACCAGGATCGGACCGTAGCCGTCGCCGATGCTTCCGCCGCAGGGCATCAGAGCGTACTTATCGGCGATATAGGGGTAGGCGTGAAACGAGCACGCGGTGACCTCGTAAGTCCCCGCAAGCGCATCCCGGTTCAGGGACTCGATGTCCTTGAGAACGTGCGAAACCTCGAGGCCGCCCGTGTCCAGTTTGCCTTTGGCGAGGCCGTAGAACATGAACGCATCGTCGCTGTCGGGGCTGTGAGCAATACGGATCTGCATGAAGGGAAGGGTCTCTCTTGGAATCAAGGCCGCGCGTGGAGGCGGGGCAGGAGGTCGCCGGCCCAGATGTCGAGCGGCTGCGAGACATCGGCGACACGCAGATCATAAGGGCGCGCCTCATACAGCGCCGCCATCACTTCCGGGCCGGGCTCGCGCGACTCTTTGGCTTGTCTGTTGAGGACCACGCAATCCGCGCGGCCGATCAACTCTCGTGTCCCTTCCTTCCAGCGCTCCGGAGACAGGAAGGGATGGACCACGAAGAAAGTGAAATCCGGCGCGCACAGGGACGCCACGGTCGAGCCCTCAACCACGAGGCCAGCCTCGTCTCCACCGGTCGTCGCGTCGCCTTTCGCCTGTTCCAGCAGACGCTCGGTCGCCTGCCAGGCCTGGGTGCCCACGGACTTCCTGGCGATCGTCCAAAGCACCGGTCCGGTCGTCGCGGCCAGCAGACGCGCGGTGTCGGTGCCGGTTTCCCGGAGCGTCGCGTCATCGCGCACGACCTTGAACGGCACATCGATGTCGCACACGATGCAGCTGGTGCCGCGCGGGCATTTCTCGAACACGTCGTCCGTGGTCGTGAACTTCACCGCCGCCGCCCGCCCCCCGAGGCTGCGCAGAATCGTCTCCGCGAGCGCGGTTTTTCCGGCCCTTGACGAAGAACCGGCGACAACCACGGTGGCCATCAAAGAAGTATGACAGCCCAAACCCCTCCCCCCTGCGGTTACGATTCCGCTCCCACGACATTCGAAAGGACTTCTCCCATGCGTCTTGCCTCCTTCGCCTCAGCCGTCGCCGTCCTCCTTCAGGTCGGTGCTCTCCACGCGGCGGAGCGTCCGCTGAGCGTCGATGACCTCTTCGCATTGAAGACGGTGGGTGCGCCCGTGTTGTCGCCCGATGGGGCCCACGTCGCCTACACCGTGCGTTCGATGGACCTCAAGAAGGACACGTCGGACTCGGACATCTATCTGATCCCCACCGCAGGGGGTGACCCGGTGAGGCTCACCACGTCGCCCAAGGCGGAAACGAGCCCGAAATTCTCACCCGACGGGAAGTGGATCGCTTTCCTTTCCAGTCGTGAAGGGGACAAGAGCCAGGTGTGGCTGCTTCCGCGCAGCGGCGGCGAGGCCTCCCGCCTGACCGAGATCAAGAGCGGCGTCGACTCGTTCGCCTGG
The DNA here is from genome assembly GCA_964396875.1 of uncultured Acidobacteriota bacterium. Taxonomy (GTDB): domain Bacteria; phylum Acidobacteriota; class Vicinamibacteria; order Fen-336; family JAGNNV01; genus JAGNNV01. The sequence goes on along the minus strand of CAYNHK010000003.1, from coordinate 62,545 downwards.
TCGCCGGATTCGAAGCGGCTGGTCCTCGTGGTTACCGATCCGGACCCCGATGAACCGAAGGAGGAGGCGAAGGGCGACGAAAAGAAGACCGCCAAGCCCATCGTCACGAGCCGGATCCAGTTCAAGCGCGATGGTTCAGGCTACCTGCGCGACCTTCGCTCCCATCTTCACGTCTTCGACATCGAGCGCAAGACCGCGGTGCAGATCACCTCGGGACCCTACGACGACGAGCAGCCGGCCTGGTCGCCCGACGGCAAGACCCTGGCGTTCGTCAGCAATCGCTCGGCCGAACCCGACACGAATCGCGATTCGAACATCTTCCTGATGGCGCCGGTTGCGGGCGAGACCCCTCGGGCCATCACCACGAATCCGAGCGAGGACGAACGTCCCTCCTGGTCGCCCGATGGCAAGAGCATCGTCTACGTCGCGGGCGGCGTGGTCGCGGACATGTGGTACGGCCCGAACCACATCTCGACCGTCGATGTCGCGACCGGCAGGGTCAAAGCGCTCACGAAAGCGCTCGACCGGAATGTGGGCGGCCCCCTCTTCACCCCCGACGGACGCGCCGTGCTGTTCACCATCGAGGACAGTGGGAACTCACACCTCGGACGGGTGTCCATCGATGGGGGTGCGGTGGAACGGATCGTCGCCGGCGAACGCGACATCCAGTCCTTCGATGCACGCGGCGGCCGCATTGCCTTCCTTGAAAGCCAACCCACGCTGCCCTCCGAGATCTCGGTGCTCGACGGCACCGCGATTCGGCGGCTGACGAAAACGAACGACGCCGTCTTGAAGGACATCAAGCTCGTGAACGTCGAGCGTTTCAAGGCGAAGAGCAAGGACGGGACGATGGTCGACGGCTTCCTCCTGCGGCCCGCGGATATGAAAGCAGGCGCCCGGGTTCCCACGATTCTGCGGATCCACGGCGGCCCGGCATCGCAGTATTCGACCGCCTTCAGTTTCGAGTGGCAGCTTTTCGCCGCCCAGGGCTACGCGGTTGTCGCGGGCAATCCTCGCGGCTCCACCGGCTACGGCCGCGACTTCAGCTACGCGCTGTTCGCGAAGTGGGGGGAACCCGACTTCGACGACGTCATGGCCGTGGTGGACCACGCGGTATCGATCGGAGTTGCGGATCCGGATCGTCTTGGCGTTGGAGGTTGGAGCTACGGCGGGATTCTCACCAACTACGTGATCGCGAAGACCACGCGCTTCAAGGCCGCGACGTCCGGCGCCTCGATCTCCAACATCATCGCGGGCTATGGCACCGATCACTACCAGTATGAGTACGAGGCGGAACTGGGTCTGCCCTGGAAGAACCCCGACGCCTATCTGAAACTCTCGAGCCCCTTCCTCAAGGCTGACCAGATCAAGACGCCGACGCTCTTCCTATGCGGTGAAGCCGACATGAACGTGCCCCTTCTCAACACCGAGCAGATGTACCAGGCGGTTCGCCGGCAGGGTGTGCCCACGGAACTCGTGATCTATCCCGGCCAGAATCACGGCATCCGGACGCCGAGCTATCAGAAGGACCGGTACGAGCGCTACGTGAAGTGGTACGACACGTATCTCCGCCCCGAGAAGGCGAAGGCCGCGGCGGCCGCGAAGACGCCCGAGGCGAAGGGTCTCGACGGGCGGTCCTTCTTCCCGGTCGAGTTGTCCGCCGACGCGAAGAAGCGGCTCGAAGACAGTCTCGCGACCGCCACCGCCGACTTCGTGAAGAATCCGGACAACGCCGACAACATCATCTGGGTCGGTCGCAGGCTCTCGTATCTTTCGCGGTTCCGCGAAGCCATCGAGGTCTTTTCACGCGGCATCACGAAGTTTCCAAACGACGCCCGTCTGTTCCGACATCGTGGACATCGCTACATCAGCACCCGGCAGTTCGACAAGGCGATCATCGATTTCGACAAGGCGGCGAAGCTCATGGCGGGCAAGCCGAACGAAGGAGAACCCGATGGCGCTCCCGGCCGCCGTCCCTCGCCCTCGGCCACTCTGAAGTTCAACATCTACTACCACCTCGGTCTCGCCTACTACCTCAAAGGCGACTTCGCGAAGGCGCTCGTCGCCTACCGCGAGTGCATGAAGTACTCGACCGACAACGACGACTCACTCGTGGCGACCTCCGACTGGCTCTACATGACCCTGCGTCGCCTGGGCCAGAAGGCCGAAGCCGACAAGGTTCTCGAGCCGATCAAGGAGGGCATGAACGTTCTCGACAACGCGGCCTACTACCACCGTCTCCTGATGTACAAGGGTCTGCGCAAGCCCGAGGACGTTCTCGGCAGCGACGAACAGGATCCGCTACAGATCGCGACTCAGGGCTACGGTGTCGGGAACTTCTACCTCGTGAACGGCGACACCGAGCGGGCGAAGGCCATCTTCAAGCGCGTGGTGTCGAGTTCGCAGTGGGCGGCCTTCGGCTTCCTCGCCGCCGAAGCCGACCTCGCCCGCATGAAATGACCGGGCTGGCGGTTTTTAGTAAAGGCGGAAATTGACCCTGTAGGTGAGATGCACCGTCACCGGGCAGCCGGCGATCCGTGTGGGGTGATACCGCAAGAGTGAAACGGCGCCGAGAGCAGACACGCCCATGGAGGGATGGGGCGGCGTCCCCTCGAGCTGAAGATCCGCGGTCGAGCCATCCTCTCGAATCGCCATCTTGATGACCACACTCCCCGTCTCCCGATCAGCGAGAGCGTTCTTTGGATAGAGGACTTCCAACTGAGTCGACTCGATCTTCCTGGGAGGAACGATTTCTTTGGGAGCGCCGCGCAACGGCACGCAAGCGGGCGCAGCCGGGGTGCCGGCCTTGCGGATCGCGGGCACGGGCTCGGCCTCCATCCCCAGGGTCCTGGTCACCCAGGCCATCACGGATGCGTTGACCGTGGGGTCGTTGTACAGCGTCGCGCTTCCCCCGCTCACCAGAACCTTGAACGTCGAGACCGATCCGACGTAGACGCGCGCCGGCTCGACGAACGGAGAAACGAACAGATGAATCTCCGCGGATTCGAAGAGGTATCCGGAAGGCATCTCCGGCGGGGTCAGCCAGTTCGTATTCTGGTCGAGGGGGCGGAGGGGCCGGGTGATGATCACCTGCGCCTCTTTCTCCTTGACCCGGGTCTTGATCCGTTGGTCCGCGAGCGCGGATTGAATCAGGCCCCATGCTTTTGCGGACTCAAGGGGAAACTGGGCTCCTGTCGGCATGAACGCCTGCGCCGCCGTCAGGGCGGGAAGTAGCAGGAACGAAAGGCAGGCGGCCACGAATCGGACGCGCTTCGAGAGTCTCGTCATACGCGAAGTCTAGGCGTGGCAGTTTGTGACTTTCGCCGTTTTCCGGCCTTCCCGACCCTTGCTAGGATTCGGCGGTCCTACAAGGAGGATCCTCGAAATGAAACGACGTTCCGCTCTCGTGGCTCTCGCCACCGCCTTCACACTTGCAGTCTCCGGACCGGCCTTCGCCCAGGCGAAGAAGCCCAGCCGGCCGCAGATCGCCGTTCTCGACTTCGAGTACGGAACGGTCGACAACTGGTGGGGTCAATACGACATCGGCAAGGGCATCGCCGACCAGCTCGTGGACGCCCTCGTCGAAGACGGTTCTTTCCGGGTCATCGAACGCAAGAAGCTCGCGAACATTCTCGGCGAGCAGGATTTCGCGGCCTCGGGTCGCGCTGATCCCTCTGCTCAGACCATGGCCAAGATCGGCAAGGTCCTGGGCGTCAAGTACATCCTCGTCGGCTCCATCACGAAGTTCTCCACCGAGTCGCGCGGCGGCGGCGTGCGCGTCAAGGGGATTGGCCTGGGCGGCAAGAAGACGAAGAGCGAAGTCCGGATCACCGGCCGCATCATCGACATGAGCACGGGCGAGATCATGATCTCGGCCAAGGGTGTGGGTGAATCCAGCAAGGGCGGCGGCTTCGACTTCAGCAAGGGCGGCACCGGCATCGGCACCAACTCCGACGAATGGCGTCAGAGCGGTCTGGGTGACGCGCAGGAAGCCTGCACCACCGACCTCATCAAGCAGCTCGTCGCGAAGATGGACCGGCTCCAGTAGACAAGGTCCGGCCGTAAACGAGCGAAGGGGAGCCCATGAGGCTCCCCTTTTTCTTTGGGGTGACCGCCCCCGCGCGACACACTACAATCTCGCGAGTGAGCGCGCGTCCCACACTTCATCTCGTCGACGGGACGGGCCTGGTCCACCGGTCTTTCTTCGCGGTGCGCGGCCTCGCCACCCGCGCCGGTCAGCCCACCGGGGCGATCTACGGTTTCATCAACACTATCCGCGCGTTGATGGGCATCGAGCAGCCGACTCATTTCGTGGTGACCTTCGATGTCTCGGGAAGCACATCGCGCGCGGAGGCGTTCCCCGAGTACAAGGCGCATCGTCCGAAGATGGACGAAGACCTCGCCTCGCAGCTCCCGTGGATCGACAAAGCCTGCGAAGCCATGCGTCTTCCCGTCGTGACCGCGCAGGGCTACGAGGCCGACGACGTGATCGCGACGCTCAGCCGGCAGGCGGTCGAAAAGGGCTTCGACGTCGTGATCATCACGAGCGACAAGGATCTGCTTCAACTCGTGTCCGACCACGTCAGCGTTCTCTCTCCCGGCCGGGATGGCAAACCCGAGAAGCGCTACGACCGCGAGGGCGTGATCGAGAAGATGGGCGTGCCGCCGGAGCGTGTGGTCGATCTGCTGGCGCTGGTGGGCGATGCGGTCGACAACATCCCCGGCGTTCCGGGCATCGGCGACAAGGGCGCTCGTGACCTGATCCAGCAGTTCGGCTCCCTCGACGAGCTGCTCGCCCGCGCGGCCGAGGTGAAGCGAGCGGCTTATCGCGAGGGTCTGCTTCAACACGCGGACAAAGCGCAGCTGTCGAGGCAGCTCGCGACCCTCGACGACAAAGTGCCGGTGAGCTTCGATCCCGAGGCCAGTCTCGTGGCCAAGCCCGATCGCGAGGCCGCCTACCAGCTCTTCAAGGAACTCGAGTTCTCCCTTTTCGCGCGCGACATGGCGCCCGAGGTCACGACGTTCACGTTCACTCATCGTGTCGTCGCGGACGCCGGAGCCATGGACGGCCTCATCGAGACCGCGCGAAAGGCGGGGGAGGCCGCGTTCTCGCTTTCCATCAGCGCCGACCGGCCGATGGATGCGCAGATCCAGGGGATCGCCCTGGCCTGCGGGAACGACGCGGCGTTCCTGGCGGTCTCGGATGGCCTGCCCAAGAATGTTCGCAGCCTTCTCGAGGATCCGAACGTCGAGAAATGGACGACCTGCTCGCGCCGCGATTTCGTGGTGTTGGGCGAGGCGGGAATCCGCCTGGGCGGCCGCATCCTCGACGCGTCTCTTGCCGCCTACGTGTTGTCGCCCGGGCGCCGCGGCTCCAGCATTCGGGAGATCGCGGTCGATGAAATCGGTCTCCCCGAAAACGCCGACCTGCCCAACGAGGAAGGCACCCAGGCGACCCTGCTCGCCGACCACGACGCGGAACGCCATGCCCGGGAAGCCGCGGTCCTCGTCCGGCTCGCCCCGAAGCTCAAGACGCGGCTCGAGGCCGACGGCCTCATGCCGCTGTTCCTCGACCTCGAGATGCCGCTCGCGGCGATCCTCGCCGAGATGGAACGCGCGGGCGTTCTCGTCGATCGCGACGCGCTCAAGAAACTTTCCGACGAGATCGGCCCGGAAATCGATCAGCTCGCCCAGCGCATTCACGCCCTCGCGGGCAAGACCTTCAATATCCTCTCGCCCATCCAGCTGAGGCAGATCCTGTTCGAAGAGATGGGTCTCGAGTCCGGCCGCAAGACGGAGAAGACGAAAACCCTCTCGACAGCGGACGACGTGCTCGAAGAACTTGCCAAGGAACACGAGTTCCCGCGTTTGATCCTCGAGTATCGCGGGATCACGAAGCTCCGTTCCACCTACGTGGACGCCTTGCCGGAGATGATCAACAAACGCACGGGACGCATCCACGCCTCGTTCCGGCAGAACATCGCGGCCACCGGGCGGCTTTCCTCCACCGATCCCAACCTCCAGAACATCCCCATCCGCACCGCTCTCGGCCGCCGTGTGCGCGAGGCGTTCATCGCTCCGCCCGGGACACTGCTTCTCTCCGCCGACTATTCGCAGATCGAGTTGCGGATCCTGGCCCATCTCTCCGAAGACCCGATCCTCATCGAGACCTTCCGGCGCGGGGAGGATGTCCACGATCGAACGTCGCTCGAGATCTTCGGTCCGTTCACGACGTTGCCGAAAGACGAACAGCGCCGGCGATCGAAGATGGTGAATTACGCCCTGCTCTACGGCAAGACCGCGTTCACCCTCGCCCAGGACATCGGCATATCGCGCAAGGAGGCGGACGCATTCATCCGCGCGTACTTCGACCGTTATCCGAAGGTGCGGGGCTTCATCGACGCTTCCATCGAAGAGGCGCGCAAGACCGGCATGGTGCGCACGATGATGGGCCGTCTCCGCCGGCTCCCCGATATTCAGTCGAAGAATGTGCCCGCGCGACTCGAGTCCGAAAGGCAGGCGGTGAACACACGCGTGCAGGGTTCAGCCGCCGACCTCATCAAGAAGGCCATGGTCGACCTCGACCACGCCCTGCGCGAGCGGAAGCTCAAGACCCGCCTGATTTCACAAATCCACGACGAGCTGCTGCTGGAGACACCGGAAGGCGAGAAGGAGGAAGCTCTCGAGCTTGTCCGCAAGACGATGTCTCACGCCATGACCCTCTCGGTCCCCCTCGACGTCGACGCGAAGGTGGGGAAGAACTGGGCCGCAGCGCACTGATCGCGAGGGTGTAGTGGGCTGAACAATCGGCCTGGTAGTGGCTCGACGCGATCCCTTCGCCCCCCACCCCACAAAGGGGGCTCGGGATTCTTTTGACGCCCGCAGGGCGTCAAAAGAAGCTGGGGCCTCTTTCGGATCCTTTTGGGATCCTCAAGAGGCCCTGTTGCGTTGAGGCGGGGAACGTCTGAAAGAGGTGGGTTACGTCTTTCGGGATGCTACTGACTCGTATTCGCGGCCGGCGCCAGGGGCTTGGCCGCCGAGGCAGTGCCTTCTTTGGGAGGGGAGTTCGTCGACGACTTGGAGTCAGCCGACGTTGGCGTGGACGCTTCCTTGGACGTTCCAGACGCGGTCTCCGACGGCTTCGATTCCGATCCGCCGGCGCCCGCCTCTTTCGAGGGCGCGCCGTCGGTTCCGGACTTTCCGTAGTCGGTCACGTACCACCCTGTGCCCTTGAACTGAAAGGCCGGCGCCGATATCAATCGTTCGACGGCCCCTCCGCACGTGGGGCAGGCGGCAAGCGGGCCGTCGGAGAACTTTTGAAGGGTCTCGAAGCGGCCACACTTGGTGCAGTGGTATTCGTAAAGCGGCATGGTGACAGTCTTTTTTGGGGGAAGCGACGCTGGTGAGTTTAGCATCGCGCCTCGAAACACCCCGCCGCCATGAAACTCATCGTCGCCTCGATACCTCTTTTCTTCATCCTCATCGCGATCGAGATCGTGGCCGCGAGGCTTCTCGAGCGTCGCGTTTACCGCTTCGCCGACTCCTTCGCGGACCTCGGCTGCGGAATCATCGAGCAGCTCCTCGGAGTTTTCGTCAAAGCGTTGTTGTTCGCCGGCTACCTATGGCTCTATGCGAACGCCCGCCTCTTCGAGCTGCCCGAGAACTCCTGGCTCGTCTTCGCCGCGTGTTTTCTGGGCGTTGATTTCCTCTACTACTGGTTTCACCGGAAGAGTCACGAGGTCGGCGCTTTCTGGGCCGCGCATTCCGTGCACCATCAGTCCGAGGAGTACAACCTGTCCGTGGCCCTGCGCCAGGGCGCCTTCCAGAGCTTCTTCTCGTGGATGTTCTATCTGCCGCTCGCCCTGCTCGGTTTCCCGCCCGCGGTTTTCATCACCTGCTCCGCGCTCAATACTTTGTACCAGTTCTGGATCCACACTCGTCTCATCGGCAAGCTGGGGCCGTTCGAGTGGATCTTCAACACCCCTTCGCACCACCGCGTCCATCACGGCAGGAATCCGCGGTACATCGACCGCAATCACGCCGGCACACTGATCATCTGGGACCGGATGTTCGGGACGTTCGTCGAAGAGACCGACGAGCCGGTTTACGGCGTGGTCAAGCCGCTCCGAAGCGTGAATCCCTTGTGGGCGAACTTCGCGGGCTGGGCGGACCTCGCCTCGGTCGCGGCCCGGGCTTCACGCTTCAAGGATCGTCTGATGCCCTTTGTCGCCGCGCCGGGCTGGCGGCCCACCGAACAGGGAGGCACGCTCATACCTCCCGAGGTGAGTCGCCCGCAGGATGAAGCGGACTACCTCCCGGTTTCCCGAAACCTCGGCGCCTACGTCTTCGTCCATTTCGTGGTGCTTCTCGTCCTCGCGACGCTTGCCCTTTTCAAGGCGCCGGTGCTCGGAGGGACCGCGTTCGCGGCGCTGGCGATCACCGTGGTGGTGAGCCTGGTGGTGCTTTCGCGGCTGCTCGAACAGAAGCGGGGCGCGAGCGGACTCGAGGCCGCGCGGGTGCTACTTCTTCTCGGTCTCGGGATCGTCTACGGCCCCGCTCTCCTCACCCGGCTCATCGGGAACGCGTAGGGTTTCCCCGGAGTCGTCCTTGGGCGGGCCCGAGTAGCGCCCGACCACGACACGCGCGGCACGGACGATGTGTTCGTCGAGGCGGTAGCCCCGCACGAGTTCGCGGACCACCATCCCGTCCTGGGCGGGATCCTCCACATCCTCGACCTCGATGGCCTCGCTGGTGTTGGGATCGTAAGGCAGCCCCAGGGTACGGACGCGATCGAAGCCGCCGTCGCGGAGCACCTGAACCACCTGGTTGCGGACCAGGATGAAGCCCTCCATCAGGCTGTGGCTGGCGGCCCGCGCCTCGCCGGTGTCGAAAGCGCGATCGAAGTTGTCGAGTATCTCGATGTAGCGCGCGTAGATGGTCTCGCGTTCGCTCTTGAGTTCCCGCGCCACCGCCCGCTTCTGGCGCTCCAGCGACGCGCCCAGATCCTGAGTGACCGTCCGCTGCTTCTCATGGAGTTCAACGATTTGTGCGCGCAGGGCCTCGTTCTCGGCCCGGAGCGTGTGATACCCGTCCATGGCCTGCTCGAGCTGCGCCTCGGCGAGCCGGGTCCGGGTCGGGACTTCCTCGGCCTGGGCGGAGTGCTCCTCGTCGGGAGAAGGAACGGGAGGATCTTCGTCGGCCATGGGGAAGGCGCAAGGTTATCCCAACAAGACGGTGAGATCCGCCACATTTGTGTGTGTGGGGCCGGTAACGATGAGCGCGTCCAGTCGCGCCAGAGCGGCGGCGGAGTCATTCCGGTCGAGCACCTCCGTGATCGCGACACCCCGGGCCCGGGCCCTCGCCTCGGTTCGGTCGTCCACGATGCCGCCCGCCGCGGACGAGTTTCCGTCCACGCCATCGGTCGCGAACGCGGCGAGGACCAGGGGGCGCCCCCCGCCGGCGAGGGCGGGCGCGGCTGAAAGCGCCAGCTCCTGGTTTCGACCTCCGCGCCCGTGCCCGCGCACTTTCACCACCGTCTCCCCGGTGGCGATGAGACAACGGGCCCCGCGCCGGGAAGACGCCAGAAATCGCTCCACGATCCGGGGGCCGCAGGTCCGCGCCTCGCCGCGCAGATCGCCGATACCGATCGAAACCGCGAAGCCCAGTTCTCGCGCCTGCTTCGATGCAGCGGTTGCGAATGTCCGGCCGCACCCGATGACCCGCGTCAATGAAGCCGGCGCGCGGCCCTTACGAGGCTTCGGTCGAGCGAGCGCCCGCGCCACCCGGGGCGTGATCTCTGAGTCGTTCAGCAGCCTTCGGATCGTTTGACGGGCGAGAACGGCGGCCCCAGGGTCTTCAACCGTCGGTCCCGAGCCGATGACCCCCGGGTCGTCGCCCGGGACGTCCGACAACGCGAGCGTGATCACGCGAGCTGGCGCCGCGAGGCGCGCGAAACCGCCGCCCTTGAGCCGCGACAGTTGTTTCCTCACCGCGTTCATTTCCGCGATGGTGGCGCCTCGATTCAGCAGCAAGCGGGTGAGGGTTTGCTTTTCGCGCAAGGAGACCCCCGCGATCGGCGCCGGCATCAAAGCGGAAGCGCCCCCGGAGAGCAGAAGCAGAACCACATCCCCGCGTTGCGCCTCTTCGAGCATTCGAATCACGGCGGCGGCCGCGCGCATTCCCGCGGCATTCGGTATTGGATGGCCCGCGACGAAATTGCGGGTGCGCGGCAGGCGCTGTGCCTTCGAAGGTGCGATCAGAATGGCCGAGGTGATTCGATCCGCGAGAACGTGATGCGCGGCTTGCGCCATCGGGATCGCGGCTTTTCCCACCGCCACGACAAAGACGCGCGGCGCTTTTTCGATTCGCCGTCGGACCTCACGAGAGCGCAGGTGTCTGGCCACCAGCCGGCCGGGCGCCACCGCGGCGAGCCCGGCGCCGAGGATCTGTTGCACCGCCGCCCGAAGCCGGCGGCGCGTCACATTCCGATCGTCGCGAACGGCGCGGCTTCGAGATTCGATCCTGCGACGATACCGCGCGCGAAGGCCACCGCTCCCGCCGCTCCGATCATGGCCGCGTTGTCGGTGGTGAGATGGAGCGGCGGCACGAAGAGCGGGATGCCCATCTGCAACATCTGGGTCTTCGCGTCCTGTCGGAGACGCGAGTTGGCCGCGACGCCCCCGGTCAGGATGACGCTCGCCGGCCGGTGAAGCTCGACCGCATCCTTGAGCCGTCGAAGCAGGGCCGTGACCACCGCCTTCTGGAACGAGGCGAGGAGGTCCCGCACGTTGTCCGGGACGGCGTCGCGCGACTCGCACGGCGGAATTCCGTTCTTCTTCACGTAGTGGAGAACCGCGGTCTTGAGACCGGAGAAGGAGAAATCGGGTTTGCCATCGCTCATCTTCGCCATCTTGAAGAACACCGCGTCGTCCCGCCCGGTCGCGGCGAGCTTGTCGACGATGGGTCCTCCCGGGTAACCCAGGCCGAGGAGTTTCGCGACCTTGTCGTAGGCCTCTCCCGCCGCGTCGTCGCGGGTTCGGGAGAGAAGCTCGTACACGCCGAGTTCCTTCATCAGGAAGAGGCTGGTATGCCCCCCGGAGACGACGAGTGCGATGGTGGGCAAGGGAATGTCGTCGAAGGCCAGGAACGGAGCGTGGATGTGTCCGGCGATGTGGTGGACGGGGATGAGCGGCTTCTTGTGCGCCCAGGCAAGAGCCTTCGCGTATTCGAGTCCCACGAGCAACGAACCCACCAGACCAGGTCCGTACGTCACCGCGATGGCGTCGAGTGAGTCCACGTCCGTGCCGGCAGTCTTGAGGGCCTCGTCGACCACCGCGCCGATCGATTCGAGGTGACGCCTGGAGGCAAGTTCGGGTACGACGCCTCCCCACTTCGCGTGGATCTCGATCTGGGTCGAGACGACGTTCGACAGGATGCGCCGGCCGTCTTCGATCACCGCGGCCGCGGTTTCGTCGCAGGAACTCTCGATGGCGAGGATCTTCATACTGGAATTTCTGAGGATAGAAGCTGCGCGCTAGAAACGTGGAACTTGAGGGCCCTCGATAGAATCCCCGGACCACGCCTTCGTTCGCGACCAGGCCTTCGCCCCAGGAGCCACCATGTTCACCACCAAGACCTTCTTCCGACTGACTCCGCTCGCACTCCTCGCCGCGGTTTCGTTCACACCCGTCTTCCTCAATGCCCAGCCTCCTGCGGCCGCACTCGGCGCGCAGGCAGGCCCATTCGGGTCGTTGAAGTGGCGCAGCCTTGGTCCCCAGCGCGGGGGCAGGAGCATCGGGGTGGCAGGCAGCGTCGCCCGGCCGCATGAGTATTACTTCGGCGCGGTCGGCGGAGGCCTTTGGAAGACCACCGATGGCGGCACCAACTGGCGGCCGGTGACGGACGGACAGATCAACTCCGCCTCGGTGGGTGCGGTGGCGGTGGCGGCGTCCAATCCCGATGTCGTCTACATCGGCATGGGCGAGGCCCAGCTCCGCGGCAACATCGCCCAGGGCGATGGCGTCTACAAGACCACCGACGGCGGCAAGACCTGGAAGCACGTCGGTCTCAAGGACAGCCAGACCGTTTCGCGGCTTCGGGTTCACCCCACCAATCCCGATCTCGTCTACGCCGCGGTGCTCGGTCACGTCGCGGGCCCGAACGAAGAGCGCGGCGTGTTCCGGTCGAAAGACGGCGGCGCCACCTGGGATCGCGTCCTCTTCCGCGACAACAAGACGGGTGCGGTCGATCTGACCCTCGATCCGAACAACCCGAATGTCATCTACGCGACGTTGTGGGAAGCCTTCCGCATGTCGCACATGATGTCGTCGGGCGGCCCCGGCAGCGGCATCTTCAAGTCCACAAACGGCGGCGACACCTGGACTGAGATCTCGCGAAACCCAGGGTTGCCGAAGGGCGTCCTCGGGAAGATGGGAATCACGGTTTCGGGCGCCGACTCCAGCCGCCTCTACGCGCAGATCGAGGCCGAAGAGGGCGGTTTCTTCATGTCCGACGACGCCGGCGCGACCTGGAAACTCGTCACGGATCGCCGCGAGCAGCGCCAGCGCGCTTTCTACTACACCCGGCTCTACGCGGACCCGAAGGCGAAGGACACGGTCTACGTCCTGAACGTCGGCTTCCACAAGACCACCGACGCGGGAAAGACCTGGAGCACCATCCGCGTGCCTCATTCGGACAACCACGATCTGTGGATCGCGTCGGACGATCCGAAGCGCATGATCAACGGCAACGATGGCGGCGGCAACGTCACCGTGAATGGCGGCGAGACCTGGACGGAGCAGGACTATCCGACGTCGCAGTTCTACCACGTGACCACCACGAACCACGT
>CAYNHK010000003.1:0-49598 GCA_964396875.1 uncultured Acidobacteriota bacterium | reverse complement strand
CGGAGCAGGACTATCCGACGTCGCAGTTCTACCACGTGACCACCACGAACCACGTTCCGTACCACGTGTGCGGCGCCCAGCAGGACAACTCGACGGCCTGCGTCACCAGCCAGGAGTCGGCGAGCATGTTCGGCGAACGCACCGCTCCGATCTTCTATTCCGCGGGGGGCGGCGAAAGCGGCTACATCGCACCGCATCCCACGAAGCTCGATGTCTTCTACGCCGGCAGCTACGGCGGCTACATCTCGAAGTTCGACCGCTCGACCGGCCAGACCCGCGCCATCAATCCCTATCCCGACAATCCGATGGGTTATCCCTCGGGCCAGATCGCGGAGCGCTTCCAGTGGACTTTCCCCATCGTTCTTTCTCCGCATGATCCGAACGAGCTTTACGTCGGCTCGCAGCACCTGTGGCTCTCCACCAACGAGGGACAGAGCTGGACGAAAGTGAGCCCCGACCTCACCCGCGGCGATCCTTCCACCATGGGCGATTCGGGCGGCCCGATCACGAAGGACCACACCGGGGTTGAAACCTACGGGACGATCTTCACCTTCGCTCCTTCGCGTGTGGACCGCAACGTGATGTGGACGGGTTCGGACGACGGCTACATCCACGTCACCCGCGACAAGACGAAGACCTGGACGAACGTCACGCCCAAGGATCTGCCCGAGTTCGCGCGCATCAGCATCGTCGAAGCGTCGCCGCACCGCGCGGGCACGGCGTATGTCGCGGCGAACCGCTACGGTCGCGGCGACTTCGCGGCCTACGTCTACCGCACCGACGACTACGGCCAGACCTGGACGAAGATCGTGAACGGTGTCGCAGCGCGCGACTTCGCCCGCGCCATCCGCGAGGACCTCAAGCGTCCGAAGATGTTGTACCTGGGCACCGAGAACGGCATCTACGTCTCGTATGACGACGGCGGGAAATGGGAATCCCTCCGCCAGGGTCTTCCGGTCACCCCGGTTCACGACATCGCGGTCACCGAGCGGGACCTCGTCATCGGCACCCACGGCCGTGGTTTCTACGTGATGGACAACATCGCTCCTCTGCGCGAGCTGCGGAGCGCGGCGGTCACCGGAGAAGGCATCCTTCACCTCTTCACTCCCCAGACCGTGCGCCGCGGTCTCGACCGCAACGCCACGTTCGACTACTCGCTCGAAGCGGCGGTGAAGGACGTTCGTATCGAGATCCTCGATGAAAAAGGAGTGGCCATCCGCACGTACTCGAATTCCGAAGCCGAGGTTGCCAAGGCCAAGGCCGCGGCCGCGGAGCGCGCGGGCGGAGGCGAAGAGGACTTCTTCCGCGGTCCGCGCGACCCCAAGCCCCCGCTCAACCCCGGCCATCACCGCGTCAATTGGGATCTTCGTTATCCCGGCGCCACCGAGTTCCCCGGGATGATCATGTGGGCGGCGAGTTCTCGCGGCCCTCTGGCCCCCACGGGTTCCTATCAGGTTCGGGTGACGGCCGACGGCGAGTCTCAGACGAAGCCGTTCCGGATCGAACGCGAGAAGACACTCCTGCGGGACGTGACCGACGCCGATCTTCAGGCCCAGTTCGACCTCGCGATCCAGGTGCGCAACAAGGCGAGCCAGGCGAACGACGCGGTGCTCCTGATCCGCGGGATCAAGGCGCAGGTGGACGAACGCATCAAGAAACTCGACACCGGCAAACCCGGCCGCAAACCCTCGCCGACGCTGGTCGCGGCCCGCTCGCTGAACGAGAAACTCTCCGCGGTCGAAGGCGAGATCTACCAGGTCAAGAATCGGAGTTCGCAGGATCCCCTCAACTACCCGATCAAGCTCAACAACAAGATCGCCGCGTTGCAGGGCGTGATCGAGAGCGCCGACGCCCGGCCCACCGACCAGAGCCGTGAAGTGTTCAAGATGCTCTCGGACAAACTGGACGTTCAGCTTGGAAAGATGGACGCGATCATCAAGACCGATCTGCCGAAGCTCGTGGCCCTGCTTCAGAAGCAGAAGCTCGACACCGTGACGGTGACACCGCTCAAGACGGACACGAAGTAGAAAGGCGCTCGGGGCGACAACATGACTTCACCAGCGGAGGGGCTGCTCCGCCTCCAGGAAGGCAACCGGCGCTTTATCTCAGGCGCCGGTCACGCCGACCGGCTGAGCAGCGAAGCACGACGCAAGGAACTGACGAAGGGCCAGAATCCCTTCGCCATCATCCTCGGCTGTTCGGACGCGCGCGTGCCGGCCGAAATCATTTTCGACCAGGGCCTTGGCGACCTTTTCGTCATCCGCGTGGCCGGGAACATCGTGGCCCCGTCGCAGGTCGGGAGCGTCGAGTTCGCGGCCGAACGCTTCGGCACGAAACTCGTGGTCGTCCTGGGCCACACCGGCTGCGGCGCCATTCTCGCGACCCTCGAAGAGCTGCGCCGGCCCACCGAAGGTCACTCGCCGAATCTCCGATCGATCGTCGATCGCGTGCGCCCGTCGGTGGAAGCGTTGTTCGAGGGTTCCATCCCGCCGGGCGACGAAGAGCTCGAACATCGCGCCACCAGAGCCAACATCCGAGCCTCGGCGAACCATCTGCGCCACGGCTCCCAGATCCTCGAACGTCTGATCGCGGAACAAGGCCTCCGCGTGGTGGGCGCCGAGTACTCCCTCGAATCGGGAGAAGTGGATTTCTTCGAAGGCGCATAGCCCGCGACTCACCGACTAGGCTGATAGTGGTTGGACGGGGTTGCTTCGACCCACCGCAGACGGAGTGGGGTCTCGCAATGACGACCGGTCCGGCGGGCCTTGGACCCGGTTGGGGTTCCGGCCCCTCCGCATAGGGTTTCCAGCCTGTGGCATTCGAGACTGAGCGCCAGCGAAGGACCGACGCCCCTCTCTCCCCGCTTGGCCTCCGGCCAACCGGGTCCAAGCTCTACCGCATAGGGTTCCAAGCCTGTGGGATTCGAGACTGAGCGCAAGCGAAGGACCGACGCCCCCTCTCTCTGTCAGCTTTTTCGGGCCTTCGGCCCGAGAAAAGCTGGCGGAGAGAGGGGGATTCGAACCCCCGGTGCAGGAAACCCCGCACAACAGGTTAGCAACCTGGCCCGTTCAGCCACTCCGGCATCTCTCCGCGAAGGTCGACTCGGCCCCTGATGGGCGCTTAGGATGGGCTCTTGAAGCTCGAGGAGCGTATCACGAAGCCCATGATGGAAGATGTGCCGCACCGCCCCGCGTCCTCGTGGAGGCGCACCTTCCTGCGACTGTTAATGGCCGCGCTGGCGCTCGCCGCGTTGGGCGCCGCCGCGTACTACTACTACACGAACCGGCCAACGTCAGAAGCCGAAATCGCGGGCATCGAGAAACTGATCGTCGCCGGTCGTATCGATGAAGCCCGGCAGCTCATGGTCGGGGCGCAGGTGCGTTCAAAGGACGTCGCCGCCCTGAGGCTTCGCATCGGCCGGGCCTATCTGCGGGAGGGCCACATCGGTCCCGCCACCGCCTTGCTGGCTCAGGTCGAAGAAGCCCTGATCAAGGAAGAGCGCTTCGCCATCGCCGAGTACTTCCTTGGGGCCGGAGACCCCTTCTCCTCCGTTCGCTTTTTCGAGGCGGCGATGAAGACCGGCCAGCCGCGCTCCGCTCCGCTTCTCGGCCGCTATGGGGAAGCCCTTTCTCTTTCAGGCAACGGTGATGGAGCGGTCGCGGCTTTCCGCGAGTCTCTCGCCTTGGACGAAACCCGAACCCGGGTCCGGATGAACCTCGCCATCACGCTCGCGAATCTCAACCG
The DNA here is from genome assembly GCA_964396875.1 of uncultured Acidobacteriota bacterium. Lineage (GTDB taxonomy): Bacteria > Acidobacteriota > Vicinamibacteria > Fen-336 > JAGNNV01 > JAGNNV01. Next base: position 45,854 of record CAYNHK010000003.1, on the reverse strand, counting down.
CCTCGATGAAGCGAGGATCGAGACCCTCGCGGTTCTGAAGTCCGAACCTCAGAACGAGAAGGCGCTGCAGCTTCTCGCTGCCCTGCCCCCTTCACGGTAGCCGCTCTGCTGTGGGGCGAACCGCGCCCCGTGGTAGCCTCCCCGCATATCCAAACTTACGGTCTGGGCAGTCGGGACCGATCAAGACTTTGACACTTTCGAGGAGGTTCGAATGAAGTTTTCCCGCGCGCTGCGCATCCTGTTGTCCTTATCCCTGCTTGCCCTGACGGCTCCGTTGTTCGCGCAACAGACCGGCTCCGTCAGCGGTACGGTCACGGCCACCGACGGCGCGATCCTTCCCGGCGTCACCGTCGAGGCACGTTCCGGGGTACTTCCCGGACCGCGCGTCACCGTCACCGGAGGCAACGGCGACTATCGTCTTCCGGCTCTGCCCCCCGGCGAGTACACGGTCACCTTCAACCTCTCAGGCATGCAGAGCGTGACCCGCAGGGTCTATGTGCAACTCGCCCAGGAGTCGACCGTGGACGTGAAGCTGGGCGTGGCCGGGCTCGTCGAGGACGTGACGGTCACCGCCACCACAACCTTCATCGACAAGGACACCGCCACCGTCGCCACCGGTCTCTCGTCCAAGCAGCTCTCGGAGTTGCCGACGGGAACCGAGTATCGCGATCTCATGAAGCTTCTTCCCGGCGTCATGTACACGCAGGACTCGATCCGCGGCCAGTCGGTTGGCGGCAGCGGCCAGGACAACGTCTACAACTTCGACGGTGTGAACGTCACCCTGCCCCTTTTCGGCACACTCGCGGCGGAGCCTTCGTCCCACGATATCGCGCAGGTGAACGTGATCAAGGGCGGAGCGCGTGCCGTCGACTTCGATCGGTCGGGCGGAATGACCGTCGATTCGGTCAGCAAGTCGGGGACGGACAAGTTCACGGGTCAGATCGACTACCGGCTCCAGACCCAGGACATGAGCGCCAACCTCAAGAGCGGAACGCGAACCCGCTACGACCAGGATCGCGCGTGGGCGACGGCGGGACTTGGGGGGCCGATTCTCAAGGACCGGCTCTACTTCTACGGTTCCTACTACCGGCCTACGGTCGAACGTGCGAACCAGGCGAACTCGTACGGTGAGCTTCCCGATTACAAGAGCACGCGCAACGAGGGCTTTGGCAAACTGACCTTCACTCCCTCGTCGAGCATTCTTCTCAACGCGAGCTACCGGTATTCGAAGCGACTCGAAGTGAGCGACCAGTTCGCGGTCAATTCCGCCCCCACCTCGGGAAGCGGCGCCGAGGCGCTCCAGAAGATCTTCACCGCGGACGGCTCGTGGGTCATCAGCCCGCGGAGCTACGCGACCTTCAAGTACACCAACTTTGCGAATCCCACCGGCGGCCGGCCCGACACGATTTCGGGCGCCGTTCCCAGCATCACTGTGGGGACGCGCCTTGACGTCAACGCCCTCGACACGCTCGGGCGGTTCTCGGTTCCCACGCCGATCGCGGGCGACGCGGTTCAGAACGCCTTCGTGGCCCCTTTGATCTCCCGCTACGGTTTCACCAACGCGGCGGGTGTTCGCACCGGCGGCGGCATCGTGGGCTACGGCCTCGAGTTCAACGACCAGGACTTCTATCGGCAGGCCGGCCAGATCGGCTACAACATCACACTCGGGGGCAATGTGAAACACGACATCCACGTTGGGGCCCAACTTGCCGAGGACTCGGAGGATCTGGTCCGCAGCTCGAACGGCTGGGGCCTCATCACCGCGCCGGGTGGACGCATCCAGCAGGGCGGCCGGCCTGTGTTCTACCAGGCGACGTTCTCGCAGCAGGCCGTGGGCACGATCGCGCCGATTCACTCCGAGTACCGGCAGCTGAATATCGAGTTCAACGACACCATCCGCGCGGGCCGCTGGACGTTCAACCTGGGCGTGGTCACGAGCAAGGACACGCTCTACGGCCAGGACCTCAAGGATGATTCGAGCACGCTCTCGGGATACACCTTCTCCCGTGGTTCGAAGTACACCATGTACGAACTGGGGTTCAAGAAGATGATCCAGCCGCGCCTGGGCGCCACGTGGGCGTACAACGGTGCCGACACTGTTTACGCCGGCTTCGCGCAGTACAAGCCGGCCGCCAGCTCCCTGCCGCGCGCGGCTTCCTGGTCTCGCAACCTCGCGGGTGCTCGTTACGACGCGTATTTCGATCAGAGCGGCGTCCTTTTCGCCGCCGTTCCCGTGGCCTCTTCCGCCGGCAAGCTGTTCCAGGATGACCTCACGCCTCGCACGACGGACGAGTTTCTCCTCGGCACCGCGAAGAAGCTCAACTCCAGCCTCACGGCGCGGGTTTACGGCCGTCATCGGCGGACGTCGCACTTCTGGGAAGACACGCAGAACAACGCGCGGCAGACGTTCAATCCTCCCGCGGGTATTCCGCGCGAGCCGTACATCCCTGACCTCGTTCCCAAGCTCACGCAGATCGGGACGGGCGGCAGCGCCTCCTCCTACGTGATCGCCGAGCTGGATGGCGCCTACACCCGCTACTGGGAAGGCTCAGTCGAGATCGAGTGGCAGGGGTCCAAGGGCCAGGGCAACCTCTCCTATACGCGCAGCCGGTACTACGGGAATTTCGACCAGGACAACTCGACGTCGGGCAACGATGCGGCGATCTTCATGGGCTCTTCCAACATCGCGGATGGCGCCGGTCGACAGATGTGGGATTTCAAGGACGGCACGCTCCGTGGCGATCGCCCGCACATGCTGAAGGCTTCGGCCTCGTGGCGCCTCAACTGGAAGGCCACGGTCGGCGCCTTCTTCGTGGCCCAGTCCGGCCAGCCCTGGGAGATGTGGAGCTACGAGCCGTATCGCGCGCTGACCACGTCGACGTCGAACACCAACCGGTACGCGGAGAAGGCGGGCTCGCGACGGTCCGATGCGCATCACCAGGTCGACCTCAACTACACCCAGGACATTCAGGTGAAGGGTTCGGTGCGGCTGCAGCTCATCGCAAACGTGTTCAACCTCTACAACAAGCAGACGGGTTACAACATCCAACCCGAGTTCAACAGTTCAGCGTTCGGCCAGCCACGGAACTACTACGATCCGCGGCGGCTCGAGCTGACCGCGCGTCTGCGCTTCTAGTCCGGGTTGGGGGGCCGCAAAGTGCTCGGCCCCCCAGACCCCCGCGTGGATTCGGCCTGCGCTTAGTCGCTCGCTATTCGCACCAGAAGGCCCGGCAGAGATGCCGGGCCTCTTCTATTCCCGCGGTCCTTCCGCGAACAGGCGTTCGCGTTCGATGAGGGGGCGGGTCGTTGCGTCAGCACCCCGCCGGGCCGCCTCGATGCGCGCGGCGAAATCGGGCTCCTTCAACAGGACGCTGAGCTGGGCGCGTTTGAAGAGAACCATCGCCCGGTCAGGGTGAGACGGGGGGATGCGGTCCAGGGCGTCGCGTGCTTCCTCGAACCGGCGGGCCGCGAGGTAGAGGACACCGAGATCGAGATCGTTCCGGAATGACCCTGGGTCCGTCGCGCGGGCGGTCTTGAACGCTTCCATCGCGCTCTGCGTGTCGCCCAACTCCATGGACATGGTGGCGAGCCGGACCAGTTCCGCCGCGGTAGGGGCACGCAGCACATGGATCTTCCGCCAGTACGAGATCGCCTCGCGCGCGCGTCCCTGTCTCTCCCGAACCCGGGCGAGGGCTTCAAGGACAGGCATGCGGCCAGGATCTTCGGCCTCGCTCCTCTCCAGCATCGGCGCCGCTTCTTCCCAGCGATTCGCCTTCGCCAGGTGCAGGGCGAGGTAGGTTCGCACGTCCGCGGATTGAGGCGCCAGCTCTCTTGCTTTCTCGAACATCCGCAACGCGGGAGCATCGTTTCCCAAAGCGGAATGGGCCGTGGCGAGGCGCAGGACAGCATCGAGATTGCGCGGGTCCTCGGCGCGGATCTTCTCGAAGAGCGGAATGACCTGACGGTACTCACCGCGGACGAAAAGACCCGAGGCCTTTTCCATCACACCGAAAAGCCGGACCATATCGATCGGCCGGGGAGCGTCGCTCCGGACGACCGGCGCGGCGCCGGCGCTCACGTAGCCGAGACTGGCGAGCTTCTTACGATCTTCCTCGCCCAGGTTCGAAGGCGCTCGCGCCGCACCCGGGGCGGGAATCGGATAGTCCGTGAGCGCGGTTCGAATCGCGCGTGAGGGTGTGACCGTGCCGGCGAGGTCCTTTGCCTCGCCCGGGTCGGCGACGAGGTCATAGACCTCGTTCCTGCCCGCCGAAATCACTTTCTGCGCTCCCTCGACCGCCATGACCTGCGGCTGCCAGCCGTAGCTCAAGAAAGGCTTCATCGCCTCGCCGAGAACCACCTCGGGGGAGGCCGCACCCTGCGGGCCCTGCGCGGATTCAAGTCCCGCGAGCCCGAGGACGGTGTGGAAGATTCTCCTGACGCTCACCGGTGTATCGACGACGCCCGTGGACACGTTCGGTCCGACGAGAACGAAGGGAACCCGCATCGTCGATTCGTAGGCGAGGTTTCCGTGCTGCGACTCGCCATGGTCGCCAAGACCCTCGCCATGGTCGCCCGCGACGAGAATCGCGATCGGGCCCTTCGCAGTCCGCTCGAAGGCCTCGACGAGACGGCCGAGCTGCTGATCGACCTCGGCCACTTCGCCCAGGTAGAGATTCTTCGCGTATCGGCTGCGGAAGGGTTCGGGTGGAGCGTAGGGCGCATGCGCGTCGAAGTAGTGAACCCACAGGAGGCGCGGCTTCGCGGCCCCGCGTCGGAGATGTTCGATGGCACGATCGGTGGTCTCGCGTGCCGAGCGCTCGGCTTGCTCGACATCGTCGTAGATGTCGAAACCCCGCCCGAGTCCAAAACGGCGGGCCAGAACGAAGGACGAAACAAAGGCCGCAGTCTCGTATCCGGCGCTCCGAAGCCGTTCGGCGAGAAGGGGGTGCGCGGGGTCCAGGGTTCGCGCGTTCTCGTGGATGCCATGACCCGCGGGATACAGGCCCGTCATCATCGAGGAATGCGACGGGAGGGTCTCGGGCACGGTCGCGTAGGCGCGGGAAAAGAGGCGGCCCCGAGCCGCGAGTGCATTGAAAGCCGGCGTCTCAACCCCGCGTGCCGAGGGTCCGACCGCGTCGGCTCGCGTGGTGTCCAGAGTCACGAGAAGAATCGAGGGCCGGACGGCGGGCGCGCCGGCGCTGTCGCCTCCTCGAGGTTCGTTGCGTGCGCAGCCGCTCAGGACAAGCGTCAGAATCACCGCGAGACACGGCGCCTTCCAGGAGAGTCGTCTTCGGGGCATGCTGTTCAACGATAGAGGAACACCGGTGGCACGCCGCAAATCCGAGCGGTTAACCTCCGCGAACCGTTTCCTAGAGCGGTTCTTCGAATGTCCACACAAACACCCACGTCGCTCCGCTGGCCCACCCTTTTCGGGGTCGCGCTCGCCTTCGCCGTGGGCACGCTGCTGCGGGTCTACTTCATCTCGTCGCATGGCTCGTGGGACACCGAATACTGGAAAGCGTGGGCGAGTGAAACCGCGAACGCGGGGGTGACTCAGGCGTACGGCGGGCCGAACTCCGTGCCGCCCGGCGACTTCTTCCCGCAACTCCTGGCCGAGAAGCCCCGCCACGAAGTCTCTTTCCGGGGTCGCGATTTCCCGATCGACTATCCGCCGCTGGGTCTCGCCGCCTGGGGGCAGTCCTGGCGGTTCTTCACATCGAAGCCGCGGCCCTATCGGGGTCCGGCCGCGGAAAACCTCGCGGTCAAATTCCCGGCGGTGCTGGGCGACCTGCTCGCGGTCATCGTTCTGATCTGGGCGTTTCGAGGCGACCCGCGGATCGCGTTCTCTCTTGGAGTGTTGTACTGGATCTTCCCCGTGACCTGGGTTTCGTCCGCGGTCCTCGGCTTCTTCGACGGCTTCGTGCCGCCGTTCCTCCTGGTGAGCCTTCTCCTCATCCCCACGTCTCCGTTCCTCGCTGGTGCGGTTTTCGCGGTCACGTGCCTGATCAAGCCCACGGCCGCGGTCGTCCTTCCCGTTCTCTTCCTCGCGCTGCCGAAGTCGGCGTGGCCGAAGCTCACCTTCGGCGGCGCGATCGTCACGACTCTCGTGCTCCTGCCCTACGTCTTCGCGGGGACGCTCCAGACCGCGATCATCCATGTCTTCCGCCTCTTCTCACAGGACCGAATTTCCGGCGGTTACGCGAACCCTTGGTGGGTCATTGGCCACGCCTCGATGGTGCTCAGCGAAAAGGCGGAATGGGCCGACCCGATCGCTTATGTCCGCCGCGACGTGTTCGACCTGCCGCTGGGACTCATCGGCTTTCTTGCCGCCGGTCTTGTCGCGTTCTGGGTGTTGTTCATCGCCCGTCGCATCCGCGCAGCGCGGTCCGCGGTCTACGTGAGCGCGCTTCTACTCTTCATCTGGGGCGTTCTCACCATCGGCGTGCACGACAACCACAACCATCCGTTGTTTCTGCTCCTGGTCGCGACCGGGCTGCAGACTGCGTTCCTCCGACGCTTCGCTTTCGCCGCGGCCACGTCCACACTCCTCGGCAGCGTCTGTCTGCATGGACTGGGACGCTTCTACGGCGTCGAATGGCGTGCCGTTCTCCCTCTCGCGGATGCGGTGGCCCGGCTTCGGATGGCCTTCGGTTTCGACCTCACCCTGCTTCTGAGTGTTGTGAACTGCATCCTGCTCGTCGTCGCTCTTCGACGACTCCGGCAGACCCTCGCCGAGCTCGAGGCCTAAAGATCCTCGACTCGGGTGACCGAGAACCGGATCTCCGTGCGGCCGGGAATCGCCTGAGCGAGCAGGCCAAGGTCCTCGCTCACCACACAACCGATCTTTGGGTAACCGCCGGTGGTCGGGCAGTCCGAGAGCATCACGATCGGACGACCATCGGGAGGAACCTGAATGCAGCCGGGGACCATCCCATCGGAGACGATCTCGGTTGGACCGGCGTGCGGGAGTCGTGCGCCATCGAGCCTCGCGCCCACGCGGTCGGAGTCGAGGCCGGCCCGCCAGGAGGTCGCGAAGAAGGCCTCGATGGTCCGCGGATCGAAGTGATCCTGCTGCGGTCCGAGGATCACGCGAATCTGCGCGCGCCTCGCGGCCTCAGCGACCGGTTCCCGCTGAACGCGGTCAGCGTCGTGAGCCCCGATGTCGAAACCGTCGCCGGCTTCGAGGGGGCGGAGGAAACCGGAGCCGAGATCCACCGACGCGGAGCCGAGGACTAGCGGCGCCTCGAGACCCGCGATCGCGACGTACGCACGCACGCCGTCCGAAAGGCGCTCGATCTCGAGCACGTTCGACGGGCGAACCCGAATCGCCACATTCGCCGGAACAGACATGCCCTCGCCCCCAAGGTCGCCACGTTCGATACGGGCTCGGACGGTTGCGCCCGAGATCGCCACGAAAGTGGCCCGCTCGAAGGCGAGTCGCAGACCCGGGCCGCAGATCTCGATCACCGGAGCGTCCGGTTGATTCCCGACGCACCGGTTCGCGATTCGCGCGGACTGCCCATCCGCCCATCCTGCCTGCGGCACGGCGAGCCGACGCAGACCGCGCCGCCCCGCATCCTGGATCGTGCTGAGGATGCCGGGTTCGAGCACCCGCACGCCGCTGCGCGCGTAGCCGCCCTTCGGCAGAGCCCCGGACGCGGCCAGTGTCCCGACGGGAACGAAACGAACTCGATCCCCGGGCATCAGGGTCGAAGGATTCGCCCTCGATGCATCGAAAAGACGTAGAGACGTCCGGCCCAGCAGATTCCAGCCCCCCGGCAGACACCTCGGATAGACGCCGGTCTGCGGGCCCGCGATCGCGATCGCACCCTCGGGCACCCTCGGGCGCGGTGTCTTGCGGCGGGGAACCCGCAGGCGCTCGTCGACGAAACCCATGTAGGCGAAGCCGGGAGAGAAGCCCAGCATCATGACGCGGTAGTCCCGCGAGGCGTGCAATTCCACGACGCCGTCCGTCGACAGACCACACCCCGCCGCCACCTCCCCGAGATCGTCACCGTCGTAGAGAGCGGGGATTTCGACGAGGTTTCCCGGGGTGCCCACGCTCTCGAGTCCATGCGTCAGTTCGAGGAGCCGGCGCTCGAGATCCGGGAATGGAATGCGGCTGCGGTTGTAGATCACGAGCAGTGCGGCGTAGGTGGGAATGGCTTCTTCGATGCCCTGCAGGGGCCGCTCTTTGAGTCTCTCGTCGAGGGCGCGAACGCGGCCGAGGGTTTCCTCGTCCATTACCGACCCGAGTTGAACCGTGACCGCGCGATCGCCCACGGGCCGGACACAGGGCCAGGCTTCGGTCATCTGCCCTTATGCGGGACCGTGCGGACCGAGGGCTTGAACCTTGATGCCCGCGGTTTCGAGCGCGGCCCGGACCGCGCGTGCGATTTCGACCGCGTTCGGGTTGTCCCCGTGCAGGCACAGCGTCTCGGCGACAACCGGAACCGCCGAACCGTCTCTCGTCGCGACCCGTCCCTCCGTCGACAGCGCCACCGCCTGGGCCGCGGCAGCCGCCGGGCTGTCGAGCACCGCACCCGGCGTCCCTCGTCGCGAAAGCGACCCGTCGCTCTCGTACGCCCGGTCGACGAAAGCCTCGCCCGCGAACGTCACCCCTTCGATCCTCGCCGCTTCGCGAAACGCCGCGGACGTCGAAAGGCCGACGAGGGTCACGCCGCCGCCCAGACGCCGCACCCCGCGCGCGATGGCCCGGGCGAGATCGAGATCACGCGCGGCCTGGTTGTAGAGCGCGCCGTGGGGCTTTACGTGCCACAACCGCCCGCCCCGCGATTCGACGAAAGCGCGCAAGGCGCCCGCCTGGTACAAGACATCCGTCTCCACTTCATCAGCGGACGCTCGCATCTCCCGCCGGCCAAAACCGCGGAGATCCGGATAAGAGGGGTGCGCGCCGACCCGGATGCCGCGTTCGAGCGCTGCCGTGACCGTGCGGTCCATGGTCAGCGGATCGCCGGCATGGAATCCACAGGCGACATTCACGGACGTGACGAAGGGCAGAAGACCGGAGTCGTTTCCCATCGGCCAGACGCCGAAGCTCTCTCCGACGTCGGCGTTGAGATCGATCTGGCCGGCCATCTCTTTCTGAAAGCCGGAGAACGCTAGCCGAGGAACAGATTCAGGCTGCGCGCGATCCAGTCCTTCATCTCACGCCGGTCGACCACCGCGTCGATCATTCCGTGGGTGAGCAGGAATTCGGAGCGCTGGAAACCGTCGGGGAGTTTCTGACGGATCGTCTGCTCGATCACGCGGGGGCCCGCGAAACCGATCAGCGCCCCCGGCTCGGCGATGTTGAGGTCGCCGAGCATCGCGAAAGAAGCGGTCACGCCGCCCGTGGTGGGGTCGGTGAGAACCGAGAGGAAGGGGATCCGGGCGTCGTCGAGACGGGCGAGGGCCGCGGATATCTTGGCCATCTGCATGAGGGAAAGGGCCCCCTCCATCATGCGCGCGCCGCCCGAGCATGAGACCACGATCAGGGGCGCCTTCGAGCTGGCGGCCCGCTCGGCCGCACGCGTGATCTTCTCGCCGACCACGACACCCATCGAGCCGCCGATGAAACCGTATTCCATGGCGCACACCAGGACATCCCGCTTGTCGAGTTTCCCGGAGGCGCTCACTATCGCGTCCTTCCCGCCGGTCTTCTCCTGGCCGTCGAGCAGCCGGGAGGCGTAGGCCTTGCTGTCCTTGAACTTCAGGGGGTCGGCGCTCGCGAGTTCGCGGTCGAATTCCTCGTAGGAGCCGTCGAAGAGGAGTTCAAGCCGTTCCCGCGCGGTGATCCGGAAATGGAAAGCGCACTTCGGGCAGACGGATGCATTTTGAAGCACGTCCTTGCGGTAGATGATCTCCCGGCAGCCGGTGCACTTGATCCACAGGCCTTCGGGGACGCGATTGACCTGCTCGCCTACCGGAAGTTTTTGGTCTTCGCGCTTGAACCAGGCCAAGAGTGTTCCCTATCGCTTTCTTGAGGAGTTTCCGAGGCCGACAAGTGTACCGCTTCGGGCGGAGGCATTTGGCCGCACCGGCCCGCTAAGTAGCCTGGGTCGTCTCCCGCGAGTTCGCATCGAAGACGATGCGCATGAACTGGGCGAGCTGGGGCGAGCCCACAGCCGGCCGTTCATGGAGGACGCGGTCGAGGGCGGCCGCCATCTTGCCGGCATCCGGGTACCGGTCGTCGGGCGCGCTCGCCACCGCGTTCATGACCACCTTTTCGAGTCTCGGCGTGACCCGCGAGGAGATGAATCTGAGCGGAACGATGTCCGCCTTCCGCACATCGTCCATCGAAGGCATGTCGGGATTGCCCGCGATGGGGCGTCGGCCCGCGATCATCTCGTACAGGATCACGCCCAGCGAGAAGATGTCGGACCGGGCATCCAGCGGTCCGCCCTGCGCCTGCTCGGGGCTCATGTACTGGAGTTTTCCCTGGGGCGCGTGTTTTCGAGCCTCGACGTAGGAGGACGGTTTCGAGATGCCGAAGTCGGTGAGCTTCACCGTCCCCGCAAAGGAGATCACGATGTTCGGCGGCGAGATGTCCCGATGGACGATTTCGAGCGGTCGCCCATCCGGGCCTTCCTTGGTGAAGGCGAAGTCGAGGGCGCTCGCGATGCGGGCCGCGATATAGACCGCGAGGTCGAGAGGGAGCTTCAGTCCCTTTTCCTGGGCGCGGCGGAGCATCGTCTTGAGATCGAAGCCGTTGACGTACTCCATGGTCATGTAGAGGTCGTCGTTGATTTCGCCCAGCTCGTGAACCGGGACGATATGGGGATGGTCCAACAGGGCCACCGTCTTCGCTTCCTCGATGAACAGGCGTCTGAAGTCGTCGTTCCGCGCGAGACCGGGCAGGATCTTCTTGAGGACAACGGTCTTGCGGAAGCTGTGGGGCCCCGTCCGTTGCGCGCGGTAGATCTCCGCCATTCCGCCCCGCGACAGCATCTCCTCGAGGACATACGTCCCGAAGATCCGCGGGTAAGTCGGACGGTTCTCGTCTTTTCCGTCGTCCTCGAGAAGGGCATCGGCCGTTTCAGGCGCCCTGGGGACGGACTCGTCCCTGGACCCGGGAGGAACCAGGCCCCTGAGATTGGGACGGGAATGTGCGCCGGTCATGATGTGCAGGAAGTGCGTTTGGACCTTAACAGACGCCCCAATCGCGAGATATCGCCGGGATTTTGAGCCCTGTGAGCCGTGTCACATCCAGAACGCGGCCACCGCCATCCGAATCGCCACGAGAATCAGCGAAGTGGCGAGGATGGTCTTGATCGATCGCACCGGCATGTGGCGCGACATCCAGGCGCCGAGGATGCTGCCGGGAAGGGAGCCAAGGGCGATCGCGGCCGTGATGAGGGGATCCATGTCGCCTCGCCCGAGGTACACGAAAGCCGAAACCGCCGCGGTGGGTCCGATCATGAAGGCCGAGGTCGCCGCCGCGACCCTGATGGGGATGCCGCAAAACGAGTTGAGGACCGGAACCTGAATGACGCCCCCGCCCACGCCCAGCAGGCCGGAGATGGCCCCCGCGACGAGGGAGACCGAAAGGGCAAGCGGCAGTCGCTTCATCACGTAGCTGAAGGTCTTCCCCTCTTCCCTCACCCGGCCGCCGAGGGCGCCCACATCGAGCACGGGGTCGTCGATCACGTTCCTCGTTCGCGATCTCGACGTGACGATAATCGCGACCACGAAGAGGGTCGACGCAAATATGGCGTAGAGCGTGCGGGTCGATATGTACGAGGCGATGTCGGCGCCCGCCAGGCTTCCCACCGAGGTCAGGAGCAGAAGAGTGAAGGCGAGAGGGACATTCACAAGCCCCCTCTTCATGTTCACGATCGTGGTGCTCGAGGAACTTGCGATCACCGCCACCAGACTCGCCGCCACCGCGGTGCGCGGCTCGAGATGGAAACCGAGGGCCAGCAGGGGAACGAGGAACACACCGCCGCCCAGGCCAAGAAGGGCTCCCACCATCCCGGTGAGGGCCCCGGTGGCCGCAAACATCACCAGGTCGAGGGCGGGCAGGGTCATACGTACCGTAGCGATTCCGCGGGCCGCGTTCGCGCGGCGGAGAAAGAGGGAATGAAGGCGGCGAGCACGCTCACCGCGAGCATGATCGCTGGCGGCCGGACCACATCCATGAGTTTGAGCATCGGGTACAGCCGATCGCCGCCGTAGGTGTACTTCTGCGCTTCGCTGAAAGCGGGGATCCCGTAGTGGGAGAAGAAGACGATGGTCGCGGCGCCGAGCAGCGCCCCAAGAGCCGCGCCAAAGAGACCGATCAGAAATCCCTCGGAGAGGAACACCCTCAGCACATCCAGTTTCCGCGCTCCCATCGCGCGCATGGTCCCCATTTCACGGGTCCGTTCGAACGTGGCCATCAGCACGGTGTTCAAAACCCCCGCCGCGACGATCACGCCCATCACGAAGTTCATGATGGTGGCGATGAAGTTCGTCACCAGCATCCCGCCGATGAACGGGCCACCCATGTCCTTCCAGGTGAAGGCGAGCGCGTTCGTGCCCTTCGCCCGGAACGCCGCGTTCAGCCGGTCCCGGACCGCGTCCGACTCGCGGCCGCCCTCGGCGAGACGCAGGACCACAAGCCCGGCTTGATCGGGCACGTCGAGCAGGGCCTGAACCGAGGCGATGTCGGCATAGCAGGAGCCCCATTCGTACGCCTCGAGGCCCTTGATCGTGTACACGCCGGTGACGCGCAATTTGACGCCGTTGAGCCGGCCATCCGAGGTGGTGCCAAGCGCCACCATAAAGTCGCCGGGGCCGATGCCGAGTTTTCGCGCCACACCGCGATTGATCAACACACCGCCCTCGCCCGGTTCGAAGTGGCGGCCGGAGGTCACAGAGAGGTCCGGATAAGTCGCGGCCCGTGCGCTCGGATCGATGCCGATCAGGACCCCGTCCATCGTTGTCTCCTTGAACGAGAGGAGCGCTCCGACCATCAGGCGGGAAAGGCCCGACTCGATCCGCGGGTCGATGCCCCGAGCCTCCTTGATGAAAGCCACCGGGTTCTGGATCAGCCGGTAGTTATTCTGCGGCATGATGAAAGAGATCTCGCCCGTCTCGTCGGCCGCCGCATCCGCCCGATAAACCTGGACGTGACCGAGGGTGGCGTTTTTCGCGGGGTCGACCACCGCCCGTTCCATGGCGTCGGTCCAGGCCTGGCCGAGGACCATCAGAGCGATGCCGAACGCGAGGGCGAAGATGGTGAGCGCGGTCCTTCGCCGGTGCCGGGAGAGATTGCGAAAAGCCAGCCGGAGAATGAACGGCGTCGCGGCGCGTGCCGGCACTAGGCGAACACTCCGACCTGGCCGCCGGTGTGCCAGAAGAGGATCGAGGAACCCGCGGGCAGGCTCTCCTCGCGAACCAGGGCGATGAGGCCAGCCAGTGCCTTGGCGGTGTACGTGTGATCCACGACGATCGCCTCGCTTCGCGCCAACAGGCGCTGCGCTTCTTTCGAGGCCGCGGTCGGTATGCCGTAACCCTCGCCCACGAAGCGATCCCAAACCTCGGCGGTGCGAGGTCGGACATCGGCCCCCGCCAGATCGAGAACACCCTGTTCCAAAGCTTCGACCGTCGCCGCGAGTGCGGCCTGGGGCTCGTCCGCGCTCACACCGATCACCCGCACATCGAGACCGGCGAGCGCTACCCCGGCGAGAAGCCCGCCCTGGGTTCCTCCAGACGACGAGGCGTGGACGAGAACGTCCGGGCGGTGTCCCTGATCGACCAGTTCCAGAAATCCGAGCGCGAGTCCAACTGCGCCCAGAGGCGTCGAGGCGCCGAGCGGGACAACAAAGGGCTTTTCGCCCCTCCCCTCCAGCTCCGTGGCAAGTTCACTCATGCGGTTTGGGCGATCCAACCGTCCGGGCACGAAATGAAGGGTCGCCCCGAAGAGTTCATCGAGCCTCGTGTTGCCGTTGAGACTCGAGGGCCGGTCTCCGGATAGAACCACGTGGCATCCCAGACCAAGCCTGGCCGCGGCGGCCGCGGTCGCCCGGCAGTGATTCGACTGAACGCCGCCGCAGGTGATCACGGTGGTAGCCCCCAGACGGAGGGCTTCGGCCATGACCAGTTCGAGTTTGCGGACCTTGTTGCCTCCGAAGCCGAACGGTATCGCGTCGTCCCGCTTGATGAAGATGGGCCAGGGAGAGCGGATCGCGGCCTCGAAGCGTTCCAGACGATCGATGGGTGTCGGAGCCCCCAGCAGCGGGGCGCGGGGGAGGGCCCGGAGGCGCTCTTTGGGTGGGGCAGGGCTCACGGTCTTTGGCAATCTACCAAGCCCGCCCCGGTATCCGGGGATCTTTGGAGACGGCCGCGTCCATGACCGGTCGATATACTCCGCCGGCCATGACCCGCCGCGCCGCGATCACCTCCATCGGACGTTACCTGCCTCCCCGCGTCCTCGATAACAAGTACTTCGAGCAGTTCGTGGCGACCAACGACGAGTGGATCCGTACCCGGACCGGGATCGTCACGCGCCACCACGCCGAAAAAGGCGTCCCCACCTCCGATCTCGCGACCGCGGCGGCGCGCGAATGTCTCGAGCGCCGGGGGATCGGGGCCGACGAAATCGACCTCATCATCGTCGCCACCGTGACGCCGGACATGATCTTCCCCGCCACGGCGTGTGTGGTCCAGACGAAACTCGGAGCATCCAGGGCCTGGGGATTCGATCTTTCCGCGGCGTGCTCGGGGTTTGTCTATGCCCTGGTCGCGGGCGCGCAGTTCATCGAGAGTGGCGCGCACAAGAAGGTTCTGGTGATTGGCGCCGAAGTCATGTCCTCGATTCTCGATTTCCAGGACCGGACCACGAGCGTCCTGTTCGGGGACGGCGCCGGGGCCGTCCTGCTCGAGCCGACCGCCGAGGATGAGGGACTCATCGCCTTCACCAACGAGGTCGACGGCGAAGGCGCGTGCCACCTGCACATGCCCGCCGGGGGCAGCCTGAATCCACCAAGCCACGAGACGATCGACAAACGGATGCATTTCGTCAGGCAGGACGGCCAGGTAGTTTTCAAATACGCGGTTCGGAAGATGGCGGAAGCGTCGGTGGCGGCGGTGGAAAAGGCCGGCCTCACGAACGAGGACATTGATCTGTTCATTCCGCACCAGGCGAACATCCGGATCATCGACGCCGCTCAGGCCCGCCTTGGTTTGCCCGACAGCAAGGTCATCAAGAACATCTCGAAATACGGCAACACCACCGCGGCCACGATTCCTCTCGGGATCTACACCGCCCTCGAGGAGAAGCGCCTCAAGAAGGGCGACAACCTTCTCATGACTTCCGTGGGCGCCGGTTTCACCGTCGGATCGGCGGTTCTTCGCTGGTCCGACCTCACGCTGTGACGCGCGGGCGTCCTGCGCCTTGAGCCTGATGGGCCTGCTGGCCTTCATCTTCCGGGCGATCGTCTTCCTCTTCATCTTTCGCCTGGCGAGCATGGTGCTCGGCGCCTTCTTCAGAGGCTTCTCCCAGGGCTCCCGGCCCGTGAAGACCTCTCCGGGCCGCGGCGGGTCGCAAGAGCCCCGAGGTCAGGTCGAAGAACTGGTGAAGGATCCGATCTGCGGGATCCACACGGCCCGTTCGTCCGCGATCGCGGGACGTTTCGAGGGCCGCGATGTCTACTTCTGTTCCGAGGAGTGCGCCCAGAAGGCGATAGCCGGCTCCTAGGACTGGACGAGGTCGCCTTTCTTCGCGGCCAGTGAGGCCTTCAAGGCTTCCATGATGTCGATGATCTGAGCGCGCGGCTGTTCCGGCGCCGCCGAGATCTCCTGGCCCTGGATCTTGCGGTCGATCGCGGCCTGCATCCGCTTTCGCACCTCGTCTTCATACTGGGCGGGCTCGAAAGTGGGGGACGTGATCTGGTCGATCAGCTGCACCGCGAGTTTGAGTTCGTTCTCTTTCGACTCCGCGGTGCCCACGGGCACTTCGTCGAGGGCGCGGACCTCGTCGGGATAGCGCAGCTGCTGCAGCACGATCACGTTCTTGAGCGGCCGGAGCAGGACGAGATACTGCTTGCCCCGGGCGGCCCAGCGGGCCACCGCGACCCGGCCGGTCTTCTTCATGGCGTCGCACAACAGCCGATACGCCTTCTCGCCGCCCGTCTCGGGAGCGAGGTAGGAAGCGCCTTCGTAATAGACGGGGTCGACGAGATTGATGTCGAGGAACTCCGCGATGTCCACGAGCCCCGTCTTCTCCTCCTCCATCTTCTTGATCTCGTCCGGGGTGAAGACCACGTACTGATCTTTCGCGAACTCGTAGCCCTTCACCATCTCGGTGCGCGGCACCACCTCGTTGTTGTCGCGCTCGCAGATGTATTGCTGTTTCACCCGGCCCTTGCACTTCTCGTGGAGCATGTTGAAGGAGATCGAGGCCTTGGCCTCGGTGGCCGAGAAGAGTTTGACCGGAATGGAGACCATTCCGAAGGAGATCGTGGCGGTGGCGGTGGGTCTCATCGAGGGTCCTCGCTGGTGACGTTGACCCCGAAGCTTATGCCCGAGCCATGGCTGCCCGGGCCTCCCGCGTCTCCTCGTCGCGGGCGATGGTCCGCGAAGCCATCAGGAAGAAGACGAACGCCACCAGGTTGGAAACGGTCGAGGCCATGTAGGCAAGACGCAGGCTGCCCCACAGGTCGCTCAGCCGGCCGACCACGTAGGGCCCAAGGGCGAGCCCGGCGATGGTGACGGAGAGCAGGAAGATCGCGGAGGCCCGCGCCCGCATGTGGGGAAGAACCAGGTCCTGCACGGTGGAGCCGCCGGCGGGGAGCCACAATGCCGCGAAGATCTGGGCGACGGTGAAAAGAACCAGCGCGCTCGTTCGGTCCGCGGCGTTCAGTGCGAGGAGCAGGAACGGGATGGGCAGGAGGGCGTTCATCATCCCCACGACCAGCCGGCCAGACGGCATCCGCCGGCGGAACCAGTCCGCAAGCACGCCTCCGAGGGTGACGCCGAGCCCCCCCCCGATCGCTGAAATGAGGCCCAGGATCCCGCCGATCTCCAGGAGCGTAAAGCCGTGATAGCGAACGAAGAAGGGCGCGGTCCACAGGCTGATGGCGTAGCCGGTGAAGGAGAGGGATGAAAACCCGAGTGTCGCGAAAGTGAGCGACGGTGTGTTGAAGACGAGAGCGAAGGTCTCGGGCTCCCGGGCCTTGACCCTTTGCGCCATGGTGGCGACCACATAAAGACCCAGGGCGACGCAGATCCACTGCACTGGATCGCCGAACAGGAGCCACAAAGCGACGCACCCCGCGGCGAGAAAGGTGAAGGTGAGGGCGTTTGTAGCGAACGGGACGCCGTCGCGTTGGAGCATGAAGAGCGATGTCGGAGGCAGGAGCGCGAACGTCTCTCTGAGTGCAGCCCGAAGCGGGCTCGTACCGGCCGCCTCGACGCTCGCGCGCGGCGTCTCAGGTGCTGAATCTTCCATGGCCCCGCGAGCAGGTTCGCGGAAAGCCAGGACCAGCGGGACCAGGAGCAGGCCGGGAAGACCCGCAATCAGGAACGCAACCTGCCAGCCGCGCAGGCCAAAGGGCTCCTGACCGACCGGGTACGCGGCACTCCATGCATCCACCACGGCGCCGCCGATATACGAACTGAGACCAATCCCGACGTAGACGCCAAGCGAATAGACCGCAAAGGCCCGGGCTCGACGCGCTTTCGGGAAGAGGTCTGACATCATCGAATACGCGGCCGGCGATGCGCTGGCCTCGCCGATGCCGACGCCGATTCGCGCCAGGGCCAGAGACGCGAATCCGCCGGCGAAACCCGAGGCCGCGGTCATGAGACTCCAAAGGCCCAGGCCCCACGCGATGAGCTTCCGCCTCGATCCGAGGTCGGCGTACACACCCAGGGGCACGCCGAACACGGCATAGAAGATCCCGAACACCGTGCCGTAGAGAAAACCGAGCTGGGCGTCGCTGATCAGCAGGTCGGCCTTGATCTTGCCCGCGAGGATGGCCAGGATCTGGCGGTCGACGAAGTTGAGGATCGAAACCGCGAACAGGACGGCCAGGATCAACCGGACGTTCGGCGCGCCCGCGGCTTTCTCCTCGCTGCGGATGTCCTCGCTCAAGCGATCAGGAACGGATTGTGCCGCCGCGCCGCCACGATGGTCGTGTCGGGACCGTGTCCCGCGATGACCCGGGTCTTGTCGGGCAGGGGGAGGAGCTTCTCCTTGATCGATCGTATCTCCGCGTCGAAATCACCGCCCCAAAGATCCGTGCGTCCGATCGACCCTGAGAACAGTGTGTCGCCGGACAGCAGAAGGTTCTGGCTCGGCACGAAGAAGCTGCATGACCCCGGAGTGTGGCCGGGGGTGTGCAGCACCTCCACCGAGTCGCCCTTTCCGCCGAAGAAGATCACGTCACCCTGGTGGATGTGCTCGTCCACATCGGCGCGGACGGGAGTGTCCATGCCGATGAACTGCGCCTGCATCTTCAGGTTGTCGTAAAGGGGCAGGTCCTTCTCGTGGAGCATCACCCGCGCTCCCGTCTTCTCCTTGACCTCGAAGTTTCCTGCGACGTGATCGAGGTGGGTGTGGGTGATCAGGATCGCCTTCGGCTTGAGACCGTGTGCGGTCAGGCGATTCAGGACCACCATGGCCTCGTCGCCCGGGTCGATCACGATGGCTTCGCCGGTTTCGGGGTCGCCGAGGATCGTGCAGTTGCACTGAAGGGGGCCCACGGGAAATGTTTCGATGATCACTGTGGCTATGCTAAGTGGAATGCCGATGAAGCGCCGCGCCGCGAAGCGGGTGAAGAAGGCCACGTTCCGCCTGTTCGACCTTCGCGTCGAAGTGGAACAGGCGAAGGGCGTGCCCATGGTTTGCAACCACAAGGTGGGCGACTCCTTCGAGCTGAGCGGCGAGAACCTGTCCCTGCCCCCGGGCCAGACCTTTCCGATCTACTCCCTCGCGGCGCTTTTGCCGCTTCTCCCCGCGAAGCAGCGCGAGACGCATCCCAATGACTGGATGACCACCGACGCGGTGGTCGCATGTCCTGACCCCAACTGCGGCGGCCGTTTTCGGATCCGCCGAACCGGTGTCCGGGTTTTCGATCATGCCGACGTCACCGCGGTGCCGCTGCCCGCGAAGGTCCGGCAAAAACGTGCGCGTTGAACTGGCGCCGGGATACTCGATTTCCCGGATCATCAAGGGCGGCTGGCAGCTTGCGGCGGGGCACGGCGTCACGCCGCCGGTCGTGCAGGCCCACGCCGACATGGCGGCGTTCGTGGAAGCGGGCGTCACCACGTTCGACTGCGCCGACATCTACACCGGCGTCGAGGAGACGATCGGTTCGTTCGCACCGCCCGCCGGGCGTTCGGTGCAGGTGCACACGAAGTACGTGCCGGACCTCGCTTCCCTCGAGACCGTCGACGCTGCGGACACGGGAGCCATCATCGACCGTTCCAGAAGCCGACTGCGCCGCGAGTCCCTCGGTCTTGTCCAGTTTCACTGGTGGGACTACGGGGTCCGCCGCTACGTGGAGGTGGCGCGGCACCTGGACGCGCTTCGTCTCGAGGGTGTCATCCGGTACATCGGCGGGACGAACTTCGATACCGCAACGTTGCGCGAGATCCTCGACGCGGGCGTACCCGTGATCTCCCATCAGGTTCAATACTCGCTTCTCGACCGCCGCCCCGCCGGAGCCATGAGCGCTCTCGCGGCCGAGCGGGGTTTCAAGTTCCTCTGCTACGGGTCTCTGCTTGGCGGCTTTCTTTCCGAACGGTGGCTGGACAAGCCCGAACCTGCGGAGCCGTTCGCGAATCGTTCGCTCACCAAGTACCGGCTCATCATCGAGGACGCGGTTGGCTGGGAGGGCTTCCAGTCACTGCTTCGACGTGTCCAGACGATCGCGAACAAACACCGCGTCACCATCGGAGCCATCGGCATCGCCTGGGTTCTCGCGCAACCTCACGTGGCGGCGGCCATCGTGGGCGCCCGCAACGCCGATCACCTGGCGGACACGCTCGCGGCCCTCAAGGTCCGCCTCGACGCCGAAGACCTCGCCCTGCTCAACGCATCCTCGGGACGAGGAATCGCCGGCGATGTCTTCGAACTAGAACGCGACCGCGAAGGCCCGCACGGCCGGATCATGAAATACAACCTGAATAAGATCTAGCAGCTACGGCGAGTGATCGCGCGCACAGCGGATCCCGACCGAGCTGTCCCGGTCGTCCGGCGACCGGCCGCCTCGCACGGAAAGGCGCTGTGCTGCCTCCTTGCGGTAGTAATGCCCCCCTCGATAGACCCTCATGAGACGCTTTTTCTCGCGTTCGTAGTAGGCGGCGTTCGGGCTCCTCACGAAAGGGTCCGCCGAGACGATCATGGGTGCGGGTGGCGGGGCGGGCTCGGGCGGTTCTGCCTTCCGGGCTGAGCCGTCGTCGGGAGCGCCTTCATAGGAGTCGTGCCACGCATCCTCGACCCAGTGGGCGGCGTTGCCGACAGCGTCGAAGATGCCGAACTCGTTCGGCGGGAACGAGCCGACCGGCGATTCGCCGTACCACATGTCCCGCCCGCCTGCTCCGTCATAGTTCAGGAGCGCGTGCGAAATGTCATCGCCCCACGGAAATCGCTCGCCCTCCACGCCGCCTCGCGCCGCGTACTCCCATTCGGCTTCCGTGGGGAGCCGGCCCCCCGCCCATGCGCAATACGCCCGCGCGTCTTCCCATGACGCCTGCAGGATCGGATACCCCTCGCCGGGAAGGCGCTTGTGCTGATATGCGGGCAAGATCTTGAGACCCGTCGCGTCCACGAATCGGTCGAACTCGGATGTTGTGATCGACGCAGCGCTCAGCCAGAACTCTCGCACCTTCACAGGGTGCCGCGGAGTCTCCGTAGACTGGCACTCCTCGTCTGTCGGCACGCACCCCATGAGGAATGAACCCGCGGGAATGCGAACGTAGTGCGGTGCGTCGTCAATACCCCGAGGCCACGGCGTCGGTGATGGTTCGGGGCCGAACGTCCACGTCGCCAGGCGCTTCGTCTGCCTGTCGCTCTTCGGCGCCGCCTCCTTCTTCGCAGAGCCGCCCGTGAACAGAGACCACGCGACCCCGGCGACCAGGGTTAGCCCGGCGAAGGCGAGAGTCAGCTTCCAGCGTCCCGGGTCAGCCGCCCCGATCGTCCGAGGCTGGAACGTCGACGTGGGCGCGGCCGGGGTATGGACGCCAGGAAGCGGCGCCTGCGCCTTTCGCGGACGCTGGCAGTGAGGGCAGACGACCGCGCCGTCGTCCAGGGTCTTGGCGCAGAAGAGGCACCGCTTCATCTGGATCGATGTCATGGAGCGATGTCCTTGGCGCACCGAAAGCCGAAGTGCGTGCTCTTCTGTCCATAACTCGAGGAACGTGTGGAGACCGTCAGCTGCCAGAAAGGTGACATGAAGGAGCCGCCGCGAAACGCGACGTTGTACGGTTTGCTCGCCGGGTATGCCGGGTTCGGCAAAGGCGCACGCGGAACGTTGTAACGCGGGTCGAGCTCAACCCATTCCCACACATTCCCGGCCATGTCGAAAAGACCGTAGCCGTTTGGCGGGAACGAACCGACGGGCGATGGGCCTATCCACTTGTCGCGGCCTTCCGCGTGCCCTGGCTGACCGCGCGTTTCGCTCCCGTAGTTGGCGTTCTCGTGCGAGATCTCATCGCCCCACGGAAAAATCATTCCATCGACTCCGCCTCGCGCGGCGTACTCCCATTCCGATTCGGTCGGCAACCGCCCGCCCGCCCAGGCGCAATACGCCCGCGCGTCATCGGCGCTCACCCAGACCATCGGAGCGTCCTTGCTTCTCCACCCGGTGTTGACGCTGACCGAGCGCGGCATGTCTCGCTTAGTGGCAGCGCAGAACTTTTCGAAGGAGGCAACGGTGACCTCGGTGGCGCCCATTCGAAATTCCCTTACCGCTTCTTCATGGAGCTCGGGAAGCGGCCTCTCTTTCGGCCACCCATAAACCGATCCCCTCATGAATGACCCTGCAGGGATCACCGGAGAGTCGGGGTCCACGGGAGGCGGCTTGCGGCACGAACCCGCAAGGAGGGCCGCGCACAGTCCGAGGCCCAGCAAGCGTTTCCGGTTCACGCTATTCCACCCATGTGTCCCGGATGTTCACACATCTTCGACCGAGGCGCGGATGGTCGCGTTCTAGGGCATCGCAACCCCGCCCGGCCAAGGCCCCGCCTTAGAAACGGCCAAGGAACTTTGCGAGGACGCGGTTGAACTCCTCCGGGGTTTCCATCGACGGGAGATGGCCCGACTTCGGGATCATCGCGAGTTCCGCGCCGGCGATCCCCTTCTGCAGTATTTCCGCCTCGGCGCGCGGCGTGATGACATCCTCTTCGCCGCAGATCACGAGGGTCGGAACCGCGATCTCACGCAGGAACGGCGTCGAATCCTGGCGCGCCGCGATGCCGTGAAGCGCGTCGGAGATTCCCTGTTTCGGTGTGGCGAGGACCATGTCCTTGATTTTCGCGACCACGTCAGCGCGCGTCGCCTTCGTGGTTTCGCCCACGAGCTTTGGGAGGAACGCCTCGAGAGCCGCCGGCGGGCCGTCCTTCATGACCTTCGCGGCAAGTTCACCGCGACCCTTGCGCGCTTCGGGGGTATCGGCTCCGGCTTTCGTGTCGACCAGAACCAGACCGCGCAACAATGAAGGATGTTTTTGGGCGAACGCGAAGGCCGCGTAGCCGCCCATCGAACAGCCGGCCAGGACCACCGGCCCGAGCCGCAGTTGTTCGATTAGTACCACCGCGTCTTCCGCGATCCGGTCCATGGTCAGGGCCGAGTCGCCCACGCCCGACCCGCCGTGACCCCGGGCGTCGAAGCGGACAATCCGATAACGATCCGACAGGGCCTCCTGCGCGTCCCACATTCCGAGCGAGAGGGGAAAACCGTGAAGGAACAGCACCGCGGGCCCCTGACCCTTATCGGCGTATTGAATCTCGACACCGCCGACATTGATCGTCTTCATGGCTTTAAAGGCTCTTTTCGTTAGTCGTCCTCGTACTTTGTGCGACGCACCGATTCCGACTTCGCCCGGCGTCCGTGAGCCAGGCGTTCCTCGACGATGCGATCCGCGATGATGCCCGGCGCTTCTTCTTCTTCCTCGGATCGCTGCCAGATGTCGGCGACCCTCGGCCCAATCATTCTTACACGCTCCTCCACACCGTCTTCGTCGGTCTGCTTCGTCTCGTAGAGCAGGCTCAAGAGACCGCCCGCGTTCACCACGTAGTCCGGCCCCCAGAGGATGCGGAGGGAATGGAGGACGTCGCCATGGCGCGGCTCGAGGAGCTGCTCGTTCGCCCCGCCCACGACGGCCTGAACCTTGAGGCGGGCGATGGTGTCGTCGTTGAGGATGCCGCCCATCGCGTTGGGCGAGAACAGGTCTGCTTCGACGTCGTAGATCGCCTCCGGTTCCACAACCTGCGCTTCCAGCTCGCGGGCGGCGCGAAGCGTGCGCGCCTTCTCCGGATCGGCCACGATGATGTGCACGCCGTGTTCGACGAGGAGTTTGCCGAGCCGGAATCCCACGGCGCCCACACCCTGAATCGCCACCCGAAGCGAAGAAAACTCACGACCCAGGACCGCGGCGGCCGCGGCGATGCCCTCGAACACGCCCAGCGCGGCGAGATACGACGTATCGAGAGGCGAATCCTCGCCGGTGTGCGACAGGTGTTTCGTGTGCCGCTGCATGACCTTCAGATCGCGGGGCTCGATTCCCATGTCACAGCCGGTGAAGAACCGGCCCCCGAGATGGTCGACGGCCTTGGCGTAGGCCACGAGCAACGGCCGCGTCTTGTCCCGCGACGGGTCGCCCATGATCACCGCCTTGGCCCCGCCATAAGGCATCTCGACCATCGTGGCCTTGTAGGTCATCGCGCGCGCGAGTCGCAAGGCATCCACCACGGCGTCGTCGTAGCTCGCGTATGGCCGCATGCGCGTCCCGCCCACTCCCGGCCCGAACGTGGAGTCGTGAATGGCGATGACGCCCCGCAGACCCGAGTCTTTGTCGTGGAGAAGAACGACCTCCTCGTGGCCGAGTTCGGCGGCTAAAGGCAGGGCCCTCAGTTCGCCCACTTCTTCAACCACCCCAGCACCTCGTCATACCAGCGGACCGAGTTCTCCGGCTTCAAGACCCAGTGATTTTCCTCGGGGAACATCACGAGGCGCGAGGGCACGCCGAGACGCTGGAGGGCGGTGAACATCTGCAGGCCCTGCTCCACGGGCACGCGGTAATCGCGATCGTTGTGGATGATGAGCGTGGGCGTGGTGCATTGCGTGATGAAGCGCGATGGCGAGAACTTCTCGTATTGCGTCCGGTCCTTCCAGGGCGGGCCGCCGAATTCCCAGTCGGTGAACCACTGCTCCTCGGTGGAGGCCGCCATCGATTCGAGATCGAAGAGACCATCGTGAGAGACGAAGGCCTTGAAACGCTTGGTCTGCGTGCACATCCAGTTGATCATGTAGCCGCCGTAGGAAGCGCCCGCGGCGACCACGCGGTCTTTGTCGACATAGGGAAGTGCGGAAGCGAAGTCCGTGCCCTTCATGATGTCTTCGTAGGCCTTGCCGCCCCAGTCCTTCGTGACGTCATCGGTGAAGGCCTGGCCGAAGCCGGTGGAGCCGCGCGGGTTGGGAGCGAAAACGATGAAGCCCGCACCCGCGAACACCTGCGGATTCCACCGATTGCTCCAGGAATCGCCCCAGACGCCCTGCGGCCCGCCATGGATCAGCATAAGCAGCGGATATTTCTTCGTGGGATCGAAGTTCGCGGGTTTCGTGATCCAGGCCTGGACTTTTTTCCCAAGAGCCCCGGTGTAGGTGACGGACTCCGCGGGAAGGAGGGCGAAGGGAGCGAGAGCCGCGTCGTTCGTCTCGGTGACGCGCCTGATCTTCCCGCTTGCGAGTTCGACGCTCACCACGTCGGCCGGCTTGTGCAGAGCATCGAGAGCCATGATCGCGTTGAGGCCATCTTTCGTGATCGAGAGCTGGGTGAGATGACCGTCCGCGATCTTGCGCGGCGTGCCACCGGTGGCGGGAATCGAGAAGAGTGGATTGAGCGGGCCGTCGCCCGCGGTGAAGTAGATGGTCTTCGAATCAGGTGACCAGGCGATCTCGTCGACACTCCGGTCGAAAGGTTCGGTCAGGTTTCGCGTGGTCGAGGTCTTGCGGTCGTAGACCATGAGACGCCAACGGTCGGCCTCGAAGCCCGCGCGCATCTGGGCGTGATACGCGATCATCGAACCGTCGGGGCTGTAGACGGGCAGGCCGTCGAAACCCGGGGTCGCGGCGATCAGCTTCGGCAATCCCCCGGTCGTCGGGACCACGAAGAGATTGGCGTTCGTCGACGCCGATTCGTCCTTGTCGTCGTTGCGGCCAAAGGCCAGTTCCGAGCCGTCGTGAGACACATCGAAATCGTTGGGCCCGGGGTAGGGCGGCACGTCCGCATCGCCCGGTGTCAGGTCCTTCGCTTCGCCGGTCTTCGCATCCACCCAGAGGATGTGGGAGCGGAGGCCGTCCTCCCAGGTGTCCCAGTGGCGCACGAAGAGCTTGTCGTAGACGCGGACGTTCTCGCCCTTCTCTTCCACCTTCTTCTTTGTGCAGGCGTCGAAATCAGCGCCGGTGCACGCGGGATGAACGTCGCTCACCACCACCAGCTTGTCGGAGGTGGCCCAGCGGAAGTTCGCGACACCCTGCGAGAGATTCGTTACCCGCCGCGCTTCTCCGCCGGCAAGATCGAGCACGTAAACCTGCGGCGCCCCGTCGCGCGACGAAAGAAAGGCGACCTGACTTCCATCCTTCGAGAAGCGTCCCTGCGAATCGCCCTTCGGGTGCGACGTCAGCGCGCGTGGCGCGCCGCCCGCCGCCGGGACAATGAAGAGATCGGTGTTGCGGCTCTTGCCGAGTTCGATCGTGGTCTGCTGATACAGAACCCACTTCCCGTCGGGAGACACCTGGGGGTCGGCCAGGCGCTTGAGGGAGTGCAGGTCCTTCGCGGTGAACGCGGGGGCGGCGAGGGTGAGGAGGAGAGAGGCGGTGATCATCATGATTCGTGGTTTCCTTCCAGGCGAATCACAACTTTAGCGGACCAGGGTCAGCCCACCTGCCGGAGGATGAAAGCGAAGTCGGACGCGGTTTCGCGCAGGGCGTCGTAGCGGCCCGAGGCCCCGCCATGGCCCGCGCCCATCAAGGTCCGCAAGAGCAGGGGTGTGTCGTTGGTCTTGAGCGTCCGCAGCTTCGCCGCGTACTTCGCCGCCTCCCAGTACATCACCTGAGAGTCGTTGAACGAGTTCCGCAGAAGAATCGCCGGGTACGCCTTCGCCTCGAGATTGCTGTACGGGCAATACGCGCGCATCACGCGGTAGTGCTCGAGGATCTTCGGATTTCCCCATTCCTCGAACTCGGCCACGGTGAGGGGCAGATCCTCATCGAGCATCGAGTTGATGACATCGACGAAGGGAACCTTCGCGATCACCGCCTTCATCAGGTCCGGCCGCATGTTCGTCACCGCGCCCATGAGCAGACCACCCGCCGAACCGCCCTCGATGACGAGCCTTTCGCTCGACGTGTAGCGGCGTTCGATGAGGTGCTCGGCGCAGGCGATGAAGTCGGTGAACGTGGTCATCTTGGTGGCCATGCGCCCGGCGTCGTGCCAGGGTTTGCCCATCTCTCCGCCTCCGCGGATGTGGGCGAGGGCGATCACGAAGCCGCGGTCGAGGAGGGACAGGCGCTGCGAAACGAAGGACACGGGGTAGGGGTAGCCGTACGAGCCGTAACCGAGCAGGTACATGGGCGCCCGGCCATCCACCGCGGTGTCGCGCCGTCGAACCATGGAGATCGGCACCTTCGTGCCGTCAGACGCCGTCGCGGAGATTCGCTCGGAGACGTAGAGCCCGCGGTCGAACGGACCCTTGACCACCGTCTGTTTGATGAGCGTGCTCCGGCCCGTTGCGAGATCGAGGTCGAACACCGAAGGCGGCGTCACGAGCGACTGGTACGCGTAACGAAACGCCGGAGCGTCGTACTCGCGGTTGTCCTGGGAGAACGCGGTGTAGGTTGGCTCATCGAACGCAGCTTCGACGCCCCGGGAACCATCGCGCCGCAGAGCCCGGAAACGGGGCAGACCGTCCGACCGTTCGCATAGGACGACCGCGTCCTTGAAGGCGAGGGCGCCCTCGAGCATCACATCGTCCCGATGCGGAATAATCTCTCGCCAGTTCTCCTCGGAAGGATCCGACACCGGGGCTTCGACGAGCCGGAAGTTGCGGCCGCGGTCGTTCGTGCGGATCAGGAAACGATCGTCCTGATGATCCACGTCGTACTCGTGGTCCTGACGGCGCCCGACCATCATCTTGAAAGTCGCCCGCGGTGTCGCCGCATCGACCCAGTGGAATTCGGCGGTGGTGTGGGAGGCGGTCACCACAAAGAGAATCGTGCCGCTTCTCGACCGGAAGATGTCGAGATTGAACCTCTCGTCCGGCTCCTCGAGGATGAGTTCCGGCGTCTCGTCCGTCCAGGCTTGAACCCGGTAGAGCCGGGCCGCGCGTTTGGCGTGGTCCTCCTCGGTGAAGAAGAGCGTTCGCGAGTCCGCGGCCCAGGCCACCGAGATCGTCTTGTCGAACGAGCGCCCCCAGATCTCGCCGGTCACGAGGTTCTTGACCTGCAACCGGTACTGCCGGAAGCCGGTGTCGTCGGTCGAGTAGGCGAGCTGTTTCCCGTCGTCGCTCATCCGGTACGCGCCCAGGGACATGAACGTCTTGCCGAGGGCGAGTTCGTTTACGTCAATGACGGTTTGAAAGTCGCCGCCATGTTCATCCGCCACCCGCCTCTCGTGGATCGGATATTGCCGGCCCTTCTCCGTGCGCACGCGATGCAGGTAGCCGCGGAAGCGGTACGGGGCGCTCGTGTCGTCCTCCTGGATCCGCGCCAGCATCTCGTCGTAGAGGGAGGCTGCGAGGCCGGACTCACTCGATGTAACCGCGTCCGCGTAGTCGTTCTCCGCCTCGAGGTACGCGCGCACCTCGGGGTTCTCCTTCTCTCGCAGCCAGAAGTAGTTATCCACGAGCGTCTCGCCGTGGAGGAGCGTGGTCTTGGGGATGGGCCTTGCGACCGGCGGCGTGAGTTCGGGCATCGGGGCGCTGCTTCTATCGCACGCTGATGGTTCGGGCGAAGTTCGGAACGATCCGTTCGTATTCCTCCGCCATCAGATGACTCGACAGAATGAAATCGGCGGTGGCGCGGTTGCAGGCGATGGGCGTGTTGTAGACGACCGCGATGCGAAGCAGAGCTTTTACATCGACATCGTGAGGCTGGGGTTCGAGGGGATCCCAGAAGAAGATGACGAAGTCGATCCGGCCCTCGGCGAGTGCCGCCCCCACCTGCTGATCGCCACCGAGCGGACCGCTCAGGAAACGGGTGACCGGAAGGGCCAGGTCCGCGGCGAGAAGCGCGCCCGTGGTCCCCGTGGCGAAAAGTTCATGCTCGCTCAACGTACCGCGGTTGTAGCGGGCCCAGTCCAGGATGTCGGTCTTGCGGTTGTCGTGGGCGATCAGCGCGATGCGCTTGCGACGCTTCATCCGCACCGCTTCGGCGGTCATGGTCTTGTCCGTCCCCGGTGTCTACTCAGCTTAGGCATTGGGGATGGTAACCGAAGAACCGCGACGCCTCCGTGACTAGAGTCGTCTTTGAGTTGGGGGGCCGCAAAGTGCTCAGCCCCCCAAGCCCCCGCGTGGCCTAAGGCCAGGCGTAGCACCTCCGGCCGAAGTGATTCGGCCTGCGCCAGGACTGAGGAGCCGAGGGCCGCGCTAAATTACTTGGACCCTGGGGTCTTGTCGGTGCGGAGTTTGTCGACGAGCCCGGACACGTTGACGCCGGTGAGCGACTCCACGACCGGCGGCACCTGCGAGATCACCTTCGCGACTTCCGCAGTCAGTTTCGAAACCCCGATGCCGCCGTCCTCGCCCCCCGAGTTGATGAGGGTGATCCGGTCGATCTTGCCGAGCGGCTCGGCCACCGCGCGCGCGATCTCGGGCAGGATGGGGGCCAGGATCTGCATGATCGCGGCCTCGTTGTATTTCTGCCAGGCCTCGGCCTTCTTCTCCATGGCGAGCGCTTCGGCCAGGCCCTGAGCCTCGCGTACCGCGGCTTCGGCCAGACCCTTGGCGCGATCGGCCTCGGCCTGGGCGAGACCCTGCGCCTGCGTGACGTCGGCCGCGGCCAGGCCCTTCACCTTCTCGCCTTCGGCGATCCTGGTCAGGCGGGACTTCTCGGCATCCGCCTCCATCTCGATCCGGCGTTTGGCGGCTTCGGCGAGGGTCTCGGTTTCGTAGCGCTTCGCATCGGCGGCCCGGCGGATCGTGGCGTCGAGTTCCTTCTCGCGACGCTTGATCTCCTGTTCCTGGAGCTGGATCTCGATCGTCTTCTTCTGCAGCTCGTAGGCCATCTCGGCTTCGGCCCGTTTCGTGTTCGCCACGCTCTGCTCGGCGGCCACGAACTGTTGAGCCTGGAAAGACGCGATTTCCGCGGCCCGGGTGGCGCTGATGTCGGCTTCGCGCTGCCTTCGGAGCTTGTCCGCGTTCGCCTCCGCCACCGCGGCGTCGCGTTTGGCCTCGGCTTCTTCCGCGAGGCGCGAAGCCTCGGCCTGCCTTTCGCGGGTTTCGCGAGCGGCGTCGGCCTGCGCGATCGAGGCCTCCTTGGTGGCGATCGCTTCCGCGATGGCGGCGGTGCGCTTGACTTCGGCGATGCGCGGTTTTCCGAGTGCTTCGAGATAGCCGTGTTTGTCGCGGATGTCGCGGATGGTGAAGGCATCGATGCCGAGACCCATGTTCGCCAGATCGCCGGCGGAAATCTCCTGGACCTTCTGCGCGAAATGTTCGCGGTTCTTGTAGATGTCTTCGACGGTGAGTGTGCCGAGGATGGCGCGGAGGTGGCCCTGTACCGTTTCAAGGGCGATACGAGCGATCTCTTCGGGCTTCTTGCCCAGGAACCGTTCCGCCGCGGCGTAGAGCGCCACTTCGTCTTTGCGGATCTTGATCTGCGCGACGCCGTCCACAATGATCGGCACGCCCTGCGACGTGTAGACCTCGGGCGTGTTGACGTCGAGCGTCATCACCTCGAGCGAAAGTTTGTTGTAGGTCTGGAAGAGGGGGATCACCATGTCGGCGCCGCCGGTGATGAACTTCACCTTGCCCCGGCCCGACACCACCAGGACCTCGTTGGGCCCCACTTTCTTGAGGAATGTGAGGTACGCGAGCACGTACCCGACCACCGCGACCGCGATGACGCCCGCGGCGACCATGACGAGGAAACCGGACATGACCCCTCCTTAAGGAAGACGAACGAGGAACGTCGACCCCACCATACGCACCACCGTGACCGCCGCGCCCTGCCCGATCGGCGTGCCCGCTTCATGACGGGCCGGGCCGGTGATCCGCTGGCCCTCCACGATGGCCGCGATCTCGCCAATGCCGCCCGCGGGTATCGAGGTGAGCACTTCCCCTGAAGCGCCCTCGAAGGCTGTGGTCTTGAGCGACGACGTGCCGCGCGCGCCCCGCATGATTCGAAACGCCGCGTAGGCGACTCCCCAGGCGGTGATCAGAGCCGAGGGAAAAGCGACGGCGAGGCTGCGCCAGTCGTCGAGTTCGAACGCGTACTTCGCGATCAGGCCATAACCGCCAAGCGCCGAGAAGAGTGTTGCGAGCGCGAGAGGTGAAAAGAGGGGGAAGTGAAAGTCAGCGCCGGCGCCGTCGTGATGACCATGACTATCCCCGCCCACGTCCGTCAAATGGCCGAGGAAGGCCGCGAGGACGATGTAACCGCACCCGAGGACCGCCAGGGCCAGGAATGTTGTGGTGAGCAAGGGTGGCCCTAGGTTAGCGTCAGTGCGGCCAGGTCCACCAGCCCGGTGACGGTCGGCTGAAAACCGCGCAGTCTCCAGGCATGGGCGACACAGGCGCGTCCGTACATCAATGGCATGAGCGGCACGTCACGGCCCATGAGCGCGCCGATCTCTCCAAGCGTCTCTTCGCGCCGGTCCTTGCGATAGGACGCGATCAGATCGTCCATCTCGCGGCTCTTGTAGCGCGAGAAATTGAAGGCGAAAGAGGCGCCTTCGACTCCTTCAGGCACCGCGTCCGAACCCACCACCGCGGAGAGATAGTCGCTCGGGTCCGGACTGTCCGGGATGTTGCCCATGATCGCGAAGTCGTAGTTCCCGGAATTCAGCCGGGCAATGAGTTCGCCCGAGGGAAGCTCTTCCGCTTCCACGGTGACGCCCAGGCGGCGTATCCGATCGCGAAGATGACGCGCGACCGCCGCGGGTGCGGGGAGGTAGGGGCGGGGGGCCGGGGAATAAAGGATGACAAGCGGTGCGGCGAAGCCCCCGGCCTCCGTCCACAAAGCGCGGGCCTTCTCGACGTCGGGCACCAGGCGGTCATTCGTTTTCCCGAGCGCAGGAGGGAGAAGGCCAGTGGCGCGGAAGGCGAGCGGGTTCTCACCGAACGCGGTCTCCGCCACCAGGGTGCGATCGATGGACATCGCGATCGCCGCCCGGAGCTTGCCGTCCTTCAGCCGCTCGTTGTTCATGTAGAGCATGCAGGTCGAGTTCACCGGCTTCATCACTACCGCGGTGTTCTTGAGCAGGTTCACGTCGCGCCACGAAAGCCTCGGCGCCAGATCCACCTCACCTTTCTCGAGCGCGGCAAGTAGAGCGGTGGGACGTCCGGTCGCAGCGTCTACCGGGAACACCCGCACCTCGATCGATTCGATTTTCGCCGCGGTGCGGGCGTGGGGATTACGAACCAGCCGGATCACGTCTTTCTCCGAAGGGCCGACCATGTACGCGCCGGAACCAAGAAGGACGCCGCCGACGTCGCGATACAACATCCCGCACATGGTCAGGAAGAGGTCGAAGCGGGTGTTCGGCGCGAAAAGGGTCAGGACCACTCGACCGTTCCGGTACGCCGCCGAGGCGCGGCTGGTGAACACCGGGTCCTGAGCGAGAGCGCGCACGACATCCTCGGGAGTCACCGGGGAGCCGTCTGAGAAGTGTGCGTCCGTCCGGACCGTCGTGGAGAATTTCAGACCGCCGCTTCCCGGTTCTTCAACGAGCTTTTCGGCGAACAGCGCCGGAACCGCGTCGCCGGCCGACGAGGCCTGGAACGGCGTTTCGAAGATCTGGCGGGCGAGCAGAATGGTGGTCGCCTCGGCCATGGTTCGAGGATCGATCGAACCGACGGGATCGACGACCCCGATGCGCAGTACTGCAGGTCCGCTGGCCATGCCCGCATTCTAGGAGCCTTCGCGGCAGGATGGCCCGCCCGCGCCCCCTAACGTTTTCGGTCGCGGCGCTCCCGGGCGCGTCGCTCGCGGTAGCCGCGTTCGTAACCCGCGCGGAAGCCGTCCGCGTACGCGACTTTGGAACCGTGGTGCACCCGATAGCCTTCGGTGCCCCGGCGATACTGCGCGTCGTTCCAGAAGCTGCGTCGGTGGGGCTTTCCAAGGTCGCGATAGCCGGCCCAGCCGCCGGCCATGAGGCCGCGCTTGAAGCCCTCGTTGTAAGCGGAATCCACAGGGCGGTGAGGGGCCGGCCGGTCGTGGTACACGCGTGATGTGGAACACGCGGGCCCGAGAACGGCCAGCCCGATCACAAGTGCGGCGAACGTGCGGCGGGTGTTCATGGCCGATGATCCCGCTTAGTAGCGGCGACGATCAAAGCCGCGACGATTCGAATAGGCGCGCCGATAGCCATCCTCGAAACCCTGCCGATACGCGGAGGCGTACGCGAACCGCGAACCGTACTCGCGCCGGTAGCCGGCGTCGGCTTGCCGATACCGCTTCTCGTCGCGGTAGTTGTAGCGATCGTCGCGCCGGTCGTCCTTCTCCCCTTCGCGCAAACCATCGCGATAACCGTTGTCGAACGCGATGCGCCGGACGTCGTAGCGGCCTCGTTCGGAATATCCCCCGCGATCGTTGCCGATGCGGATTCCGATTTGTACTCCGGCCTGAGCGGGAGTGGCGGCGGCGAGTGTGGCGAATGCCAGTGCGGTTGCGATGGTTCTTCGGTTCATGGTGTGTCTCCTTACGCTTCGGGTAAGGAGCAACCGCCGTGCCAGGACCGTAAGTTCAACTTTGATAGAGCGATGCGCCAGGACTTGTACTCCGCCGGCGACGCAAAACGTCCTAAAGGCGCGTCAGGATGGCGTTCCGGGTCCCGATCAGTTCTTCCGACGACCCCCGCCAAAGAACCAGGAGGTTGTGAAAGTGGTTTTCCACCCTCCATAGTGCAGGCTCTTGTTGGCGGTGTCCTTGAATTCGGGCACCATGTCGTAGGACGAACGGAACCCCAGGCCGAGGTGCGAACCGAAGCGAAAGTCGATTCCTCCACCCAGACTGGCCCCCAGCCCCTTCTGGCTTCGTTGCTCCGGTATCGCGCGAGGATCGATCGGAGCAGAAGAGGCTGGCCGGAAAAAGGGGCCGATCGCCGCATGCAGAAACGGTCGCGGTGCGGAGACCTTCGATGATCCGTTCAGCTCAAAACGCGCGCCCGCCAGGACACCCGTCGCGAAGGTTCTGTCGTACCAGAAAGGAACCTCACCGTAGGCGGAATGACTGCGAAGCTCCCGGGAGCGAACCCGCATCTCGATACCGACCCTCGGTTTGATCCAGTGCGTCAAGGTCAGATTCGCAATCAACCCCGACTGGCTGCTTCCGTTAATGGACTCGCTGGGAGGGTTTCCTGTGAAGTAACTGGATCGGTAGGTGCCGCGGGAGCTGATGCTCCCCTCGAGCACCAGGCGGTGCACACCCTCCATCCCCACCCGGCCTCCGGAGTCGGGGCCTCCGCGCCTCAGGGTCGGATCGAGCTTGGCGTTCGCGAAGTCGCCCTGGGTGAGCACGCGCGACGCGCCATCCTCGGCCTTGAATTGTGAGCTGCGGGCGCGGCTGCCGCTTTGGCAGTGCACCTCGTAGCGGCCCGGCCCAACCCCGAGTTCGATGCGCCGGCCCGACGGCTTCTCGACCTCTATGACAATGCCGGCTTTCTGTTCCCGCACGTAGCACCTTCCCGAAATGTCTTCACCGAGGACCAGACTCGACGAGGTCTCGCGCAGATCCGTGATCACGACGTCCCCCGTGCCGCTGAGATCGATGTCGTAGGAGGGATGCTGAGGTCCGCCCTGCGTCTTGAGCGTTCTTCCGAGCGTTTCGTTGAATGCGTATTGGTACGCTTCGTTCAGCGTGACCTTGCCCTCGCCGGAAGAGTCGGCGGCGCCGCGGAGTCCGGAAACCAGATAGTGGGTGAAGAAGGAGCCGCCAATGCGATCGGACTCCTGAGCGGCCTCGTCGGCGGAGCTCGAGGTCAGCAGAGCATGCCCCTTCATGTTCGACGACATGTCGACAAGGAACGGCCGCCGGGGGGACCCGCCCTTGAGTCGCGTCATGGCGCCGGAACCACACGCGTCGAGAACGACGATCCTCACATCGGCGTTCACCGACGCCAGTTGGTCGCGCAGATCCTGGTATGAGTAGGCCTGGTTGCCGAGGAGCAGGCCGGTTTCGTTCGCGTGTCCCGAGTAATAGAACACCACCTCCACCCGCCCGGCCTCGTTTCGAGCAAGCCGTACCGCATCTCCGAGCGCCCGCACCGCTTCCTCAAGGCTTGAAGATGTGGGCTGGGGGACTTCGTTGACGTCTTTGGGCTGGACGCCGCCCAAGTCCTTCAAGACGTTCGCGAACCGTGCGGCATCGGCGATTGCGTAGCGCAGGGTGGGCCGTCCCTCCGCTGCGTTCGCGCCCACCACCAGGGCCAGGCGGCGAACCGGCTGGGCAGGGGAAGCCTCCGAGGGCCCGATGGTCGCGAGTCCGGCGAACAGAAACATCCAACTCTTCATCTCGATGTCTCCTTGAGAAGTTCGATAGACGACACCTCGTAGCCGGGTGGCAGGATGGGAGCGGTTCCGGTCCCCGCGCGATGCGCGAGATCGAGGTCGTTGATCAGGCTCTCCACCGCGAACCTTCGGTCGCTGGTTACGAGATAAAACCGCTCGAAACGTGGCGCGTCGTCGAGCTCAAACGCCTGATCGAGCAGCACGACGCCATCCGCCTGAAGCGAGGAGGCCATCGTGCCGGTGGCCGGCCAATGCCGAGTGATGTGGCTGCGGCCATCGATCGAGACAATGACACCGTAGCGAAGCCCCGCCGTCTTGTAGCCGAGGCGAATGATGTCGCCCTCCGCCACCGCGCTACCCGAGGCCAGCGCTTCACTCCCGGTTGGGGTCTTTCTGAATACATGGAGCGAGGAGACGGCGCCCTTGATCCGTGTCTGTTCAATCGATTCGGTCGCGGGTGTGCGCGATCGCAGGCTGGGGAGGGCCGCCAGGACGGCGAAGAGGGAAACCACCGCCGCCGCGGGGAGGGCCATGCGCCTGCTCCACGGCGAGGCAGAAGAGGTGATCGCGCGCCCTCGGATGGCTGCGCCAACCGTGGCGCGATCGTAACTCGCGAGAATTTCCCGATTCGACTCTCTGAGTTCGTCCACCCGTCTCGCCAGGGAGGCATCCCTGGCGATCGCCTCTTCAAGGGCCCGCAGCTCCTCGCCGGGCAACTCCCCCAAGACGAATCTCTCCAGGGTCCACGAATCCACGGAGACGGTCATTTCTCCCTCCCCACGTCGATCTTCAGGGCGTTGAGCCTCTTTCTTACGCCGGAGACGGACATCGACGTGTCTCTCGCCACCTGTTCCAGGGTCAGGCCGTCGACGTAGTGAAGAACGGCCATGGTTCGGCTGGAGGCCGGATGCCGACCAAAGAGCCGGTCGAGAAGCACCGCGGCCAGGGTTCGCTCTGTCGTGTCATCGGCGCGGGCAATCGCGTCCAGTATGTCGTCCCCCACCGGCTGAGCCGCTCGAGCGCGGTCGCGTATGCGGTTGAGGGAGAGGTTCGTCGCCATCCGGTAGAGGAGCGTCGAAGGGTAGGTCGCGTGCAGCACCTCCCGTCGCTCCAGCACCTTCAAGAACACGTCCTGGCACACATCCATCGCATCTTCCTCATTGCGCAGAAGCGAGCGGCATCGCCGAAGCACGGTCGGACCGTAACGGTCCCAAAGCGCCTCGACATCGATTGACGTTCCGTCCACGCTAAGACGTTAAACACCCCGGGCGGCCGAAAGTGTCACTTCGGGGCAGTTTTCCCGGGTAGCCCGGGCCGCGATGTCAGTTCGAGTCGATGTACCGGTAAAGCACTCGGATGAGGCGGTAGGCCTCGGGCATTGTCTTCCGCGTGAACGCCACGGTGTCGGGTGTTTCGACCTCGATGCCCTCGAAGGCGCCCGCGATCTCGGGAATGATGAAATTCCGGAAACGCATGCGAACGCGATACTGAGCAGGACGGTCCGCTTTCGGGCGGACCGCCGCGGCGACACTGTCACGGGCCGCGCGTTCGATTTCCTCGCGCGCCTTCTGGAGCGGCTTCAGCTCGACCGCGCGCACGTTGATCGCCCGCTTCACCTCGACCCCACGCACTCCCGGTGCGGTGTCTTGAACCTGGCGGATCGCCACATCGTCGCCGGTGACGAGCACGACCGGCACGCCGTACCACGCGGCAAGAGCGCTGTTGAGACCGCCCTCGCCCACCGATCGGCCGTTGATTTCGAGGTCGCGCACGACGCCCGATCCCGTGTGCGCGAAAAGTCCCGCCGGTGTTTCGGCCTTCGCGTGGTAGCCGATATAGATGATCGCGTCGAACGAGTCATCCAGGCCTTCCATCATCCCGTGCCGCTTGAAGCTGTGGGAGATGAGGCGAGCCTTCGGGTGCAGATCCTCGGGCAAGAGGTTGCGCTGGCCGCCGTGGGAATCATTCACCAGAATATCGGTGGCCCCCGCCGCGAGCGCGCCGCGAATCGCAGCGTTCGCGTCCTCGACCATCAGCTTCCGCGAACGGCCGTATTCGGATCCGGTGGCCGACAGCTGATCGTCACCGCTGATCCCGCTGATGCCCTCCATATCGACCGAGATGTAGACCTTCTTCGTCTGGGCCAGCGAGGGGTCGGGGCTGGCGAGCGACGTCACCGCCGCCGCCGCGAGTGACACAAGGAATCGGTGTTTCATCGAGGCGCAGTTTGTCAGATGTTTCGGGGGCGTGGCAGAGTCGCCCGCATGACGAGCGATGTCCTCTCCGTCCGCCCCCTCGGCTTCCCCTGGGTCACCGCCGATCCCTTCCTTTTCTGCGTCCACCACAACGACGCCTACCCCGCGGGCAACGACGTGCTCGGCCCGGTCGCCTCCCTCTCCGGCCGCGACATCGGCCAGGACTTCAGCGGGAAGGATGGCTGGAGCATGTACCACGGTGATGTCGTGCCGGGTTTCCCCCAGCACCCACATCGCGGTTTTGAAACCGTCACCCTGGTTCGCCGCGGCTACATCGACCACTCGGATTCACTCGGCGCCACCGCCCGTTTCGGCCGCGGCGACGCCCAGTGGCTCACCGCGGGCGGCGGCATCGTTCACTGCGAGATGTTTCCGCTCCTCGAAAAGGACAAACCGAATCCGGTGGAGCTCTTTCAGATCTGGCTCAACCTGCCCGGCGAGGACAAGCTCGTCCCTCCGCACTTCGCGATGTTGTGGGGCGAGGAGATCCCGCGGCGCACGTTCACCGACGCCAAAGGTCTCACCACGGAAGTGACGGTGGTCGCGGGCCTGCTTGACGGCCATCGCGCGCCGGCGCCGCCGCCCCGTTCATGGGCCTCGCGACCCGACACGGATGTCGCCATCTGGAGTGTCCGCCTCGCGCCGGACGCGCAGTGGACGATCCCGGCGGCCAAGGGCGAGGGCACGGTTCGCACTCTCTATTTCTTCAAAGGCCCCGCAATCCGTCTTGGTGATCACACGCAGTCATCCCATGCCGCGATCGAAGTTCGCAGCGGTGTCGACCTCGTAGTCCAGGCGGGCGAGGGCGAGTGCGAAATCCTGCTCCTTCAGGGGAGACCCATCGGCGAAGCGGTGGCGCAGTACGGCCCCTTCGTGATGAACACCGAAGCCGAGGTGAAGCAGGCCTTTGCGGACTACCGCCGCACCCAATTCGGCGGATGGCCCTGGCCCAAGAACGACCCGGTTCATCCCCGTACCGAAGGGCGCTTCGCCAAACACGCGGATGGAAAGGTCGAGCGAAGAGAGAGCTAGTTGCTGTCCTGCGGCCACAGCCAGGCCGCGCCGCGCACGCCGCTCGCGTCGCCGAACTTCGGAGCGAGGAGTTCGGTCGTGACGTGGTCCGAGAACACGTAGCGTTCCCACTGCGCGGGCACGTCACGATAGAGCCTGGGGATGCGCGAGAGACCGCCGCCGAGGACGATGGCATCGGGGTCGAGCACATTGATGATGCTGGCCAGACCGCGGGCGAGCCGATTCACATAGCGATCGAGACAGGCGGTGGCAAAGGCTTCACCCTGATCAGATCGGCGGACGATCTCGACTGGTTCGATCGTGGCGCCGGTTGCCGCGGAATAGTCACGGGCGAGCCCCGGGCCGGACAGGAAGGTCTCGATGCAGCCACTGCGGCCGCAGTAACAAGGATGACCAGGCCGCTCGGAATCCTCCGGCCAGGGCAGGGAATTGTGGCCCCACTCGCCTCCCACCGCGTTCCGGCCGCGCAGGATCCGACCGTTCAGCACGATACCTCCGCCGGTTCCCGTCCCGAGGATCGCGCCGAAGACGCAGCCGCGCCCCGCCCCGGCGCCGTCGCTCGCCTCCGAAAGGGCGAAGCAGTTCGCATCGTTCTCGACCCGCACGGCGCGGCCGAGCCCTTCCGCGATGTCCTTGTCCATGGGGCTGCCGTTGAGGCATATCGAGTTCGCGTTCTTCACTCGCCCCGTGACCGGGGAAATGATCCCCGGCATGCCGATGCCCACCGAGGGTTGGGCGCCGCTTTCCCGGTCGAGATGGCGAATGAGTTCGACGATCGCGTTGACCGTGCCCCGATAGTCACCCTTGGGGGTGGGCACACGCTTTCGCGCGACGATGTCGCCATCGCGATTGAGGACGACGCCTTCGATTTTGGTTCCGCCGAGGTCGATACCGATCCGCATGGTTACACCTTGATGTGGATGTCGCGTTTGTCCATCCACCAGAGGATGACGTACCAGAACACGATGTTCGCAACCGCGTACCCGAGCGATGCATTGATGGGCTCGAGCCACGACAGGAACAGCGTCCGGTACAAGAACACCTGGGAGGATACGGTGGCGCCATCGAGCGGGAGTTTGATGAGCCCCATCGTCTTCGCCAGCAGTCCCGACGCCACGAAGACCACGATCGCGTTGACGCCGTAGATCACGAACGGCTTCAGGCCCGCCTTCCTGCCTTTGATGTCGGCGATCCAGTAGAAGGCGGCGAGACAGAGCGACGCGAGACCCGCGGTGAAAAGAACGTAGGACGAGGTCCACAGGCTCTTGTTGATCGGAAACACCGTGTCCCAGGCCAGTCCCGAGACCGTCATGAGTACGCCGGAAAGAAGAAGGCGGCGAATGATCTCCGCGGGTGGAAGCCCGGCTCGGAACAGCGTCCCAGCAAGGTAGCCGAAAAGCGTCGTACCGATCGCGGGCAGCGAGGAAAGCAGACCCTCGGGATCCCACGTCCTGGACGAAACCCACAAATGATTCCCGAACACCAGTCGGTCGAGCCACGCGCCAAGGTTTGTGGAGGGTTCAAGATTGGGAGCGATGCCGCCGGGCACTGGGACGACCGTCATCAGGAACCAGTAGCCGAGGCAGCAACCTGCCGCGATGGCGGCGACCGCGCGCGGACCGAAGTGTTTCTTGATGAGGAACGCCACGAAATAACACAGGGCAATCCGCGGCAGCACCCCGGGGATGCGGACGGTTTCGAGGTTGAAGCGCGGATAGAAGGCCATGAAGAAGCCCAGGCCGAAGATCTTCAAGGCGCGGATCGCGGCGGCGCGCGTGGTGTCGCGCGACGAGAAAGCGAGCGAGACGCCCACCACGAAGAGGAAGAAGGGGAAGATCAGATCGGTTGGCGTCCATCCGTGCCACTTCGCGTGTTCGAGCGGGTCGTAGATGTGGCCCCAGTCGCCCGGGTTGTTGACCAGGATCATCGCGGCGACGGTCGCGCCGCGGAACGCGTCCACCGAAACCAGGCGCTCGCGGTTCATCTCCAGGGGATCCTACAGTCGCAACAGCCGCTCTTTGAGCTTCGAGGAGTCGGGCTCCAGGGGCTCGCTTGTGGCCGGGCGCTCCAGCATCGCCCTGAGTGCTTCCGGAGCTTCAACGGTATGGGAGACGAGAGGTTCGACCACATCGTCGAACTTCGCGGGATGAGCCGTGGCTACGACGCAGAAGTCGTCCTTTGCCCCAAGTCGGCGTTCGTTCTCGAGCATCTCGATGCCGCAGGCGGTGTGGGGGCAAAAGACCTTGCCGTAAGCGCTCTCGCCTTCGCGGATACGCGCTTCGATCGTCGCGTCGTCGACCGAGAGCGCCCCGAGGGCCCCTCGCAGTCCCTCGTCCCGCGCCAGAAGAAAACGCAGACGCGCCACGTTCGACGGGTCGCCCACATCCATGGCATTGGCGAGCGTGTTGACGCTGGGCCGCGCGCGATAGTCACCGCTCTTCATGAAGTCGGGGATCGTCTGGTTCCGGTTCGTGGCGAAAAGAATCCGGCCGACCGGCAGGCCGGCGGCGCGAGCCATGAGCGCCGCGACCGCGTTCCCGAGATTGCCGGTGGGTACGATGAACGAGAGCGGCCGACCCCTCGAGCGGAAGTGCTGGAGCGATGAGAAGGCGTAGTACGTCGCCTGGGGTAGAAGGCGTCCGAGACTGATGCTGTTCGCGGAAGACAACGGGACCGCTTCCCGCAGGGACGCGTCGCCAAAGGCCTCTTTGACCAGCGCCTGACATCGATCGAAACCGGAAGGCACGCGCAGGGCGAGGATGTTGTCGCCGAAACAGCCGAGTTGATGGGCCTGACGTTTCGACACGCGTCCATCGGGATAAAGGACGACGACACGGAAACCGGAGCGTCGATGAAACGCCGCGGCCACCGCGCTGCCCGTGTCGCCGGACGTGGCCACGAGGATGGTGAGCGGTTTCGTTTCGGCCGCCCTGTCTCGCATGCGGCCGAGTGTGTTGGCGAGGAAACGCGCGCCATAGTCCTTGAAGGCTGCGGTCGGTCCGTGAAACAGCTCCAGAAGGTACGAGTCGCGCGCGATTTCCACGAGCGGCGTTTCGATGTCGAGGCTTTCGTCGCAGATTCCTCGCAGGTCCGCGAGGAGCGGGTCGCCCGCGAAGAAGGGAGTCAGGAAGGCGGCGGCGACCGCGGGCAGCGAAACCGCGCCGTCCAGATCGGCGATCGCCCGGACGTCGATTCGCTCGGGAAAATAAAGACCCGCGTCTGGCGCGAGACCGGCGAGCAGGGCATCTTGCAGCCCCACCGCGGGGGCCGCGCCGTTCGTGCTGACAAACCTCACGACACGATCCGGGCGGCCGGTCCGTCCACCGGCGAGACGAAAACGTCGGACGGCAAACCCGCGCTCGCAAAGGCGGTCCTCATCAAAGGCGCCGCAGCCTCGGCGATGGCCCGGTTTTCAAACCAGGCGAAAACGCTCGGCCCGCCGCCGGAGATCGATGCGCCAAGCGCCCCCGCATCGAGCGCGGCCCTCTTCACGGTGGCGAAGCCCGGGATGAGATGAGCGCGCCGTGGTTCGACGAGAACGTCGCGCAGTCCCGCGCGCAGAGCAGACGCGCTGCTCGTGAAGAGTCCCACCAGCAGCTCCGCGAGACCGGCGCTTTGGGGCACGAAATCGCCGATCGCGTAAGCGCCCGCGAGCGCTTCGCGCGCGCGGCGGGTCTCGAGCACCAGATGAGGATGAACGAGAACACAGGTGAGTCCGCGGGGAACGGGAAGTCGAACAAGGCGATCGGGGGTTGCGAGAACGAGACCGCCCAGGAGCATGGGGCCCACGTTGTCTCCATGATGCCCTCCGCTCGCCGCGGCTTCTCCCTCCACGGCGTAGGGATAGAGACCTTCGACTTCAAGCGGCTCGGGGAGCAGCGCGTTCGCGGCCACCAGGGCGGCCACCGCCGACGCCGCCGACCCTCCCATTCCCGAACCGAGGGGGATGCCCTTCACGATATCCACCTCGAAGCCGAAGGTGAGCCCGCGACTTGTGCGCAAGGCTTCGAGGGCGCGC
Source organism: uncultured Acidobacteriota bacterium (assembly GCA_964396875.1). Lineage (GTDB taxonomy): Bacteria > Acidobacteriota > Vicinamibacteria > Fen-336 > JAGNNV01 > JAGNNV01. The sequence goes on along the minus strand of CAYNHK010000003.1, from coordinate 3,674 downwards.
AAAGCCGTGTTCCGCTGGGGATCGGCGGGCAGTTCCCTCAGGACACCGGACACGGAAGACAAGCGGGTCGTGGCCGCATGGATCCGTCGAACGACGACCCGGTCCTCGGGTCCCTCGATGGTGTGGCCGAGGATGTCGAAGCCGGTCGCGAGGTTGCCGATCGATGCGGGCGCCTGGGCGGTGCGTTCTTCGGGGCGATCCTCTCTCACCAGAGGCGCATTTTGACATCCCGCATGCGCCGGGGGACGCTGTGCTAGCTTCTCTACCAGGATGCACGACACGTTCGATCCCAACGCGCCCGCGAACTCCGATGGCATCTTCGGGCTGCCCCACAAGCCCGAGGACGCCCGCGTGGTTCTGATCCCGGCGCCCTGGGAGGCGACCGTGTCGTACGGGTCGGGCACGGCGGATGGTCCAGCCGCGATTCTTCGCGCGAGCCATCAGGTGGATCTGCTCGACCGCGACACCGGAAAGCCGTACGAATCGGGAATCGCGATGCTGCCGATTTCGGAAACGGTTCGCGCGTGGAGCGACGAAGCCAGAGGTCTGGCCGCGAGTGTCATCGAAAACGGCGGCGCAAACGGCGACCCCCAGCTCCTCGCGAACGTCGAACGTGTGAACGACCTCGGTCGCCTTTTGAACGGCTGGGTGGCGAACGAAACGCGGGCATGGCTCGCGTGCGACAAGATCGTGGGGATCGTGGGCGGCGACCATTCGGTCCCTTTGGGCGCTATCGCGGCGATCGCCGATGAGAACCCGGGCCTCGGGATCCTCCATATCGACGCGCACGCGGACCTGCGCGTCGCATACGAGGGTTTCACGTTCTCGCACGCCTCGATCATGGACAACGTGATCCGCGAAATTCCCACGGTCGCCAAACTCGTCCAGGTGGGCGTGCGCGATTATTGCGAGCAGGAGGACGACGCGATCCGGGACAGCGCCGGCCGGATCAGGACGTTCTTCGAGTCTGATATCCGCCGCGAGCTTCTGGACGCGGGATCCTGGCGGAGAGTCTGCAACCGGATCGTGGCCGAACTTCCAGAGACGAACTACATCTCCTTCGACATCGACGGCCTCGATCCCGTGTTGTGCCCCAACACCGGCACGCCGGTTCCCGGCGGCCTCTCGTTCGCCGAGATGACCATGCTCCTGCGCACCCTCGTCGACAGCGGCCGGAAGGTTGTGGGTTTCGATCTGGTGGAAGTTGCCCCCGACCCGACCCGGGTCTCGGAGTGGGACGGAAACGTTGCCGCCCGCGTCCTCTACAAGATGATCGGTTTCGCACTGATGTCGAACCGGGGTTTCCCCCGCGCCGCGTAGCCGCTTCACCGTCGAAGCCCTGACCCTGCCCGCGCCGCGGGGGGCTTTTAGCTCGTCATTGCGAGGAGCCAGTCCGTTCGCAGGCGACGAAGCAACCCCGTCCTCTCACTATCGGCCCGCAAGTAGTTGTGGCCCGCGCCTTACCGCGAACGTCCGGTGAATCCCGCGGGCCGGATGTAGGTGCGCGAGAGCCACGACGAGTACCCGGCCGGCAACTCGGCGTAGGCGCTCCATTCGGGGTTCACGAGCAGCCGGGCCCGGTCGTAAGCCATGAAGAGGCCCGCCTTCTCCGCGAATTGCGCGGCGGTCAGATTGCTCGGCCACTCCGAAGTGGAATAGCCGGCGTACTGCGAGAGGCCGAAGCCATCATCGACGGCGATCGACGCGGCCAGGCGTCCGGTGGCTCGATGATCGGCGTGATCGCGCGGGTTGAAGGCGGTGTCCGGGTCTGACGCGTGGAGTCGCACTTGATGTCCCGCGGCCCGCGACGCACCCGCCTCGAGCCGCAGGATGGCTCGAACCACCGCGACCACGCCTGGCCAGGCTTTGAGCGAGCCATTCAAATCAACGCGAGCGAGCGACGTCGTGGCGCCGGCCTCGAGCTGCATGAGGCTGCGGGCGCCGGTGGCCGCGAACCCTTCACCGTTGAGATTGCCATCGGGGAGGCGAAGGAAATAGGAGGCGATCGGACCGATCTTGCATTGGCGCACCGAGTAGTCGGCGAAAGGCGTCTCGGCGCACTCGACGGGGAACTGTGCGCCACCCGCGCCACCTTTGACATCGGGGGGAGCGATGCCGAGAGCGAAAGCTACCGAGGCCAGAGCGCCCTGCTCCCTGGCCTCCCAGTAGGAGGCGGCGCGTCCCGCGTCGCCGGCGGTCAGGTAGATGAAGGTTGTCCCACCTTCACCCCGCATCGCCTGCGCCGCCACGTCGCCCATGAAGAGCTGCCAGTCATCCGGATGGGCCACCACAAAGGCATCCAAGCGACCGCTGGCCTGCGGCGCCGCGGTCCGGTGGCGACCAGCGCAGCCCGTGGTGGCCGCGAGCAGCAACACGATCAGGAAACGCAGCTGCAGACTGAGCATGGCCGTGATCCTAAGGTACTCACGTCCACCCGGGTTTCGAACTCCCGACACTGCTCGAGGATGTTCGCGCTAACCAACCGGCTTTTCTTCCGTCGCCACCGTGAACCTTCGGTAGTTCGAATACACCGTGGTCTGGCGGACGCGGAACGACTTGAAGAAGAAAGCGCGTCCGGTGGCGATGGTGACGACGCGGGCGGGGAGCCAGACGTGTTCCTCGACCGCGGTGAACTCCATGGAGAGTTCGAATGTGCCGAGCTTCACACCGGTCGAGAGGCTGGCCTTGCCGCCCGGGACGTTGTGGGCTTCGATTTTCGCCACCCGCCGATCGACTTCATCGATGTGAAGCCTTCCCGTGAGGATGCGGGCGATCGCGTCCGAACCGCGATCGGACCTGCGCCCGGCGGCCGCCGAAGGGAGGGGAGCGAAGTCGAACACGAGGGTCTTCCGCCCCGCGCGCTCCTCACGGCCTACGGTCTTGAACTCGAAGGAATCCATGAGCAGGGAGAGCCGGATTCCCGGCTGCTCGTTCACGGTTCGACCCTCCGCGATCGCTTTCGCAAGAGCTTCGGCCTTTCGGTCGACCTCCTTCTGCTCGCGCGCGCTCAGGGGAAGGCCGTTTCGGGCGACGAGCCTCCTCACCGGACGGGTCTGAACGAAATAGACCTCGTAGCGCCGGGTTTCCCGCGACGTCGCCCTTCCGTTCTTGTCGAGGTTCTCCCGCGTCTCCTCGATGTCGTACGCGTAGTCGTTGATCGCGGTGTCCTGCGGCCGCGCATTGCCGAGCACACTCCGGACGTAGGCGTTCCCTTCGGGCAGGGGCGACTCCTCCTGAGCCCCGAGGGCCGAGGCCAGCGCCAGAAGAAGAAGAAGGGCGCGCGCGGGCGCGGCCCTCAAGACTTCTTCGAAACCCGGGTGGCGATCGCTTCGGCGACCTCGCTCGTCGACGCCGTCCCGCCGAGGTCCTTGGGCATGTGCTTGCCTTCCTTCAGCACCGCGGCCACCGCGTGCCGCACCCGGTCGCCCGCCGCCTTCTCATCGATGTAATCGAGAAGCAGGGCGCCCGAGAGAATCAGCGCGATGGGGTTCGCGATGTTCTTGCCCGCGATGTCGGGAGCGCTCCCGTGCACCGCTTCAAACGTCGCGCCCCTCTCGCCGATGTTGGCGCCGGGCGCGAGGCCCAGGCCGCCCACCAGGCCCGCGCACAGGTCGGACACGATGTCGCCGTAGAGGTTTTCGAGCAGCAGCATGTCGAAACGCGTGGGGTCGAGG
>CAYNHK010000002.1:0-65133 GCA_964396875.1 uncultured Acidobacteriota bacterium | reverse complement strand
CCTCGACCTTGCCCTTGGCCCAGAAGCCGAGGCCGACCACACCGGCGACGAACAGAAAGACCGCGATGACGCTCAGTGCGAAACAGCCGATCGCGATCTTCATCCAGGGTTTCATTGGGGACTCCAGGGGGTGGGGAAACGGGTGGGGGCGAATCGTACCCCTGAACGGGCTCACGGCGTCTGCCCCTATACTCACCGCATGGAACCGACCTGGCATGACGGTCTTTCTCGTTCGGCGCTCGTCCAGCTCGTGGAAGGGCTTTTGACCGCGATCGACCGGACTGTTCCCAAACTCGACGCCGTGGCCCACCATCTGGGTCTGCTTTCGCAGCAAGCGGAGGAATTTGAAGTGGTTGGCGGCGTGGCCGATCAGGTCGCCGACATGTCCGACGAGCTTTACGCTGCTTCGGATCGCGAACGGCTTCGGGAGTGGGGCAACGCGATCGACACACCCGACAAGGCGCACTGACTTCGACCCGCGAACCGGTGATTGATGCGGCCGAACCAGAGGTAGCCCCTTGAGCCTGTCCGGCCGGATCGAAGATCTTCCCCTTCTGGACATCGTCCAGATCGTCGCGTTCACCCAGCGCACGGGCTACATCCGCGTCGAAACCGAGGTCGGTGTGGGCGCGATCGTCTTCCGCAACGGGCGAGTGGTGGCCTGTTTCTCTCCCGGTTCGTCCGAGCGTGTGCCGCGCACCGCCATGGCGCCCGCCGAGTGGGAGAAGCGCCTGACCGCGGGCATCGCCGCCGACCTGAGCGCGCTCTCAAGGCTCCGCGACGGCAACTTCGGCTTCGTCCTCTCGAACGAAGTGCCCAAGCAGATCGAGGGCTATTCGCTGGAACGCGAGACGTTGTCGGTGGGCGTCGACGCGCAGGAACTCCTCCTCGATCTCGCCCGCGAACTCGACGAGAGCCGCCGCGACGCCGCGACCGCCCTCGCCGCCCCCGAAGCCGCTCCGGCCCTTGAGACCAAGCCCGCTCCGGCGCCAAGGACCTCTGATCTGCGCCCCTCGGTCCTCGTAGTCGACGACGAGCCCGACGTGCGGACCTTCCTCATGAAGCGGCTGGTCGAGAACGGATACGAGGATGTTGTGGGCGCAGCAACGCTCGAGTCTGCGCTGCAGCTCGCCCAGCAGATGGGCCGGGCCGGAGCCATGTTCCTCGCCGTGATCGATCTCTCGATTCCCGATCCCACCGGCGGCGACCTCTCGGGAGGCCTCGAACTCGCGATGCGTCTGCGCGGTTTCGCGAACGCGCCTCGCATCGTCCTCGTGACCCCCGACCCCGAGCCGAACATCGTGCGCAAGGGCCGGCAGGCCGGCGCCCGCCGCGTGGTCTTCCGCCCCACGCTTGGGCGCCTCAACAAAACTCTCTTTGAGAAACATCTCGACGCGTTCTGCGGCAAGCTGCTCATCGTTTTGCAGCAGGTGACGGACGGGAAGCCGCAGGGCTCGGTGGCCTCAGCCTCGCCGATCGGCCTTATCGACGGGCTCGATCTTCTCGGCTGCATCGGTGAGAGCGTCGGCATCCGCGACCTCCTGCTGCGGGTCGCGAGCGGAATGGTCGAGCGCGTGATTCTGCTGATCCGCAGCGAGGACATCCTCTACCCGGCCTCGGGCGTGGGTTTCCCCCTCGGCCCGATGGGTTTCGATCTGACGGTTTCCGCCTATACCTCGCCCTTCGCCGAGGCGCTCCAGGGCCGGGCGGCCCAGAGTTTCGTGACCGATGCCGTGTTCTGGCGCGAGATGTCGGCGCTCTCCATTCTGCGCGGTCGCTCCCTTGAAGCGGCGCTGATTCCCCTTCGGGCTCACGGGGACGCCGTGGCATTGCTCTTCGTGGACAACCCGATCTCCGGCGAAGCCCTGACCCGTCTCGACCCGCTCGAGGCGTTCGTCGAGGAAGCCGGCCGAAGGCTGGAGGAACTGCGGGATCAGGAGCTGTCTCGAACCGGAACCATCAAAAGGGGTACGATTCCCAGGTAATCGATGGCTGAGCAAACAAATCGATACCGGGAGTTGTCCGACTTCTTCGTCAAGACCCAGGATCTGGTCGAGGACATCGTGCGCGAAAACGCGCAGTTGCGGGCCTGCCTTCGCGCTTTCGAGTCCCTCGGCGGCAATCCGCAGGAAGCGGATGTCCAGGCCAGGCTCCGAAAGTCCGAGGAGGATCGGATGGCGCTCGACCGCGAGTTCGCGCAGATGAAGGACGAACTCACCGACGCCCGCGCCCAGCTCACCGACACCTCCCAGCGATTCACCGACTTGAGCGAACAGGTGAACCTCCTCACCAACCTCCATGTCGCGGCTTCGCAACTGCACGCCTCGCTCGACCACACCGAGGTCCTGCGCTCGATACAGGAGATCGCCACCAACCTTGTTGGCGCCGAAGCCTTTCATCTCTTCATCGTCGACGAGAAGACGGGCCGGGCTGAGCTCGTTCTCTCCGAAGGCCAGGAAGCGACGACGCGCAGCATCGGCCGAGGGGAAGGGATCATCGGGGCCTGCCTCGAGACCGGTCTCCCGCATTTCGCGAGCGACACCAAGGTCGCCGAGGCGACTCCTTTCGAGGCGCCCCTGGCCGTCATTCCCTTCGACCTCTCGGGAGTGGTGGTGGGCCTGCTCAGCATTCACAAGCTCTTTCAGCAGAAGGTCGCCTTCAGCGAACTCGACTTCGAACTCTTCCGCCTCCTCGGCGCCCAGGCCGCGACCGCGGTCTACGCTTCGCGCCTGCACATGACGTCCGAGCGAAAGCTCGCGACCCTGCGCGGCTTCATCGACATGCTGAAGGGCCCGGCCGGCGTCTAGCCGAAGCTCCTACGACTTGGGCAGGAGGTCGAGGATGCCTTCGCCCACGTTCTGAAGGGGCAGGATCCGGGTGGCCGCGCCGAGCGCGATCGCCTCCTTCGGCATTCCGAAAACGATCGATGTGCTCTCGTCTTGCGCGATGGTCTGAGCGCCGCGGTTCTTCATCTCCAGCAGACCGACGGCGCCGTCCTTGCCCATTCCCGTGAGCAGGACGCCGACGCTCCTCGGCCCGAAGGTCTCCGCGACCGAGCGGAAGAGGACGTCGACGCTGGGCCGATGACGATTGACGTGGGGAGCGGAATCGATCCGGACCACGAAGCGCGCGCCGTCCCGGACGACCGACATATGCCGGTTCCCGGGGGCGAGGAGGACCAGACCCTGTCGAACCGGGTCGCCATCCTCGGCTTCCTTGACCTGCATCGGGGCGAGTCCGTTGAGCCGGCCCGCGAACGCCTTCGTGAAACCCTCGGGCATGTGCTGAACCACGAGCACCGCCGGCGATTCGCGGGGCAGGGCGCCGAGGACGACGGCAAGCGCCTCGGTGCCGCCGGTCGAGGCTCCAACCGCCACCACCCATGAACTCGCGACACCCTTCGCCACTTCGGTGACCGGCGCTCGCGGCGTGCGAAGAGGAGGGGCTCCGCGTTTGGAAGAGGCGGCGGCGCGGACCGTGTCGACGAGCAGCGTCGCGGTGTCGCTCAGGAAATCCTTGACCGACAGCCGCGGCTTGGGCAGCACGTCGATCGCGCCACGGGCGAGGGCTTCGATCGCCACCGCCGCGTCTTCACCGGCCCGGGCGGAGCAGATCACGACCGGAATCGGATCGGTCGCCATCAGGCGGGTGAGGAAGGTGAGACCGTCCATGCCCGGCATCTCGATGTCGAGGACGATCACCTGCGGCCGTTTGAGGGCGATGCGTCGCTCCGCGATGAAAGGATCGGCGGCGAGCGACACGTCGAACTCGCCCGAGCGCTCGAGCAGTTCCTTCAGGGTCTGGCGGACCAGAGCCGAGTCGTCGACGACGAGGACGTTGATCATGTGCGAGCCGCCGGAGGCTTGCGGTAGATCGCGGGTTTGATCGGGCGCTGCCCCTCGATCACGCCAACCAGGCTCTCCGCGTGGCCCACGAACAGGTGGCCGCCCGGCTTGAGGGACCGCCACATGTGATCGATGACCAGGCGCTTGGTCTCGCGCGTGAAATAGATGAGGACGTTGCGACACAGAACGAGGTCGAACTGCCCGGAGGCTACGGTCGGGGCCAGCAGGTTCATGGCCTGGAACTGGACGAGCTGCGCGGCGGACTTCTTCAGCCGCACATGGTCCGTCCCCACGTCCTCGAACTGTCTCGCGTACGCCGCGGGGACATCCTTGGCGCGGGCGATCGGGAAAGTGAGGGTGCGCGCGGCGGCGAGCGCGCGCGAGGAGAGATCCGTGGCGAGGATCGTGACCCGGTAGCCTTCATGTACGGGGAAGTGTTTGTCCAGAACCGCGGCCAGACTGGCCGGTTCCTCACCGGTGGAGCAGGCCGCCGACCACACCCTCAAGCTTCGGTCGAGGTTGGCGCTCGCATCCTTGCGCAGCTGAGGGATGATCGTCTGTTCGAGGTAGTCGAACTGCCAGCCTTCCCGGAACAGGCGGGTTTCGTTGGTGAGAAGGCGATCGACGAGTTCGCCGATCTCCTTCTCCGGGTTGGCGTGGAGGTGGGCCAGGTATTCGCGGTAAGACTTGATCCGCAGTTCGCGGAGGCGGCGTCCCAGCCGGGCCATGACCAGGGCGCCCTTGGCCTCGGTCAGGTGAACGCCGGTCTCTTTCTCCATGAGTTTCCGGATCTGCTCGAATTCGCGCGGCCCCAGTTCCGGCAGCAGGTTTGGATCCGCGTGCGCCGGCGAACTCGCGCGTTCCATCGTGGTCCGGCTACCGGTCGTGCGGCGTGGGTCCGGCCGAGGGGCAGGCGGTCACTACGCGGGCGTCTCCGCGGCGAGTTCGCGAACCGCGACCTTCTCGTTCGAGGACAAAACCCGGTCGATGTCCAGGGCCAGGGCAAAACCCTGCTCGAGTTTGAACAGGCCCTGGAGGAACTCCACCCGGATCTGCGTGCCGACCGAGGGAGGCGGCTCGAGGTCCTGGGGCTGGAGGTCGTGGATCTCGCTCACGAGTGTCGTCACCACGCCAAGGATGGTGCTCTCCCCGAGAAGATCCGCGTCGACGAGAACGATGCACGTCCACTCGTCCGGCACGCAGGCGACTTCGCCGAACTTCACCGCGAGGTCCATCACCGGGATCACCCGCCCGCGAAGGTTCATCACGCCGCTGACCCACGGGGGCGTCTGGGGGACAGGGGTGGGGATGACGTACCGGATGATCTCCAGGACCTTGGCGAGGGGCAGCAGGTACTGGCCCTGCCCGATGGTGCACCGGAGCATCGAGACGACGGTTTTCTGAGCGGCGGGGGTGGGCGCGGAGAGAGATGGGCGAGTGAAGGTCATGGGTTTGTCTCGGGTCGCCTCAGGCCGTCTGCGTGGCTCGCAGCGCCATCGTGCGCTTCATGATGTCAGGAATGTCCAGGATGAGTCCAACATAGCCATCACCCAGAATGGCGGCGCCGAAGATGCTCGTTGCGCTGCGCAGGGCGCGACTGATCGATTTCACGACGACCGGGGCGTCGCCGATCAGGGCGTCGACGATGAGGCCCAGCCGGTGTCCCGCGTGCTCGACCACCACGATGTGGCGATTGAGCGTCCCCTTCGACCCGAGGATCTGCTCGCCAAGTTTGAGAACCGGCACCATGCCCGACGGGAGGTTCAAGAGCCCCGTGCCGTTGGCCTGGAAGGACAGCCCTTCGGGAGTCGCGAGGCACTCCTGGACCATGTCGATAGGAATCACATAGCGATGGTTCGCAACCTTCACGAGAAGCCCGCGAACCACGGCGAGAGTCAAGGGGAGGCGGACCCGGAAGAGCGTGCCGACCCCTGGCTCGGAGTGCACCTCGATCGAGCCGGCGAGAGCTTCGATCGAAGACTTCACGGAATCGAGGCCGACCCCTCTCCCCGAGACCTCTGAAAGTTCGGCGGCAGTGGTCAGCCCCTTCGCGAACACCAGCTGGGCGATTTCGCGATCGTCGCCGGACGCGGGAATTCCGAGGGACTCGGCGCGCCGTCTGATCGCGTCCAGGTCGAGACCTCCGCCATCATCCTGGACGTCGATCACCACCTGACCGGCGGCGGGCGCGGCACTGAGGTTCACGCGTCCTACCGGGGGCTTGCCGATCGCGCGGCGCGTCGCGGGATCTTCGATCCCGTGAGCCACTGCGTTGCGGACGAGGTGGAGAAGAGCTTCGCTCACCCGGTCGACGAGGGCGAGATCGATTTCGACCTCTTCCCCGGAAATGTGCAGCGAAACCTCCTTGCCAAGGCTCTGCGAAGCGTCGCGCGCGGTTCGTCGGTGCGACGCCAGGATGGGGCCGAGGGGAACCAGGCGCATCCGCATGGCGAGATCGGAGAGTTGACCGAGCAGAGGCACCGCCTCTTCGAGCACGGCGCGGGCGGCTTCGGGCATGGTGGGAGAGGAGAGAAGGTTCTCGATGCGCCCGCGCGACACCGAAATCTCGCTGGCCAGTTCGACCAGCGAGTCGACGCGGGCCACCTCGATGCGGAGGGTGGGACGGGCGGCCCGGGAGTCTTCGGCCCCCGCTTCGCGGGTATCGGCGCCGCTGTCTTCCTGGCCCGCCGCGCGGTCGCTGGCGCGTCGTCCCCGGGATCGGGGCCGCTTTTCCTTGGAAGCCTCGGGGGCGGCGGGCGCGCCGAAGGCGCCGAGGGTCCTGAGTTCCACCGCGAGCGACTCCTGGGCGGGGGACATCTGATCGCCGGGCTGAGCCAGGGGCAGGCCCTCGCGGAAGGCATCGACGCCCTTGAGCAGGACCCCGATCGCTTCCTTGTCCGCGGGCTGCCGATTCCGGATCCCGGCCTTGACCGCGGCGAGCGCGTCTTCGAAGGCGTGAGCGAGGTGGGCGATCGAATCGAAGCCGAAGATCCCCGCGTTACCCTTGAGGGTGTGGGCGTCGCGCTGCAGCGCCTCGATCGGGGCTTCGCTCTCCGGATTCCGCTCGAGATCGAGGATCGCGGATTCCATCGTGACCAGACGCTCCTCCGACTCGGCGAGGTGGACCTGCCGGAGGCGTTCCCAATCGACGTCGTCGGTCATCGGTTGCGATTCCCGCTCGGCAGGATCGCGGGCCTCATCGTGTGGCCGCCCTGGCTTCCGGACCGGCGGCGATGGTCGCGATCGAGGACGTCGCCCCGTCGATCGTCTTCACCTCCAGCACGCCGATGCCGCTGCGGAAGCGCAGCCGGCGCGCATTCGGGCCGCCCGTGTCCTCGAATCCGACGGCGATGCCGTGACGGCGCAGGACGCTGCGCGCCATCTCGGCGTTCCTCTCTCCCAGGCTTTCGCCTTCGGGCACGGAGAGGCGTCCGACATTTGCGCCTCCCACGATTCTGGCCTCGAGGTCCGCCGGTCGCGACCCCGATGCGAAGAAGCACTGAACCAGATCCTCGCAGGAGGTGTCACCGTAACGACTTCGGTCGCGTGAAGATCCGCCGACTGCGAGAAGGAAGTGGTTCATGCCCCCCATCGCCCGGACCCGATCGAAGAGGCAGACCGCAACGCAGGGGCCGAGGATCGTCGTGAGTTCCGACGGTTCATGGGGGACCGCCCACTGTCCCGGCAGCAGAAAGATCTGCTTCATCTTTTCGCCGTGGAGCGATCAGGCGTTCGAGCGCGACGCGAACAGGGCCGTGGCCGCATGAGCGGTGAGGAGGTCCATGAGTTCGATGTCCACGTCGCCGAAGCTCCCGCCTTTCTGCGGCAGCAGAGAGAAAAGAACCACTGCGCCGGTCAACTCCGAGCGCAGGCGCAGGGGGATGACGGCGGTCACTTCCGGTGGGACGGGGGAGGCAGGGAGCGGATCGCGGCCCCCGATCCACGGGCCGGAGCTGTTGAAGATGTCGGTCACGAAACCGCTGGTCGCGGGTATCTCCTTGATGGCGCAAGGGTGGGAGGGGAACTCGCCGATGAGTCTGAGGGCGTCGCCCGATCGTTCGAACACGCCGAAATTCTCGCAACCCACGAGGTTCACGACGATCTCGCTGATGGCGGCGAGCACGTCCGCCCGCTCGAGCGAGCCGTGCAGCTTGAAGGTCGCGACATAGAGGTTCGCGAGGCTCGTGCACTGCTGCTCGACCAGGGCCGAGCGCTCGATGTCCCGGCGGTTCTGGGCCAGGGCCTCGTCGAGGACGTGCTTGAGCTTTCCCCGTTCGGCGCGCAAGGCATCGCGCTCCTCGCGCAGGCTCGAGAGTTCCTCGGAGATCTGCGTCTGCTTTTCCTCGAGCGAGGCGACGAGCGACTTCAAGCGCTCGTTCTGCTCGAAGAGCTCCTCGGCATGCTTCTGAGCCGAGGCGGTGAGTTTCTGGACGAAGGCGCTCTTGTTGGGAGGCGTCATTTCGCCTACTCTCCGAGAAGGGCGCGAACTTTGGCGACGAGTTCGGTCGCGTTCACGGGCTTGGTGACGTAGTCATTGCAACCGGCGGCGAACCCCTGGGCAACGTATTCCTCCTCGCCCCGTGTGGTGATGAGGATGACCGGGATGAGGCGCGTCGCCTCGTGCTGCCGCAGGGCCCGGCAGGCCTCGATGCCGTTCATTCGGGGCATCATCACGTCCATGACCACAAGGTCGGGCGGTGAGGCTATGGCCTTGTCGACCGCCTCCTGGCCATCCTTGGCCGAGACGATGTTGTAGGGCTGGCGTCCCAGGAGCATCGTGTTCATCATCAATGCGGTGGGCGAGTCGTCGACGACCAGGAGAGTCTTTTTTGACATGGGAGGCGTGTTTCCGGTGAGTCGTAGAAAGGAAGCGGCTTTGGGGCTGGACGCGGATGATAGTTGAGGTGACGCTCCGTCGGGCAGTGAGGGGTTTGCGCTCTAAGCGACTCCTTCGACGGCAGGGGTCGGGGCCTGGGCGAGCCTGAAGAACGTGATCTTCCTCTCGAGGTCGTCGGCGTGCCTCATGAGTTCTTCCGCGGTGGACGCCAGTTCCTCCGCCGCGGAGGCGTTCGACTGGGTCACGTGGTCGACCTGGGCCATGGCCTTGTTCAGCTGCGAGACACCGCTCGACTGCTCGGCGGAGGCGGCCGCGACCTCCTGGACCACGTCCGCGGTCCGGCGGATCGAGGGGGCAAGCGAAGCGAGCTTCATCCTGGACTGAGCGGCGATGCCGAGGCTCTTACCCGTAAGGTCGGAAATCTGGCGCGCCGCGTTCTGGCTTCGCTCGGCGAGGCGTCGAATCTCACCCGCCACGACCGCGAAGCCCCGGCCGTGATCGCCCGCGCGGGCGGCTTCGATGGCGGCGTTCAAGGCGAGCAGGTTCGTCTGATAGGCGATGTCCTGGATGATCGAGATCCGTTCCGCGATGGTGCGCATCGCGTCGACCGTCTTGTCCACCGCGGTCGCCGACTCCTCCGCCTGGGCGGCGCCGTGAAGGGCCATGGCCTCGAGGTGGCGGCTGCTTTCCGCGTTCTGGGTGATGGACGCGCTCATCTCTTCGAGGCTCGCGGTGCTCTCCTCGACCGAAGCGGCCTGTTGCGCCGTGCCGTGCGACACCGCGTTCGATGATGAAGCCAGGTGCGACGCGGCAAGACTGAGAGATTGCGCGGCGGACCGCAATTCGCCGAAGGTGGTGGTGAGCCGATCCGCCATCTCGTTCCAGGCCCGGCTCAATCGGTCCCGGTCCGAGCGAGGTTGCATGCGCTCGGTCAAATCGCCGTTCGCCATGCGATGAGCGCCGGCTTCGACTCCCTTGAGAAACCCGAGCAGGCCCTCGCAGACCCGATGCAGCTGGCCGACTTCGTCCTCGGAATGGTGGGCGGGAAGCTCCCGGTCGAAGTCGCCCTGGGAAACGGACCGGAGAACCTCCGTGACCCGCGTGAGCGGCATTGCGATCTGGGAAACCAGGACGCGGGCCCGGTAAAACGAAACGATGGCGATGAGAACGACCAGGGCGCCCGCGACGTATCGGGCGCGGGTGAGAGCGGCCGCCCCGTCCGCGAGGCCCGCTTCGGCGTCGACCGAACCCTCCTGTTGCATCTCGCGCAGACCGGTATTCACCCTCGTGAAGGCCTGATCCATCTGGGCCATCGCCGCCCCGGCCTCATTCGTTGCGACCTGGAGAAGCCGGGTGTCTCGCGCGGCCAGGGCGGCGTTGCGGCGCCGCACCGCGTCGAAGACCGCGCGCGTCTTCTCGATCATCGCGGGAAGGGCCTGCTTCGCCTCCGCGTATCGGCCGAGAAGGACCGGGTTGGTGGAGAAGGCGAGGGCGGTCGCCGCGTCCGCGCGGGCGAACTCAGCCTGGGCCGCCGCAAACGCTGCTTCGGCGCGGTCGGCATCCCAATCCTCGAGCGCGTCGTTGCCGGGCACGTTCAGGGACTGGAGGGTCGACATGGTGTCCGAGATCGCTCGCAGGCGGCGGAGCGCTGTGACCGTCTCGTCCTGCCGCGCCCCGAACACCGACACGAAAAAGAAGACCACGGCGCCCATGGTCAGAACCAGGCCGAAGTTCACCCCGGCGTTCCTCACCAGGCCCGCCTTGATCGATCTTTCGCCCATGCGCATTCCCCCAGTCTTCGGTATTCGTTGCGGCGCGGGCAGGATATCCCAAGGCCGAACCGGCATTCGGCCCTTCGCGCGCCCTTCGTTAGAATGCCGTGTGGCCGACGAAAAATCGACAGGTGGATCGCACTGGCAACCCATTTCCCTCGGTCGGGCGGGGGTGGATCTGTCTCCGGGCGACGTCAAACGCGTGGGTTTCGTGAGCCTCGGATGCCCCAAGAACCTCGTCGATTCGGAGGTCATGCTCGGCACGCTGAAGCGGCGCGGTCATGAGATCGCGACCGATGTCGCCCTGGCCGACGTCATCGTGGTCAACACCTGCGCCTTCATCGACCGGGCGAAGAAGGAATCGATCGACACCGTGTTGGAGATGGCGAAGCTCAAGGCCGGCCCCGGCGGTGTCTCGAAGCGTCTCGTGGTGACCGGGTGTCTCGCCGAACGCCACGACGCGGACCTGCGCCGCGAGATTCCGGAGATCGACGCCACGCTTGGAACCGGTCAGATTCCCGAGATCGTGTCCGCGGTGGAGGGGACATCCACGGTTGTCGACCGCACGGTCAGACGTCCGGAGTGGATCTACGACGCGGACTCGCCGCGACTTCAGTCCACCGCGTCGCACACCGCGTTCGTGAAGATCTCCGAGGGCTGCGACTACACCTGCACCTTCTGCATCATTCCGACGCTGCGGGGGCTTCACCGGTCGCGCCGTCCCGAAGACGTCGAGAACGAGGTTCGCCGCCTCGCCGCCTCCGGGGTGAAGGAGATCGTTCTCGTCGCCCAGGACTCGACGCGGTACGGCCTGGACCTCGGGCAAAGGGGGGCCCTCGCCCCGCTTCTCCGTCGGCTCGGCGCCATCGAGGGTGTGCGGTGGATCCGCGTCATGTACGCGTACCCGGCCACGGTCACGGACGAGATCCTCGACGCGATCGCAAGCGAGGAGCGCGTCGTGAAGTACGTCGACATGCCCCTCCAGCACGCGAGCGAGTCGGTGCTCAAGCGGATGAAGCGGCCCACGGGGAAGGGGAATCTCCTCGGCATGGTGGAGCGCGTGCGCGACCGTGTACCGGGCGTGGCCTTCCGCACCACCTTCATCGTGGGATTTCCGGGAGAAACCGACGACGACTTCAAGCAACTCACCACATTCGTTGAGCAGGCGGAGTTCGATCATCTCGGCGTCTTCACATACTCCGATGAGGACGGCACCGCGGCGTTCGATCTCGACGGACGGGTCCCCGCGAAGGTGAAGAAGGCACGCCAAAGCGAGTTGATGCGGATCCAGAAACGGATTTCGTTGCGCCGGAACAAGGCGAGGGTTGGCAGCCGCGTGGAGGTCCTGGTCGAAGGGCCTCATCCGGAGACCGATCTGCTGCTCGCGGGCCGGCTCGCGTCCCAGGCGCCGGAGATAGATGGAAGCGTCCTCATATCCGACCCCGGTGAGAGTCCGCCCGGCCGCGGTGAGTTCGTGATGGCCGAGATAACGAAGGCCCATGCCTACGATCTCGAAGTTCGCGTGGTCTAGTTCCCCCCCAATTCCCTCATGGAGCGATCGATGAAAGGCCTGACCCTGCTCGTCCTTTGCGTTGTCCTTGGCGCGGTTTCGGCGCCGGCCGAAGCGCAGGCGCCGGCACGGCAGGAGGCGCTCCGGCGCTTCCAGATGGGCTGCCAGATCCGCTCGGACAAGTTCAACTACGTGCTGCCTGAGGTCATGCGGGAAACGGAGTGGACATGTGGATAGTGACCCTGCAGGAGCAGGCCTACGATCCGCTCTACGAGGATCTGGGCCGGGGTTATCCCTCATCGCTTCTTGGTTACTACGTGTTCACGGATCGCGGGGGGCCGCGCATCGAGCGGGCGGCCCTCGGCATCACCGGCTACATGCTCGAGCAGTGCGGCGTATATGACATCGTGACCGGCCCGGATCTGCTCTCGTTTGTGAAGGAGCGCAATCCGAGGCGGATCGCTCTCAACTACGCCGAGGAGATCGGCGCCGCGGACGGACTCTCGCACTCGAGCTTCCTCAAGATTTCGAAGCTGCTGGGGGAGCCTTATGTCTCGCGCTTCGTGTCCGCGGAGAAGCTGGTTTCAGACTTCAGGTCGCGACGTTTTCGGAAGCCGCGCAGCATTCGGTGGAACTGGCCGAGCGGGCGCTCTCGAATGAGATCGTCACCCCGGGGCAGACCACACTCACCGAAGTCGCGTGGTGGATGCAGGAGGAACTCCTGCGGCGGGGTTTCGGCTCCTCGTTCGACATGCCATCCGTCTACATCACGGGACCGAAGGGAAACGAGGGACTCTCCAACGACCGGATCATCCAGGGCGGCGACTTTCTCTCCATTGACTGGGGCGTCTGCCTGATGAACTTCTGCACGGACGTGAAGCGACAGGCGTACGTCCTCAAACCGGGTGAGACGGCTCCGCCCAAGGGGCATCTCCATGCCTATGCTCAGGCCATGAAGGTCCGCGAAGTGATCAAGCGGACCGCGAAGCCCGTGGGCACGGCCGCCTCGATGCTGAAGACCGTGGAGGACGCGATCGCGGCGGCGGGCTTCAAGGTCATGACCACATTCAATCAGCCCTACAGCGGCGAAACCACCGACGTGATGGTCGGGATGCACTCGGTGGGAAACACGGGCCACGGAGCCGGACCCTCGATGGCGTTCTTCAATCCCAGGCGCCTGACCTACGAACTCAAGCCCACGAACATGATTTCCGTGGAGTTCTTCGCCTACACGCCGATTCCGGAGTGGGGTGGCGCGAAGCTTCGTGTGCCCATCGAAGACGACGCGATCCTCACCCCACGCGGCATCGAGTTCCTCCATCCCCACTCCACCCGATTGCTCGTCATCAAGCAGGGTCCGGCGCGCTAGTTCCTCGCCCTGATTTCCGCCAACGCGTGGCGGGAGGGCAAAATAGACAGCTCCTTTGACTTCGATATTTTCTCTCCCGGAAAGACTGCTCGCGGGCTTTGGTCGTGGCTGCATGGGTTTTGCCCGGCACGTCGGCCAGATCAGCATGCTCACCGTGCGCATCGTGATGGCCGTTCTGCAGGGCGGCGTGTCGCTCAAGATGATCTTCGCGCAGGCCTACGAGCAGGGGATCGGAAGCCTTCCCCTCGTCCTCGTGACCGCCGTGCTCTCGGGCATCGTCACCTCGCAGCAGGGCGGTTATCAGTTCTCCTCCTCGATCCCGCTCTACGTTCTCGGCAGCGTCGTCGCTTCGAGCGTCGTCCTCGAACTCGGGCCGGTCATGACCGCATTCGTCCTCATCGGCCGGGTGGGCGCGCGTATCACCGCCGAGATCGGGACGATGGCGGTTTCGGAGCAGGTGGACGCCCTGGTTTCGCTCGGCCGCGATCCCGTGCCCTATCTCGCCGCGCCCCGGGTGATCGCGGGAATGATCGTGACCCCCGTGCTGGTCGGGGTCGCGAACGCGGTGGGCGTTCTCACCGGTCTGGTGTCCGCCCGGGCCACCATGGGCCTCGGCCCCGAGGGATTCCTGTACGGCGCACGTCTGTACTGGCACTCGTGGGATCTCTTCTATTCGCTGGCCAAGGCGTTCGTCTTCGGCTTCATGATCCCGATCATCTCGGTGCACATGGGCCTCATCACCCACGGCGGCGCCGAAGGCGTCGGCCGCAACACCACGACATCCGTCGTCTTCATGATCATCACGGTTCTCGTCGTGGACGCGACCTTCCCGCCCCTCTTCCTCAACTAGGACGACGAGAGAAGGTCATGGCCGAAGAAGTCACCATCGCTTACGAGGACGTCCACAAGCGTTTCGACGCGCCCGTGCTTTCGGGCGTGAGCCTGAGCGTGATGCGCGGGGAGACGATCTCGATTCTCGGAACCTCGGGAACCGGAAAGAGCGTCCTCCTCAAGACCACCATCGGCCTCATCACCCCGGACCGGGGCGATGTGAAGATCGATGGAGAGAGCGTCTATCACTCGTCGCGAACCGGCATTCGGGATCTGCGACGCACGGTGCGGTACGTCTTCCAGTACGCCGCCCTGTTCGACTCTCTGAACATCTACGACAACGTGGCCATGGGCCTCGATCCCGAGACGATCAGGTCCCTCGACAAGAAGGTGATGCTGGAGAGGATCGCGAACTCGCTCGAGAACGTGAACCTCGACCCCGGCAAGGTCCTCTCCAAACTTCCCGCGGAGCTGTCGGGAGGCATGCGCAAGCGCGTTGGCCTGGCCCGGGCCATCGTGGGGGAGCCGCGGATCATCCTGTATGACGAGCCGGTGACCGGTCTCGATCCCGTGAACGCGGCCACCGTCAACCGTCTGATCATGTCGATCGCCGAGCGGACGAAGGTGACGTCCATCGTCGTGACTCACGACATCGAGGGCGCGCTCGAGATGTCGCATCGCGTGGCCCTGCTCGATAACGGCAAACTTCGATTCATCGGAACTCCCGACGAGTTCCGCAAGAGTGACGATCCCCTGGTCATGGCGTTCGCCGACCGGCAGGCCGCGGCCCGGGCCGCCCTGAAACTGATCGAGCACGAAACGAGCGACGACGAACCTGGATCCGCGCACGCGGTATCGATTGGAGTATGAGTCATGAGTGAAAAAGCCGCCGTGGTGGCGCCCCCGGTCCGAGGGAAACATCAGGAACTCTGGGTCGGCCTCTTCGTCATCCTCGGCACCCTGGTCACCTTGTACCTTCTCTTCACCCTCACCGACGCGGCCATGTTCCGCGGGCGCTACATCGTCACCAGCACTGTCAGGGACGCGAGCGGCGTCCGCAAAGGCGACCCCGTGCAGATGCTGGGCGTGGGTATCGGCCGTGTGCAGAAGTTCGTCATCGGCGAGGCCGGAGTCACGGTCTCTCTCGAGATCGAGGGCGAGTACAACACGATCCCGACGAACTCGCGGGTTGAACTGGTGAGCGCCGGCCTGCTGGGCGGAATGGTCGCGCGCGTGATTCCGGGCACCGGCACGGAGATGGCGCAAAATGGCAGCGTGCTCGAGGGCGCGGTGCCTCCGAGCATTCAGCAGCAGGCCGACGATCTCGCGACCCAGGGCAAGAAGACCCTCACTCGGGTCCAGGAGCTTCTGTCCGAAACGATGGTCAAGGACACCCACGCGAGCGTCAAGGAGCTGGACCAGCTGCTGAAGCGGCTCTCCTCCATCGCTCTCGAGCAGCAGAAGGAACTGAAGTCGCTCACCACCTCGATGCGGGCGGCCTCGCAGAACGTGGAGAAAGCGACGTCGCGCGAGGAGATCGACAAGGCGATGAAGCGCCTCGACACTCTCAGCGCCTCGGCGGAAAGGACCGCGAACACGGTCGAGAACTCCACGAAGGCTCTTGATGTCGTGCTCGGGCGCGTCCAGCGCGGCGAAGGGACGCTCGGCAAGCTGTCCACGGATGACGTGCTCTACACGAATCTCAACAAGACGCTCGAGAGCGTGAACGCAACCTCCCTCGAGATGAAGAACCTGCTGGCCGACCTCAAGGCGAACCCGAAGAAATACCTGAAGGTCTCGGTTTTCTAGCCTACAGACCGAAGACGAAGGCCAGTTGCGCGGCGGGCTCGTGGCGACGCCACGGGTCTTCCAGGAAGTAGATGACCTTCAGCGCGATCGTCGGGTTCTTGAGGGCATGGAACTGTCCGGCCGAAGACCAGACCGCGAGCACGCCAATGTCCTGCTTCCGGTTGACGCGCGCATCGCTGACCGTGGTGAGGTCGTAAACCGGGCCCACGAGGAGGGTCTTCTCTCCGTTCAGCTTCACCTCGCGCAGAGCCAGCGCCTCGACGGTCACCACCCTCGATCCGGAGGAGCCGATCAGGGTGTCCCAGGCGGGTTCGTAGAAGAAGGGTTCACCTTTTTCCTGTGACTTCCACCAGGAGACTTCTGTCTTTACCCGCGCCACCCAGGCGCCGGCCCGGGCCTTGAGGGTGGGGGAGAAATAGACGCGTCCCGCGAAACCTGATGCCGCCTCGTCGACGCGGGACTCGATAACGTCGTCGTCGAAGCGCGCATCGACGCGGTCGAAGGGCAGGAACACCTTGTAGGTTCCGAAGTAGTAGACGGGTTCGAGACCCACCCGCAGATCCAGGATCGATAAGGGCGCGTATTCGAACCAGGCGCCGAGTCGCTTGAACGCGGGCGTGAGTTTGCTGGAGATACCCGTCGCCACATGGGCGTCCTTCACGATCAGGCTCTGACTCTTTGTGATCGAGCGCGTCCACGAGACGTCAAAGGCATTCTGGATGCCCAGGGGGTTCACGACGAAGGCGAAGGTATTTTCGAACCTCCGTTTCCAGGGCTGGTCCTGAGCCTCGAGGCTCCGGCCGAGGCACAGAACGAGGGCGAAGGTCAGCGGCCGGAGTCTCATCGGAGCGCGACCATATACCGGCTGGCGACCGGTTCCGACAGGCCCCGGGCTTCTTTGCCGCGGGCGCTCATCGACGGGCTAAGATCCCCTGCCTTTGCTTCACCGTCGCTCTCGCGCTCGAATCCTGGAGATCCGCCACCGAATGAAGACCGTTACCTCGATCCTGGCCGCCGGCGCCGTCTTCCTGAGCGCTCAGGCCCTGGCCCAGACAGCCACCCCCTCGCCCGGCCCACCCGCACCGGGGGCCAGCGCCACCGCCGGTTCGCCGGATCCACTCGCCCCCCGGCCCATCGACGGCGTGGACACGGTGTTCATGGAGGAGATGACGTGGATGGAGATTCGCGATGCCATGAAGGCGGGGAAGGACACCGTGATTGTCGCCACCGGCGGCCTCGAGCAGAACGGCCCCTACCTTGTCTCGGCGAAACACAACATCGTGCTTCGCGCGACCACGGATGTGCTCGCCCGGCGGCTCGGCAACGCCCTGGTTTCCTCAATCATCCAGTTCGTCCCGGAGGGCGAAATCGATCCGCCCTCCGGACACATGAGGTACCCCGGAACGATCAGTCTCAGTGCCGCCACGTTCGAGGCGCTGCTCAGCGACGTGGCGTCTTCGCTCAAGAGCACGGGTTTCAGGACCATCGTCTTCATCGGGGACTCCGGAGGCAACCAGGCGGGCATGAAAAAGGTGGCGGAGACGCTCAACGCGCGGTGGGTCGCCGCGGGGGTTTCGAATCGGATCTACTACGTCCCCGAGTTCTACCAGTACGCGTTTCTCCACGAGTGGATCGAGAACACGATGGGGATCAAGCAGATCGACGAGGGACTCCACGACGACTACGCCATCAGCGCGATCATGGCGCTGGTGGATCCAGTATCGATCCGACTGCCTCAGCGCGTGGCGAAAGGAAGGGACACGATCAATGGCGTCAAACTCTCCCCGCTGGAAACGACCCAGGCGAACGCGCGGCGAATCGTGGAGCGACGCGTGGACCAGACCATCGAAGCCCTGAAGCGCGCAATGGCGGCGGGGAAATAGGTGACGGCGCGGCGTGAATTCCTGAAGCTCGGCGCAGCGGCAGCTATACAACCGTCGGGCGCCGTCGCTTCCCCCGCGGCGCCGGCCCAGCCCTCCCCGCGACCCGCGGCTGCGACGTTCGAGCACGCCGAGGCGAGTCTGGTGGACCTTGTTGGGCGAATGGCCGCGGGGGATCTCACCTCCTCGGATCTGACGAGAGCGTATCTGGGCCGGATTGCCTCGGTCGACCGAGGCCCCGAGGGCCTTGCGAGCGTGATCGAGACGAACCCGGACGCGCTCGAGATCGCGACCGCACTCGACGCCGAACGTAGCTCCGGCCGCACTCGCGGCCCGCTTCACGGCATTCCCATCCTGGTCAAGGACAACATCGAAACCGCGGACGCCATGGTGACGAGCGCGGGCTCGCTGGCCCTGGCCCGTCACATCGCGAAGAAGGATGCGTTCGTGGTCGAGCGGCTCCGTCTTGCGGGTGCGGTGATCCTCGGAAAAGCGAACCTCTCGGAGTGGGCGAACTTCCGCTCCACGAAGAGCAGCAGCGGCTGGAGCGGTCGCGGTGGCCAGTGCCGGAACCCTTACGCGCTCGACCGGAACCCCTGCGGCTCGAGTTCAGGCTCGGGCGCCGCGGTTTCCGCGAACCTCTGCGCGGCCGCCATTGGCACCGAGACCGACGGCTCCATCGTCTGCCCTTCGTCAGGAAACGGCGTCGTCGGCATCAAACCCACCTTGGGTCTGGTGAGCCGCTCCGGGATCATTCCTATCGCTCATTCTCAGGACACTGCGGGGCCAATGACCCGGACGGTCGCAGATGCCGCCGCGGTTTTGACCGCACTCGCGGCAATCGATCCGCGGGACCGGGCCACCTCGCTTCGTTCGGGCCGCGCGCCTTTGGACTACACCACGTTCCTCGACCGGGGCGGGCTTCGCGGCGCGCGCATCGGAATCGGTCGGAAGTTCTTCGGACGCGACGCCCGGGTGGACCGGGTGATGGAAGATGTCATCACCGCGATGAAGGAAGCGGGCGCGGTCCTGATCGATGGCTGCGAGTTGTCGCCCGGTCAGGAGTACGGCGACAGCGAGTTCGAAGTGCTGCTCTACGAGTTCAAGGCGGGTCTCAATGCCTTCCTCGCGACCCTGGATCCGGGGCTCGGAATCCGCAGCCTGGACGATCTGATCCGGTTCAACGAAGAGAACAAAGCAGCGTCGATGCCCTACTTCGGCCAGGAGATCTTCTATCAAGCCCAGAAGAAGGGCGGTCTCGAGGCGAAGGAGTATCGAGACGCGCTCGAGAAGAATCTGAAAGCGTCGCGTCGAGACGGGATCGACAAAGCTCTCGCGAAAGACAAGCTGGACGCGATCCTCGCTCCAACGGGCGCGCCGGCGTGGCTCACTGACCTGGTGAATGGCGACTCGTTCGGCGGCGTGTCGAGTTCCCAGCCGCCGGCGGTGGCGGGATACCCCGCGATTACGGTGCCGGCGGGATTCATTTCGGGCCTTCCCGTGGGCATGACTCTCATCGGGCCGGCCTGGTCGGAGGCGGCCCTGATCCGATACGCCTATGCCTTCGAGCAGGCCACGAAACACAGGAAGCCTCCGACACACGCTTCAACCGTCCTCCTTCCGGGACGATCCGAGTGAAGGCCACTTCTGGACGGACGCTTTTCCTTGGCGTGGCGGCCGCACTTGCGATCGGCCTGATGGCGGTCCGCGCGGGGCGGGTTGGCGCGCAGTCGCCCGCGCCGCCGCGAGAGATCGCGGTTACCTTTGACGACCTGCCGGCGGTGAGCGTCGTGGGGGGCGATCCGGCCTCGCTCGCAACGTTCACGGATCGACTGCTCGCAAACTTCACTGCGCTCGCAGTGCCGGTGGTCGGGTTCGTAAATGAAGGCAAACTCACGGTGCCGGGCGAGGGACTGGACGGTCAGTCGGCCCGCATAGCCCTGCTCGCGAAGTGGCTGGCCGCGGGGTTCGAACTCGGGAACCACACCTATTCACACCGCAGCCTCAACGATCTTCCCATCGAGGAGTTCCAGGCGGATGTCGTGCGCGGCGAGCCGGTGACTTCGACCCTGCTGGGCTCGACCGCCCGAAGGCTGAGGTACTTCCGGCACCCATTCCTCCAGGTCGGTCTCGATCTTCAAAAGCGCCAGGCGTTCGAGGCGTGGCTGCTCAAGCGGGGCTACACCGTGGCCCCCGTGACCATCGACAACGACGACTACATCTTCGCCGCGGTCTACGCGGCTGCGCTATGGGCGGGTGATGCCGGCCAGGCCGCGAAGACGGCCGAGGCTTACCTCGCGTACATGGACGCCGTCTTCACGTTCAACGAAGGGCTCAGCCAGTCGCTCTTCGGGCGTCCGATCCGACACGTGCTTCTCCTCCACGCGAATGAACTCAACGCCGATCACGGCAAGGCCCTGTTCGGGAGGCTCGTGGGCCGGGGCTACAAGTTCGTTCCGCTTGCCCGGGCGCTCGAGGACCCCGCCTATCTGTCGGCCGACCGGTACGTGGGGCGGTGGGGTATTTCGTGGATGCACCACTGGGAGCAGGCGATGGGCCGCCCCCGCACGGGGTCCCCCGATCCGCCGGCCTGGGTGAGCGAAGCCTACGAAAAAGGACGGCGATGACTCTCTCGCACTATCTGTCGTTCACGCGGGACGAGTGGGCGCCGCTCCGCGGGAAGACGCCCCTTACTCTGAACGAGACCGATCTCCAGGCGCTGCGCGGTTTGAACGAGCGACTGGATCTCGACGAGGTGCGCGATATCTATCTGCCCCTGTCGCGCCTCCTGAATCTCTACGTCGCGGCCTCACAGCAACTGGGAGTCGTGACGGACACGTTTCTCGGAAATACCGCCGGCCATGTCCCATTCATCATCGGCCTGGCCGGAAGCGTGGCGGTAGGGAAGAGCACCACCGCGCGTGTCCTTCGAGCGCTGCTCGCGCGCTGGCCGGATCATCCCAAGGTCGATCTCGTGACCACCGATGGCTTCATCTTCCCGAACAAGGTGCTGGTCGAACGGGGCATCATGGCGCGCAAGGGGTTTCCAGAGAGCTATGACGTGAAGCGGCTGATCGAGTTCATGGTCGCGGTCAAGTCGGGCGAGCCGCATGTCGAGGCGCCGCTCTATTCGCATGTGGCTTACGACATCCTGCCCGATCGCGTGCAAACCGTAACCGCCCCGAACATCCTGATCGTCGAGGGGCTCAACGTTCTGCAGACGGCGGCGCAGGTGGCGGGCAAACCCGCGCGCTCGTTCGTGTCGGACTTCTTCGACTTTTCGGTGTACATCGACGCGGACGAGCGGGACATCGAGCGCTGGTACGTCGAACGCTTCCTCTCCCTGCGTGCCAGCGTCTTTCGCGATCCCGCGTCGTACTTTCACAAGTATGCCTCCCTGAGCGATGAGGCCGCGGTGGCCGAGGCGAGGCGGATCTGGCGCGAGATCAACGGACTCAACCTTCATGAGAACGTTCTGCCCACGCGGGAACGGGCCCAGCTCATCCTCGAGAAGGCCGCCGACCACCGGATCGCTTTTGTGCAGTTGCGAAAGATCTAGTCCCTTCGACGCCCGGATAGAGCGCGCGGTCTGCTAGTCCCCGGTGAATTTCGGGGAACGCTTCTCCAGGAACGCGGAAGCGCCCTCGAACTTGTCCCTGGACTCGTAGGTCACGGCCTGGATCATGGATTCGAAGGCAAGTCCGGCGTGAAGCGGCATGTTCGCCGAGGCGTTCAGCGCCTGCTTCGCGAGGCGGACGGCAAGCGGGCCGAGGGAGATCACTCGACCCGCCATGGCCCGGGCTGCGCCCATCAACTCGGAGTGGGGAACCACCTGGCTCACGAGGCCGAAGTCGAGCGCCTTTCGGGCATCCCACGTGGCGCCCGTGAGGATCATCTCCTTTGCCCGCCCGAGGCCGACAACGCGAGGAAGGCGTTGCGTGCCGCCCGCCGCGGGAATGATCCCGAGCGTGGGCTCAGGCAGGCCGAAGGTGGCGTTTTCGGAAGCGATCCGGAGGTCGCAGGCGAGGGCGAGCTCGCAGCCTCCTCCCATGGCGTAGCCGTTCACCGCGGCGATCGCGATGGCCTCGTGACTCTCAACCGCGGACATGAGCCGCGAGTTGATTCCGGCGAGCGCATCGTTTCGCTTCCGCGCCTTGATCGCGTTGATGTCGGCCCCGGCGACGAAGGACTTCTCGCCCGCGCCGGTCACCACGAAAACGGTGCAGCGGGCGTTGGCGATCTCGGCCAGCGCGCCGTGGAACTCCTCGACGGTGCGGAGGTCGAGCGCATTGCGCTTCTCCGGCCGATTGACGGTGAGAATCGCGAGGGGTCCTTCGATCGAGAGAAGGACATTGGGTTCGGACATTCGAGGCTCCTCCGGCGCGGGATGCGCCCGGCCAAGGTGGGTGAGTTTAGACTCACCGCGATTGAGGTGAGAGAAAGTGATTGATCTGGGGAAGCTGCTGCCGGGACTTCGGGGACGGTCGATTCATGTCGTTGAGACCGCCAAAGCGGCGGAGGTGGTGCAAAAGCTCAAAGGGGCCGGATTCTCTCTCCACATGCTCGAGGGGGACCGGGCCAGGGACAAGATCACGTTCCTCGCCGCCGCGGCCACCGCTTTCGAGTTCTCCCCGAGGTTCGGAAACACCTGGGACTCTTTCATAGACGCTTTCGCTGATTTCCTCGACAAGGTGAAGATGCCGGCCGCGGTCGTCTGGACGCGGGCGGATGTGCTGGTCCAAAGCGACCTCCAGAGTTTCATCGAGGCCATCACCACGTTCGATTCGGCGGCGGTCGAGCGGGAACTCTCCGCCGAGGACGATGAGAAGGTCCAGGTCGAATTCTTCGTACTGATGGGAGAGCCCCGCAAACCGTCCTAGGAGTCTGCGCGGCAGATCGGCCTGTGCTAGGGCCTAGGAGCGCCGAGGAGTTCGGGCAGGACCCGGACGAACTGTCCTCTCGAGAAGATCTGGTCGAAGAGACCGGCGCCGGCGGCCTGGATACGGTCCTCGTGGACATGGGACACGAAGGCGTAGATGGTCGCCGGCACTTTTGGCTCCGCGGACCTTATCGCGTTCGCCAGGGCGATGGCGTCGAGCCGCTGGTCGTCGAGGTCCAGAAAGACAATCGCATCGACGTCCTCCCTGCAGGCGGCGACCAGCTTCTCGGCCGTCTTCAACGAACGGAGGGGGATCGAGAGCGCCTTCGTGGCCTCCATGATTTTCGAGAGGAACATGAGGTCATCCATGCACGCCAGAGCGGTTGCCATTCCCGGATTATCGCCTCTCATTTCGTGATCTGGGCGAGAATCAGGGCGGCGAACGAACCGGGCGCAGAGACCGAAGCACTTTCAAGGATGGAAACATGGACCTCAAGGATTCGAAGACGCACCAGAACCTCAAGGAGGCGTTCGCCGCCGAGAGTCAGGCGAACCGGCGCTATCTCTACTTCGCCCGCGTGGCGGACATAGAAGGGTATCCGGAAGTGGGCGGCCTCTTTCGTGACACCTCGGAGGCGGAGACGGGACACGCGTTCGGTCACCTCGATTTCCTCCGCAAGGTGGGAGATCCGGCCACTCAACTCCCGATCGGCGGCACAAGGGAGAATCTGAGGGCGGCCGTGGAGAGCGAGACGTACGAGTACACGCAGATGTATCCGGCCATGGCGAAGATCGCCCGCGAAGAGGGCTTCCTGGAGATCGCCGAGTGGTTCGAGACCCTCGCGAAGGCGGAGCGCTCGCACGCGGGCCGGTTCAATAAGGCCCTCGAGGCGCTCAAGGAGCTGTAGCCCGGCGAGGTTGACCCGGCGGTTGAAACTGAGGCTAGAATCCGGGGATCGTTGAGATCGTCGTTTGGAAAGAGGGAGGTTCAGGTCGATGAGATACAAAGTCACCGTCGCGGCATTTCTTGCCGTCGGACTGTTGTCGGCCCAGGTGCTGCTCGGGGCCACCCAGGGCGGAGTCAAGGGCCGGGTCCTCATCAACCTTCAGGCGGTTGAGGGAATTCCCCTCACCCTCGTCAACGTCGCCACCGGTCAGTCGTACACGGCGCGAACGGCTCGGGACGGGTCCTACTCCTTGTCCTTGCCCAACGGGTCCTACGTCGTTTCGAGCTCGGGGGTAAGAGGTCTGGCGATCGGCAAGGCGCCGGTTCTTATTCAGGTGAGCGCCGGGCGCTTCGCGTCCGCGAACATCGAAATGGCGCGCGCCCTCGTGCAGGAAGGCGGCACATCCATCTTCCACAACCCGATCGGCTGCGTCGCCCAGAACGAGTTTCCCGTCTTCGATACCACCTTCCAGCCTGCCGGCTCGGTGGTCAGCGCGCGTCTGTACTTCAAATCGAACCTGAGCGACGAGTGGTTCTATACGGAATTCCAGACGCTCTCCGGTGATTTCCCGCGGTACAAGTGGAAGATGGCGCCTGATCCAGGCAATCCGGGAGCCACCACCGAGGGCGATGACATAAGGCGCCGCTGGGCGAATTTCAACGAACCGGAACCGATTGATCCTGGTGTTCCTCCGACGCACCGCGCTTTCCTCCCGAAGATCAAGGAAGGGTCCGGCATCGTCGAGGTCACCTACTACATTCAGATCACGCTCGCCGATTTCACCGAGTCGCGAACCCGCGAAATCGTAACGAGGGTCCTTAGTGGTGGCGAGGCGTGCAAGGGCGGCGCCTTCTCTGCTCCCGCAGGAGCGCCAACCCAGGGTCTGGCCGTCCTCGGCAGCGGCGGTCTCGCCGGGGCGCCTGCGGGCTTCGCCAATCTCGGGCTGAATCTCGTTGGTCCGCTGGTCAGCGCCGGTGCAGGCCTGGCGCCGCTGATCGTTACGGAGGTTGTGAACGACGACCCCACTCCCACCCCAGCTCCAACGCCCACTCCTGTCCCGCCGCCGCCCGCCACACCAACGCCGACTCCGGTGCCCACACCGACGGCGACCCCGATTCCGCCGACGCCGGTGCCTCCAACTCCGACGCCCATCCCGACGCCAACGCCTGCTGCGTTGTGCCAGCTTCAGGTCTCCGTGAATCCCCCCGGTGGCGTGTTCAACCCGTGCAAGGCTTCGGTAAGCGGCGGCGCTGCGGGCCTCGTGACCTCCACTGGCGTGTTCACGGTTTCGTGCAGCGATACTGTTCAGATCACCGCGATCCTCGGTCCTCCCGCGTCCTTCACCGGAAACGAGGTGCTTGCGGGTTGGAGCGGGGGCTGCAGTGGCAACGCGGTGGGCACCCCTTGCATTCTCAGTCCGCTGTTGGCCTCGAACACCACCGTAACGCTTCAATGCGGGTGCCCGGGTGGCTCCTGCGGGCCGGGGCCGACCCCGACCCCTTCTCCAACCCCGTTCCCGTCGCCGAGCCCAACTCCCTTCCCGTCGCCTAGTCCGACGCCCTTCCCGTCGCCTTCTCCAACCCCGTCGCCGAGCCCAACGCCGTTCCCCTCGCCGAGTCCAACTCCGACACCGACACCGACACCGACACCAACTCCCACGCCGACACCCACCCCAACGCCGACACCCTTTACCATCCGAAGGTAGGTTCCAGTCGGCTTGTTAGGCCCGGGGCGTTGGACCCCGCGATTCTGGTGCAGCGAGCGTCGCGCCCGCAAGAAAAAGGGCCGCCCACGCGGCGTTTGCGGGCACGCGCAGGACGAGATCGACGACGGCGTGGGTCAGCATCGCCGCCAGCCCGGCGAGCGCGGGACGCGTCTCGAGACTCCGGGCCAATGAGGGCGCGGCAATCCAGACCCGCCGCAAGAAGTAGAGGGCGAGGACGAACCCCGCCAGCCCGGTCTCTAGCAGCCATTGCAGGTATTCGTTGTGAGCGTGCGGCCAGTATTCGAATCGGACCACGCGCTGATAAGGCCAGTAGGCCACCGCGAAGGCGCCGAGGCCGCAGCCGAAGATGGGGAAGAAGGAGACCACGCGGAGCATGTCCCGCCAGACCATCAGACGACTGGCCTCGAAGTCCACGTCGGCCATTCGAAGGAAGGTTGAGGGGATGGAGGCCCCGAAGAGGATGACAAGAGCGAGGGCCAGCGAAACAAACGCGAGCCTCGGCCGCGCGAGAAGCTCGGGGCCAAGGCCCACGAGCAGACCCACGGCCAGCGCAATCAGCCCGCCCCGGGATCCCGCCGCCGCGCTCGCGACAACAATCAGGCTGAGAGCGCCGAGCAGCGCGAGATTGGCGGCAAACTGTGGCGAGCCAGCGAATGCCGCCACACTTCTGAAAGATCCCGCGCGAATTGCTCGGCCGATGAGAGCGGCGGCCACCGCCCCCCCCATCGCCATCAGATTCGAATAGTGATCCCGGTTGTAATAGGGCCCGAAGATGCCGCGCTCATGGTCCGCCGCGCCGGGGACCTCGATGATCCCGTAGAGGCGATGCGGATGAGCGGAGGCGGATTGAACAAGACCCTCGATCGCCAGGATCCCCGACACCGCGGCCATCCCGGCGAACAGGGCGTTGAGTCTGCGCAGCTGCACCGGCCGAGGAGCGCTGAAGATGGCGACGGCGAGGCCGTGGAGCGCGCCGAGAAAGAGCCACGCCTGCGCTGTACCCGTCGGGCTCGCGGTCAAAGGCGCCAGGAGCGCGTCGCCCGAGGGAAGAAAGTGGGCGGCAAAAGAACCGGGGGAGATCGCGCGGAGCACAGCTTGGGGAAGGGCCACCGACTGAATCGCGAAGAGGCCGTGAAGGGCGATCATGAGCTTGGGCGCGGGGTCGAACCCGTCCGGTGATCCCGGCGCCGGGTACCAGACCCGAGTCGCGGTGGTCAGAAGGCCCAGGACGATCCAGAACATGGAAAGCGGCACCCACACCCCAAGCGTCGACGCGCCGAACGCGAACGGCGCGAGCAAGACGCTCGCCATGGCCAGCCCGGCGCTCAGTTCCGCGACCCGTTCCGCCGGTGGAGTCAACGCGCAGACTCCCTCGGCGTCTGCGTTTTCCCAAGCACGGTGACCTTGACGAGGCCTCCGCCCTTTGCATAGGTCATCCGCAGGTCCGGCGATCCGTCCTCGTTGGTGTCGAAGTCCTCCGCGGCAAGGTACCCGGGCCGATAGTCCCGGATGCGGTCGATGCGCCCGTTGTTGTCGGTGTCGATCCGGGCTTCCGCGAGGGTGCCCTTCTCGTAGACCTGAACGTGCTCGAAGTTCCCGTCCAGGTCGGAGTCCGTCTCCACGCCGCGGAGGAGTCCGGTGCGGTCGTACGTGGCGATCCGGTCCGGCCGGTCGCCGATGCGCGCGGTGGCGGACCGAAGGCGCTGCCCCTCGGCTCCGAAGGTGTCCCAGCGGTCCACCGTCCCGTTGAAGTCGGTGTCGATTTCCTCGACCCGGGCGCCGCCGAATCCCTCGTAGGTGACGATCCGATCCGACACTCCATCCTGGTTGCGATCGACGACGCGACGGAGAAGCGCATGGGTCGACATCTCGTACGACGCCTGCTCGTAGGGCAGTTGAATGACCCGCCGCTCCGACCCATCGGGGGCGGGTTCCACGCGCCACATCGGCAGGTCCACGATCGTGGTGCGGGTGAACCCGGCCGAAGGCGCGGAAAAGGCGACCCCTACCAGCACGATGACGCCGAGAAGTCGAAGAGAACGGTTTCGGGGCGACATAAGGGGCGCGATCTTATTCGTCTTGCGTCTTCGCGGTTCGACCTGGCGGAGCTAAACTCCAATTCGGTTGAAACCAACTGCCTGGAGGCGCTCATGTCCAACCAAGAAAACTCTTCCACATCCGGCGTTCTGCTCTCCTTCGTGGTGGGAGGCCTCGCGGGCGCGGCGCTCGCCATCCTCTTCGCGCCAAGGGCGGGCCGTGAAACCCGCGAGATGATCGCCGATCGCGTCAAGGAAGGTGTCGACAAGGGTCGTCATCTCAAAGATGAGGTGGTCAACCGTTCGCAGCGTCTCCGCGAGGAAGCGGTTGACTTCATCGAGGAGCGAAAGGAGCGCCTGGGCTCCGCGATCGACGCCGGGCAACAGGCTTATCGCGACGCTCGCGATCGCAGTTAGCGTCGCGCACGCGGCACAGGGCACGGACCGATCAAGTGGGGAGAGGTGCAGGGATCGATGAATGAGTGGGCCGTCGTCTTCCTGGGAATAATGGCGCTGACCGCCATGGTGCAGTGCGCCTTCGTCGTATATGCGGCGCTGAGCCTCCGACGCACGGGCGAGAAGGTGGAGGACATCGCGCGGAAGTTCGATACCGAGATTCGCCCCGCCCTTCAGGATCTCCGGCAGGGTGCAGCCAACCTACGCGCGATCTCGGATGCCGGCCGCGAGCAGGCCGCGCGCGTGGAGGCCTTGCTCGCCACTACCCTCGAGAACGTGGAGACCACCCTCGAAAACGTCCGGGCGCTGGTGGCGAAGCCCATCGCAACGCTGAGCGACCTGTCCGCATTCTGGGGAGGCCTGCGGCGAGGCTTCGAGACCTACCGCGGCTCGGAGCCGCGACGACGCCAGGGTCCGCCTCCGGCTCGCCGGACCGAAGACTCCGACGAGCACATGTTCATCGGCTGACCGGTCTCGAGGTCCAGGCATGCCCCGCACACGCCGCGTCGACGAATTCGTGGAGATCCTCAAGGGGTTCAACCCGGAGACGCTCACCAGCGCCGCCGTTCTCGATATCTGCTCGGACACGGATATCGATGATGCGTCCCTGTCGAAGTACGTGCACTGGCACGATTCGATGTACACGAGGAACCTGATCTACCGGAACGATCTGTTCGAAGTGATGGCGGTGTGCTGGCAGAAGGGCCAGAAGACCGTTCTGCACACCCACAACGGACAACTCGGCTGGATGATGGTGAATCGCGGAGTGGCCGAGGTCACTAACTTCAAGTGGAATGGGTGCAACGCTTCCGAGGGGCAGAATCAGAATGGGCTCGACTGCCTCGCCGGGGCCACCGAACTCGACCTCACTCGCGAAAGTGTTGAGCAATGCGGACGCAACGGGCACGTGAACACGATTGACCGCGTGCGCACGATTCATCGCGTGGCTGTAGTGGGAGAGGAGCCGGTAGTGTCGGTTCACATCTATTCCCGGCCGATCGAATCCTGCGTCGCCTTCGACCTCGAAACGCCCCGCTGCTACCGAAGGCAGTTGCGATACTTCAGTAAGTTCGGCGATGTCGTCATGACGCCTGCCGAGGTTCTCTCGCTCACCGCCGCGGCTTCCTCGCCGGGGACGGGCGTCCGTTCCTGAACGGAGGGTGCATGGCCTCACAATCCGCGGCGGGCAACCGCCCTCGGTCTCGCGGGGCCGAGGTGCTTCTGGCCGCGGCGCGTTGTATCGAGACGGATGTTCCCGCGGCGCTCGTGACCGTGGTCGGATCGCAGGGCTCAACCCCGCAGCGGCCCGGAGCGCGGATGCTCGTCTACGCGGACGGCACGGTGAGCGGAACGATCGGAGGAGGATGCGTCGAAGCGGAGATGTCGCGGCGCGCCCGGCTCGCCATTGAAAATGGTAGGCCCAGCCTGACGAGTTACGACCTCACCCCGGAGCAGGCGGGCGAGGAAGGACTGGTTTGCGGCGGGCGGATGGACGTTTTCATCGAGCCGCTCGAAGCCACGCCCGGCCTCGCGATCCTGGGCGCTGGACATGTGGCGCGCCCGCTGTGTTCTCTCGCCGCGCTCGCGGGATTCAAGGTCTCGGTTCTGGACGACCGAGAGAAGTATGCGACGGCCGAGCGATTCCCTGAGGCCAGCCGCGTCGAGGTTTCAGATTTCGAATCGGCCGCGGCCAGGCTGCGGCTCACTCCGAGGTCCTTTGTTGTGGTGGTGACCCGCGGTCACCGGGGGGACGCCGCCGCGATCGCATCGTGTCTGTCGGTGCGGCCGAGATTTCTCGGCCTCATGGGCTCCCGATCCAAGATGGTGCATGTGTTCACCGACCTCGTCGAGCGAGGGTTCTCCTCGGAGGACCTCGCCTGCATCGAAACCCCCGTCGGAGTCGAAATAGGCGCGGAGACTCCTGAAGAAATCGCGGTCAGCATCGTTGCTCGGATGGTGGCGGCGCGTCGCGGAGTGCGGGCGGAGAGTATCCGGTCGATGGCCGCCCCTCTGCCCGGGCGGCTCGCCAAGATCGCGAGTCGGGGCACGACGCGGGCGTGAACACTGGAGAAGGGCGCCCGCCGCAGTTGACGTGATCGCAAGTCCCCACCGAGAATAGGGACTTCATGAAGTGGCTCAACCCGCGCCTGCCATTGCTTTGCCTTGTCGCGTCTTTTGCGGCGGCGCAGTCTCCCGACCCGGCGGCGTTGCGTGCCGCCGACGTCATCGACGTGGTCGTCCTCGGTCAACCCTCCCTTTCTTCGGACTTCGTGATCGACAAGGAGGGCGCGATCACGTACCCGCTCCTCGGCCGCGTCGAAGTTGGCGGACTGACGCCGCCGGACGTCGCCAAGAAGCTGCAGTCGCTCCTCGGCGCCGGCTTTATACGCCGTCCGGAAGTCTCCGTCCGGGTGAAGGAGTACCGGTCTCGACCGGTGCTGGTGATCGGCGAGGTGGCGCGCCCCGGGATTTTCCCTCTCAAGGGGGATCGCTCCCTGCTGACGATTCTGGCCGAGGCCGGCGGGCTCTCGTCAAACGCCGGGCATGAGGTGGTGGTTGCCCGCCCACCCGAAGGGCGCGAGAGCGTCGCCATCGAACAGTTCTCCTCGATGCCCATCCTTCCCGGCCTTTCAGAAGTAACGGCTCCGGATTCCGACGAACTTCCTCCGGGCGCTCTCGCCGGTTCGGACGCGTTTCGCGCGAGCTTCCGGGAACTGATGAAGGGCAACGCCGAGCAGAACGTGATTCTCGAAGGCGGTGACATCGTCTTCGTCCCGAAGGCGGCGCAGATCTTCGTCACCGGCCAGGCGGCGAGACCCGCGACAATGAAGTACGTCGAGGGGATGACGGTTCAGGATGCCCTGCAAAACGCCGGAGGGATTTCGGAACGAGGCTCGATGAAGCGGCTCAAGGTGATTCGGTTCGAGGCCGGGAAGCGGCGCGAAATCAAAGTGCAGCTGACCGATGTCCTCAAGCCCGGGGACACCCTGAATGTCGGCGAGAGGTTCTTTTGAGTCGGGACGAAGCGGGTTCGGTGACGCTCGCATGAGTTCTTCAGGAGGGGTCTTGCGCGCCGTCCCGCCCCCGGAGGATCGGCGTCCCGTGGCGCCCGAGCCCATTTCGCCCCCGGAGGGAATGTCGGAGTGGGTCAAGTTCACCCATGCCCTCTGGCATAGCCGGGTGCTCGTTCTGGCCTGCGTCGTCGTTGCGGTTGTCCTCGCGACTGCTTACAACTACACGGCGCGGCCGCGCTACGAGGCGGTCGCGCAGATTGAGATCCAGAAGACACGCCCCGACCTGACGCCGGGCCAGGACATCGTCGGCGCGGTAACGACCGAGTGGATCGAGACCCAGTACCGCATCATGGTGGGCAAGACGCTCATGACGAAAGTCGTCGAGCGATACGACCTCACACGGTCCCCGGAATTGAGCACGGGTCCCATGCGGTCGCCGATCGAACTCGTCCGGACCCGGCTGTTCGGCCGCCAGATCGAGGACTTCGGACCCGGCATCGCCGTGGCTCCGGCGGTTTCCGCCCTCAAGTCACGCATCACGGTCCGCCCCGTGCCGAGAACTTCCCTGGTGGACCTCGTGGTCCGCGCGTACGACCCGAAGTTCGCGGCCCTCGCTGCGAACGGCCTCGCCCAGACGTTCATGGACGAGTCGCGTTCGAGCCGGGTCGATCAATCGACGGAGGCGACCCGCTGGATCGAGGCGCGGCTCAAGACAGAGCAGGAGCAGGCCCGCACCTCCTTCGAGGCGCTTCGCGACTATGAAGATCGGAGCGGGAGTTCGAACCTCGAGACGCGGCAGCGACTCGTCGAGGCGAGGCTGCAGCAGGCAAACTCCCAGTTGCTCGAGGCGCGTGCGGAGAAGGCCTCGCGCAAGGCCCACCTCGACCAGTTGCGACGTCTCAGTGCTGCCGAGATGCTTTCCCTCCCGGAGCTGGCCGCAAACTCCACCTTCCAGGCGATGAGGAAGGAACTCGTCGAAATCGAGTTCCGAAAGAGCGAACTCGATCAGAGTTTCGGTCCGAAGCATCCCGACGTTCTCGGTCTCGAAACGAGGATCGCCGGGCTCCGGGCAGCCCTGATATCGGAAGCGCGGGGCGTCTTGCGTTCCGTCGAGTCGGCCTACGAGGCGGCGGCTCGAGAGGAGTCGGTCCTCGCAGGTTCCGTGTCCGCTGCCCAGGCAGAGATGGCGGCCCTGCGCGACAAGTCCCCCGAGTATCAGACTCTCAAGCGCGAGGCTGATGCTTCGAACGAAATTGCGCAGGCCCTTGCCAAGAGGGGCAAGGAGGCGAGCGTCGAGAGCACCGTAAACGACCGGACCGTGCGGCTTATCGAAGCCGCAGAGGTCCCGCGTTCGCCGGTTTTCCCCGATCGCACCACGAATCTCCAGATGGCGCTTCTTGCGGGGTTGGCCGCGGGCGTGCTGCTGGTCGCGGCGAAGGAGAAGCTCGACTCCACCCTCAAAACCCCCGACGACATCCGCGAGGCGCTGCGCGTTCCCTTCCTCGGTTTCGTACCGGATCTCTCGACCGTCTCAGAGGCGGCGGCAAAGGCGAATCTCAACGCGATCCGTCACCCTGCCTCGCCCCTCTCGGAATCGTATCGGGTCATCCGCACCAACGTCATGGCAACCGCGGCTGCGACCAACTCCCGGATCCTGCTGGTGACAAGTATCCACCCCGGGGAAGGGAAGTCGACCACGGCCATGAATCTGGCGGCGGCCATCGCTCAAACCGGGGCAACGGCGGTGCTCGTGGACTCGGACCTGCGACGGCCCACCGTTCATGCCAACCTGGGGCTGCCACGGACACCGGGACTGCGCGAGATCCTGACCAGAAACGTCCCCCATGCCGACGTGATCCGCCAGGGTCCGGTCCCGGGTCTTTGGGCCCTGACGGCGGGCGGAACTCCCGACAATCCCGCGGAGCTCATGGGCTGCGAGGAGATGCGGACACTGCTGGCCGCACTCGCGAAGAATTACGATTGGGTCATCGTCGACGCTCCTCCCATCGGAGGGATGGCGGACGCACTCATCATCGGCGGCCTGGTCGATGCCATCGTGCTGGTTGCAGAAGGCGATCGTACGACCAAGGCGGTTGCCGCCGATGGAATCGCGCAGTTGTACTCGGTTGGAGGGCGGGTTCTGGGTGCGATCCTGAACCGTGTCGACGTCAAACGAAACGCGTACTACCTGTCTCGCTATGCCACCGGTTACTACGGAGGCTATGGCTATTACGGCGCGGTGTATTCACGGTACTCGACCGGGGGTCGGACCGGGGGCGACGGGCGATCAGAAAAATTGTGAACTCGTCTTGCCTCAATGGTTTGATTCGGGTAGCCTCAAGTCATCCTGATTGTGTAGTGGGTTTTTACGTCATCGTCGGTTCGGGCCGTCTCGGGCAATTTAGAGGGATCAAACTTTGAACAGCAGAAAATTTCTTGGAGTATTCCTCTCCGTCGCGATGGCACTCCCGTCGAGTGCCGCTCCTACCGCCGCGAGCGGAACCGTCAAGGGCGTCGTATCGTTGGCGGGCCGCGGGCTCGAGGGCCTCTCGCTGACTCTCGTCAATGTCGAGACCGGCAAGTCCTTCGCGGTGAGGTCGACGGCGGACGGATCGTTCACGGCTTTCGTTCCTGCCGGTTCTTACGTGGTGTCGAGCCCCGGCCGCGCCGGAATCTCCATCGCACGGGCGCCGCTCTCGATCGAGGTCGTTTCAGGACGAGTGGCTTCCGCCAATGTGGAGCTGGCAGCCTTCGCGGCGCAGGCACAGGAAGCACCGGTGGGCACCGCCAAGATCACCCATGATGCCTCTGACTGCATCACCGAGGGTGAGTTCACGCTCGTGGAGGCGATCTTCGAACCGCTTTCTTCCGTGGTGAACGGTCGGCT
The DNA here is from genome assembly GCA_964396875.1 of uncultured Acidobacteriota bacterium. GTDB lineage: Bacteria > Acidobacteriota > Vicinamibacteria > Fen-336 > JAGNNV01 > JAGNNV01. The sequence continues at coordinate 31,335 of CAYNHK010000002.1, read as the reverse complement.
CTATTTCCAGTCGAACCTCAGCCCCGAGTGGTTCTACACGGAGTTCGAGAAGATTGAGCCCCAGGTGCCTGGCGGTCCGACGCATCGCGCGTTTATCCCCAAGGTCAACCAGGACGGCGGCATCACGACCATCAACTACTACCTGCAGGTGACTTCTTCTGACTTCGCGGAGACGAAGTCGCCCGAGCATACGGTCAAAGTGGTTTCCGGCGGGACCGAATGCGGTGGCCGACTTGCACCCATCGGTACCCCGGATGGCGCGGTTTCGGTCCTCTCGGCCAGCGGGGGGGCGGCGGGATCGCTGGCGGGCTTTGGCGGCGTAGCGGGCGCCACGCTGGGCGCCGCGGCAATCGGCGGCATCGCGGCCGGCGTTCTGGTCGGCGGCGTTGCGGTTCGCCAGGCCACCCAAGAGGATCCCACGCCTACTCCCACCCCAGCGACCCCGACCCCGGCAACTCCGACACCTCCGACCCCCACGCCGACTCCTGCGATCTGTAGCTTGACGGTTGTCACGAGTCCGGCAATCGCCGCGGATCCGTCCGTGGGTGGCCAGTTCTGCACAGCAACTGTTGTCTCGACGGTTGGAGGCAATTTGGGTGTCGTGAACGGGACTCGTACCTTCTCGCTTCCATGCACGGCTCGTGTTGATGTGTTTGCCAACGTGGCCCCACAGTCCTCGATTGGTGGCACCCTGCCCGCGACCTGGTCCAATGCCTGCGGCGGGTCCGCACTCGGGGTTCCATGCGTTTTGAACCCGGTTGGAACGGACCGCTTTGTGGGTCTGACCTGTTCGACGCGGTAACGCGCGCACTAGCGTAGACGTTTGGGGGCCGGCCGAGATGGCCGGCCTTCTCTTTTGGCCGAGTGAGAAGCGCCCCTCGGGGGTGCAGGAGCCGCTTCCTTGCCGCGCAGGCTCTTAGTTCCGCCGGGCCGTCGAGAGAGCGAGGACGCAGACGAGCATTGCGGCGCTCGCGGGAACGTGCAGGGGAAAGTCCAGAAACGCCTGAACAGCGAAAGCTCCCACCACGGCGAGGCAGGACTCACGCGCCGCCTCCAGGCACCTCAGGTTTCGGTCCAGTTGACGAACCACCAAGACGAGAGCGACCAGACCGAGCACTCCAGCCTCAACAAGCCACTGCAGGTAGTCGTTATGTGCGTGCTGCCAGAATTCGAAGGCGGCATTCCGCTGGTACGGCCAGTAGGCGGCGCCGAAGGTGCCGATGCCTGACCCAAATACTGGAAAGAAGCGGAGCAGGGTCGTCATGTCGACCCACGGCGCCCAGCGGCTCTGAACGACGTCCAATCGCATGAATCGCTCGAAAGTGGCGCTGCCGGTAAGAGTCACGATCGCACCGCCCGTGACCAGGGTCGCCACCAGAAACCGTCGTCCAAACGTACGCAGGGCGACGATTCCGAGCGCCGCAAGGGCCGCGAGAGCGCCCGATCTGGATCCCGATGCCGCGGCCGTCAGCGTCAGGAAGACAGCCGCCCCCGCCAGCAGGATGGCCCGTGCCATCTCGCGTGGGAGGTGGAGCAGGCGAAGGAAGCCCCTGTTTTCGAGCACGACCGACGCCGCCAGGCCCGCGGCCAGACCCGTTCCAATGGCCATGGGCGTCGCGAAATGGTTCCGGTTGAGATACGGGCCAAAGACCGCGGTTTCAAAGCCCGATGGCACCGCGATCTGAATCCGGCCATAAAGATGGTGGGGATGGGCAGATCGGGACTGCCACAACCCCTCTCCGGCGAGGAGCAGGATCACGGCGAGAAGCGCGTGAAGGACCGTCCGTCGCTGTTTGAAGGGGAACCCCTGCAGGGCCAGGAAGAGTCCCTGAAGCCCGGCGAAGTAGAGCCACGCTTCGATGGTCGCTTGCGGTGATACAGAGAGAGGGCGGAGGCGACCATCGCCGGGATCGGGAAGGAAGTGGGCCGCATGGGAACCGGCGGAGAGAAGCCGCAGCAGTCCCGCGGGCATCGGCATCAGCTGCACCGCGAAGAGGGCATGGATGGGGAGAAGCGCGCGTGAGACGCCAACACCGGCATCGTCCCGGCCATCTCCCGCGGCGCGCCAGCGTAGGAGCGCGGTCAAGCCGCCCAGGATCAGCCAGAACTGCGCCAGAGGAATCCAGACCGACCGATACACGGCGCCCGCCACAAAAGGGGCGAGGCACACACTCGCGAACGCGAGCCAGGCTATGGCGCGCAGCAATCCCTCACGCCCCAATCGGTCCCTCGCCTATCGGGGGAGGCGCTCGACCTTGAGAATCGTGCCGCCCTTCGAACGAAGGAGTCGAACATCCGCGCGTCCGTCGCCGTCCCGGTCGATCTCTTCGCTCGCGAGGTAACCGGGGGTCCAGTCCTGGCTTCGGTCGCGTTTACCGTCGCCATCCGTATCGACCTCGACCCGGCTGAGCCGGCCCTTCACGAACACCTGAAGCTGCTCGCGACGGCCGTCGTGATCGGCGTCTTTCTCCACCTGGGTGGTTTGATTGGTTATCGGATCAATCTCGACGAAGTTCTCGGGTGTCCCGCCCCTGGCCGAGGTGGAGTAGCGAACCATCACTCCCTCTGAGTTGTACTCCTCCCATCGATCGAGCTTCCCGTCGCGGTTTTCGTCGATTTCGAGCCGTTCCGGCGTGCTGCGTCCGGCGAAGTAGGCGAAGACATCCGGTTTCCGGTCGCCGTTGCTGTCGAACTTGATCTGACGCAGGGCGCCGTCAAGTCCGTAGAGATAGGTATATGGGGGCTTTTCAAGGAGTCGCACTTCGACCCCGCTCGAGTCCTTCGTCATGCGCCACGGAGGAAGGTCCGGAGGCGGTGGAGCCGAGCCGAATCCGCAGGCTGTCGCGGCCAGAGCGATACCGGCGATAATCGGGGCGCGCATCCAAAGATGATAACAACACAATCCGCCGGTTCGACCCCGCTCTCCGATCTGGACCGCCCGTGTCGTTGATCGAAGCGGAACGACCGGCCGAGGAAGGTCCGGTCTTCGAGATCTGGGCGTTCGGCGGCGGCAAGGGGGGAACTGGAAAGAGCGCGCTTGCCGCTTCCGTGGGTTTCCAACTGTCGAGACTCGGCAAACGCGTGGTTCTCGTCGATGCCGATTTTGGCGGAGCGAACCTGCATACCTGCCTCGGCATTCCCCAGGGAACGCGATCTCTTCTCGACTTTCTGCGCGCGGGCGGCAGCGTCGCGGATGAATTCGCCATGGCGACGCCTTATCCCAACCTGAGACTCATCGGTGGCCGCGCTGACGAAGGTGCCGGCTCCCTTCCCCCCGGATGGTCGGCGCGGCTCGCAAACGCCTTGCGGGCGCTTCCCGTGGACCTCGTGCTTCTCGACCTCGGAGCCGGTGTCGCGCCCGAGACGATGGAGGCGATGAATCTCGCGGACCTCAAGGTGCTTGTGTCGGTGCCGGAGCCGAGTTCTCTCGAGAACGTCGCCAGCCTCTTGCGGGTGTTGTGTCTGCAGAGGCTCACCCAGAGGACCTCGTCCAACGAGGTGCGCCGCCGCCTGATCGAGGCGCACGCGGGCCAGACGTCCACGCGCATCAGGGTGGTCGGCGACATTCTCCGGGAGATCGAGTCCGTGGATCCTTCGTTATTGGGCGCGGCGCGCGCCATTCTTGGCGAAATGGCGTTGACCCTCGTGACCAATCAGGTTCGCGATGAGTCCGATCGGAGGTTCGGGGCCCAGACCTCGGCGGTGATCCGGCGCCACTTCGGGCTGCCCATCTCGTACGCAGGTTTTGTGCACCACGACGACGCGGTCTGGCGGACACTTCGCCGGGGCAAGATGTTCATGGTCGATGCGAGTCGATCGCGGGCCGCTGAGGATATCCGGCGCCTGACCCGAAACCTGCTTCGACGCGCCGATCTTTCGCCGGTCTTCTAAACCCACAACTCACAGGTTCCTCGTGAACGAGAAAAACTACTACGAAGTCCTCGGGGTGGCCCGCCACGTGGGCTCGGGCCAGATCCAGGCCGCCTACCGCTTCGCCCGCAGTCTGTACACCGGTGAGTCGACCCCGACCTACGGGCTCCTGGATTCCGAGGAGCGCGGTCGGATGCTGGCCCTCGTCGAGGAGGCCTACGCAGCCCTCTCAAACCCCAGCGTTCGGCGCGACTACGACCTCAGGATGCAGGGGCGCGCCGGCGATCCACGATGGTTGGACGCAACTCCGCTGCAGGCCCCCTCGGCACCGGCGCCCGCGATTCGATCCGTCCCCGCTCCTCGGCCCGCGCAAATCCCGGACGCCACGCCACCGCCCAGGATTCCCGATGTCGTCAACGGCCCGGCGCTCAGATTGCTCAGGGAGAGCGCCGGCCTTTCGATCGAGCAGATCGCGGCCCTGAGCAAGGTAGGCAGCCGTTTCCTTCTGGCCCTCGAGGAAGACCGCCACAAGGCCCTGCCGGGGCGCGTGTTCGCGCGAGGCTTTCTGATCGAATACGCGCGCGCGCTCCGGGTCTCGGAGTCGGATCTCGTCGAGAGGTACCTGAGGCACTGGAACGGGAAGTAGGGGAGGCCCCTGGCGGAGGAATATCGCGGCAACGTCGCGGGTATAATGTCATAACCTTAGGACAACTGTCCCGAGAACTGTAGCGGCGGAGGCGCCGCTCGGGACAACCCTCCAAGACCCTGCGATGACCGACACCCAACCGACAACCGCCGGCCCTCTTCAGGGTGTCCGGGTACTGGACCTCGCCACCCTTTTCGCGGGGCCACTCGCCGCGACGCTCCTCGGCGACTTCGGCGCGGACGTCATCAAGATCGAACACCCGAAGGGCGACCCCGTACGCACCCACGGCCATCGCAAGAACGGCATCAATCTCTGGTGGAAGATGATCGGTCGCAACAAGCGCGCGATCACACTGAACCTCTCGCACGCGGAGGCCCAGGACATTCTTCTCGACCTCGCCGCCCAGGCGGATGTGCTGATCGAGAACTTCCGGCCGGGAACGCTGGAGTCGTGGAACGTCGGGCCCGAGCAGCTTCAGGCCCGAAACCCCGGGCTGGTGATCGCGCGCGTGACCGGGTTCGGACAATCCGGCCCCTATCGGAGACGTCCCGGCTTCGGGACCCTCGCGGAGTCGATGAGCGGCTTCGCGGCCATGACCGGAACCGCCGATGGGCCGCCGACGCTCCCGCCCTTCGGGCTCGCCGACGGCATCACCGCGCTCGCGACCTCCTCCGCAATCATGATGGCCCTTCGTCATAAGGATCGGACGGGTCTGGGCCAGGTCATAGACATGGCCATCATCGAGCCCATCCTCACCATCCTCGGCCCCCAGGCGACGTGGTTCGATCAGCTCGGCGTCGTCCAGGAGCGCACCGGGAACCGCTCGGTCAACAACGCGCCACGGAATACCTACAAGACCGCCGACGGAAAGTGGGTGGCGGTCTCCACATCCGCGCAGAGTATCGCGGAACGCGTCATGCGTCTGGTGGGCCACCCCGAGGTGATCGATGAACCCTGGTTCCAATCGGGTTCCGATCGCGCGCGCCACGCCGACACACTCGATGCGATGGTCGGCGGCTGGATCGCGAAGTATCCGATGTCCAAGGTCATAGAGGACTTCGAGGCCGCCCAGGCCGCGGTCGCGCCGATCTACGACATTCGCGATGTTCTGGAAGATCCCCAATACAAGGCGCTCGATTCGATCACGACGGTGCAAGACGAGGAGTTGGGGCCGATCCGGATGCAGAACGTGATGTTCCGGCTCAGCCGCACGCCCGGGGCCATCCGGTTCGCCGGCCGCGGAATCGGGTCCGACACGGAGGCTGTCCTGGGCGAGTGGTTGAAGCTCGGTCCGGAACGCATCGCCGACCTGCGCGCCAAGGGCGCGTTGTAGCGGAGGAGCCGGGCATGCCTCTTCTTCGCAGCTACCTGTTCGCGCCGGGGAATCAGCCGAAACTCCTCGACCGGGTCTTCAGATCCGGAGCGGATGCGGTGGTCCTGGATCTCGAGGATGCGGTTCCTGCCTCGGCGAAGGTCGCAGCGCGTCGCCTCGTGGCTTCCACGACGAACCGGGACCGGCGGCCGGGCGCGGACAGCGATTCTGCCGTCGGCCCGCGGGTCTTCATTCGGATCAACTCGACGGGAACAGAATACTGGCGCGCCGACATCGATGCCGTGGTAGGGCCGGGAATAGCCGGAATCCGAGTTCCGAAGGCGGAGAGCCTGGAATCGTTGTGCCGCGTCCACGACGCTGTTTCCGACCGCGAAGACGCCCTTGGCCTTCCCCGGGGGAACATCCGACTCGTCGCCACCATTGAAACCGCGAGGGGCCTCAATCAGGTCGAAGCGCTCGCGGCCGCCCCTCGACTCGCGGGCTTCACTTTCGGGGCCGCCGACTTCTGCGCCGACATTTGCGCCGACCCGGCCGACCCCATGGCCACCCTCCATGCGTGCTCCCGGCTGGTGGTCGCATCGCGGGCGGGAAGGGTCGCGCCCCCGGTCGCATCAGTCTTCACGGATCTTCACGACGGCGCCGCCCTTCGGACGGATACCGAGCGATTGAAGCGACTTGGGTTCTTCGGGCGATCCGCGATTCACCCGCGTCAGGTCGAAGTGATCAATGCGGTATTCGAGCCGACCGCAGACGAGGTCGCTGCGGCACGAGAGGTTGTGGCGGCCTATGAGACCGCGGAACAGGGAGGTTCGGGGGTGACTCGAATTGGAGGCGCGTTCGTGGATCTCGCGGTGGTGCGCCGAGCGCGAGCGCAACTCATGCTGTCGGAACGCAGGGAAGGGGATCGTCGATGAGTCTCGAAACACTGCTCGCAGCCGCGGACCACATGCGCTTGTTCGATCTGGCGCAGCCTATCCAGGCGGGAATGCCGGTTTCCCCCAATCATCCGGGGTTCAAGATGGCTCTTCAGCGCCGTCACGGCGACATGGTGCGCAGCGACGGCGGTTCGGCGGCCAATGAAATGATGATGATCGGCGGTCATACCGGCACGCATATCGACGCGTTGTGCCACGTGTCGCACTGCGGTCTCCTTTACGGCGGAGTCGACGCGATGGAGGCGCAGACCGGGGGACGCTTCAAGTCGCACGGAGTTGAGCAAATACCGATCACGGTAGGCCGGGGCGTTCTCTTCGACATCCCCGCGCTCCGCGGCGTCGATTGTCTGGCGCCGGGCGAGCCCATCACCGCCGGGGATCTTGAAGCCGCGGCTTCCCGGCAGGGCACGGAGTGCCGCGCGGGAGACGTGGCGCTCGTGAGGTCAGGGTGGACGAAACACTGGGCTGATCCAGACGCGTATCTCGGGCACAAGGATGGTGTTCCCGGCCCCGATGAGTCCGCCGCGGCCTGGCTGCTCGACCGCAACGTGCGCATGACGGGCGGCGAGACGATCGCGTACGAGTGGATCCCCGCGGGAAGGGGACACGCGCTTCTTCCGGTCCACCGCATGTTCCTCGTCGAGAAGGGTGTTCACATCATGGAGGGAATGAATCTCTCCCCGCTCAGCGAGGCTGGCGTTTACGAGTTCCTCTTCGTGGTGGCTCCGATCAAAGTCGTAGGCGCCACGGGTATGCCCGTTCGTCCGTTCGCCCTCGCCTGAACCGCGGTTTCTGATGTCCGATCCCACCATCGCCCAGGGCCTGGGCGCCTTCGCGGCCCGGGTTGAGCACAGTACGCTGCCTCCCGAGGTGACGACGAGCGTTCGCGAGCGCATTCTCGACACCGTGGGGCTGTGCCTCGGCGCGGTCCCTCTGGAGACGAGTCGCATGGCCCTGCGCGTTGCTCAGGCCTGGGGCGGACCCGAGCAGGCGACGGTGCTTGGAACACCCGGTGGCCTGCCCGCCACCAGCGCCGCCTTCGTCAATGGCGTCCTTGCGCATTCGCTCGACTTCGACGACACACACCTTCCGTCGGTGTTGCATCCCTCGGCGTCGATCATTCCAGGCGTACTCGCGGTCGCCGAGCAGACCGGGGCCTCGATCGACGAAGCGATCAGCGCGGCGGCGGTCGGCTACGAGGTGTGCGTTCGCACCGGGATGGCGGCGTACGATCGGTCCCTCGGCAACTCCGTGTTCTTCGAGCGGGGCTGGCACGCAACTTCGATCTGCGGCACACTCGGCGTCGCGGCGGCGGCGGCGAAGCTCATGGGCCTCGACGCGGAGGGCGTGGCGCACGCCCTTGGCATCGCGGTCTCGATGGGCTCGGGCGTCATTGAGGGGAACCGGGCTGGCGGCTCGGTGAAGCGCCTGCACTGCGGTTGGGCCGCTCATGCCGGGCTCATAGCGGCGCAATGCGCGCGCGCCGGGGTCACCGGCCCACCGACCGCGTTCGAGGGACGGTTTGGCTTCTATCAGGCATTTTGCGGTGGCCTCGCCGCTCCCGATGAGATCGACCGCGGACTCGGCACGGAGTGGTGTATTCCGGGCATCTTCTACAAGCCCTATCCGGCGAACCACTTCACCCATACCGGCATCGACGCTGCCCTCGCCTTGCGACTCAAGGTGAGGCCGGACGAGGTCGGGGCGGTGACCATCGGCGTCGCTTCGCCGACGGTCAGGACGATCGGGGAGCCGCGGGCGGAGAAGATTCGCCCGCAGTCCGGCTATCACGGGCAGTTCTCGGGTCCCTTCACGTTCGCGGCGGCCTTCCTGGGCGGCGGCGGTCTGGGCGTATCCCTCGAAGACTTTTCCGACGCCAACGCGCGGGATGAGCTCTATCTCTCACTTGCGTCCAGGGTGAAGGTCGTCGCCGACCCGGAGTGTGATCGGATCTTCCCGAACCAGTTTCCGTCGATCGTGCGGCTGACCACCACGAGCGGAGCGGTGCTGGAGGAGAGAGTGATGGCCAACCGGGGCGGCCCCGACCGGCCTCTTTCGCGAGAGGAACTGAGGGTCAAGTTCGCCGACAACGCCCGGCGGACGCTCCGCGAACGCGCGGTGAGCGATCTCGGGGACGCGATCCTGGAGATGAACGGCAGTCGTAAAGTGTCGCAGTTGATGGCGCTCGCTGCGCTGAGCGCCGCCCGCTAAGGAGACGACTATGACCGCCTACCGCGCCCTTGCCCTCCAGACGCGCCTCGATACCATCAACACCCAACCGGACGTGATCAGCGCCAGAGAGTTGATGCACCGCACGCTGGATCGGATCGCGGCGGAGATCTCGGCCTCGGCGGCCTGGATCGGGCGGGACTTGCGTCTTGTGGTGCTGCCCGAGTACTTCATGACGGGGTATGCGATGGGCGATCCCATCGAGCAGTGGACGGAGAAAGCGGCGATCAATACGGATGGACCCGAATACCAGCGACTGGGCGAGATCGCGCAGACCCATAATCTCTTTCTCGCCGGCAACGCTTTCGAACGCGACGAACATTTCCCCGGCATGAACTTCCAGTGCTGTTTCATCGTCGGCCCCGATGGGAAAGTGATCCTGCGATATCGGCGCTTGAACTCGATGTACACACCTACACCGCACGACGTATGGGATCGCTACCTGGAAATCTACGGGTACGAAGGGGTCTTTCCGGTCGCGAAGACGGAGATCGGCGTTCTGGCGCCTATTGCATCGGAGGAGGTCCTGTACCCCGAAATCGCCCGCGCATTCGCGATGCGGGGCGCGGAGGTGTTCTTCCATCCGACGTCCCAGACGAACGAACATGCGATCGCCGCGAAGGACGTCTGCACCGTGGCTCGCGCCATCGAGAACATGGCCTACGTGGTCTCCGCCAACACCGGCGGAATTCATGGCATCGCCATTCCCTGCGACTCGACCAACGGCGGGTCCAAGATCGTGGATCCTCGAGGTCTTGTGATCGCGAGGTCGGGCTTCGGCGAGACCATGACCTGCTCCGCGGAGATCGATCTCAATGCCCTGAGGCGTTTCCGCACCCGGCCGGCCATGGAGAACCTGCTGGCGCGTCAGCGCTTCGATCTTTTCGCAGAGGGGTACCGAACGAAGATGCACTATCCGCCCAACAGCATGAGTGGCGGCATCCCGGCTCGGGTCCATTTCATCGAAACTCAGCGGAGCGCGATCGCCCGGCTGATCGAGAGCGGCGTCCTCCGGGCGGCCGACTAGTCGCGGCGAGGATCGGTCGCAGCTAAGCCGATCTCAGTTCGAAGCCGATGCCTCCGGGCGCCGTGCCGGTTGCCGCGAGCCCGCTGCTGACCCGACAGATCCTCGAGTAGTCCGCCCCGGGCATCGCGGCGATGGCCGCGGAGACGCTGCCAATATCGAATCCGAACAGGAATCGCCCGGGCCGGAGGGGTTTCGCGTCAATCATGGGAGCGTTCCGCGCCTCCGGGTCCGGAAACTCGATCATCTCGAGGCGAATCGGCAACTGGGCCGCCTCCGCGAAGAGCGCGAGTCGCAGTTTCGTATCGGGGCGGGGGAGATGCATGAACTCCGCGACCGTTGGTTCGGCAAAGGTCGCGTCGAGCAACACCGAGAGACCGGCCGATTTCCAGAACGGAGCGGCGGCGTCGATCGATTCGACCACGGAGACCGCCGAGTGCACCTCTGAAAACAGAACCGATTCGGCGGTGTCCAGGACACTGGGACGACGCTTGTCGACTTCGATGAGCACCAGCGCGAGGCCGTCCGGCCCGAGACACTTGCACTCCCGGATCTTCATGGGCCCGACGGAGTAGGCGGCGACCGGGCCGATCTCCGCGTGGGTGTTCTTCACGATCTCGAGAGCGTGGTCCATATCGCGCACGTAGAGGTCGACCGCATGCGGCCCTCGGTCGAAAGGACCGCCATCCAAGGAGTCGAGCGACGTTTCCACGATGCGGATCGAACCGCGCGTCGCCCCCGGCATCACCAGCGTCGCCTCCGCAGTGGCGCCGGGCAAACCGTACAACTCCCGGGCGGCGAAAGCTCCGATCGCGCTTCCGCTCTGGCGGACGAAGCCGAAGGCCTGAAAAAAACGGGCCGTGCGCTCGATGTTCGATGCGCCGATCGTGACGAAACTAGGACTGTTCAGCATGATTTCCTTTGTTCGCCTACGTTAGATCCCAAGGGACTCCTCCTTCAAGCTCTCCAGGCCATCGCCGCCTCATTCACGCGACTATGCCGGCCACGCGATCTTCCTCGATCCCAAGCGGGACCTGCGGCATGAGCAGAAAGAAGGCGCCGGAAATGAATATGGGAAGGATCCCGCAAAGGGTGTAAGCCTTGTTCCAGTCGCCGTCGAAGTAGCTCACCGCGTAGGAGAGGGCGAGGGGGCCCGTCGCGATGCCGAGGTTGACCGCCAACGAGCCTGAGAAGGTGACGCCGGTCGCCCGGAGCCGCGCGGGAAAGTTCTCGGCGATGAACGTGAACTTCACCGCCGTGGTCCCATAGAAGAAGATGGTCATGAGGCAGTAGAAGACCACGGTCGTCCAGTAGTCGCGCGCCCACCAGATCATCACGAAGAACGCGGCCGAGCCGAGCCAGGCCCATACGATGCACGTTGTGCGCCTCGAGATGAAAAACTCTCCGACGATCGCAGCGAGGATGTAGCCGAGAGCGCCGACGCCGTAGGACCATCCGACCAGCGATACCGCATCGCGCATGGAGAAGCTGCGGAACTCCTGGAAATACGCGGTGAGCAGGATCGTCGAGCCATAGGCGAAGACATGAAAGTACTCGCCCAGGAAAAGAACCACGGTTCGGTAGAGCATGCCCGGCGCGAACAGTTCGCCGAACCGCCCGCGGGCCGCGGAGGCCTCCCCGCGCTCGGCCGCTTCCCTTGCCTTAATGAAGGCCCCCGTCTCTCTCAGATAGCGCTGAATGACGAACATGTACGGGACGGAGAGCAGGGCCACGAAGAAGACGGATCGCCAACCCCACCTGTCGCTCATCAGCAGAACGAACTGCGAGGCGAGGAACCAACCGATCGGATAGCCGATCTGCAGGATCCCCGACATGAGGCCGCGGTAGCGGGCCGGCGTCTCCTCCACCACGATGGTACCCACGACCGGCGACTGGATCCCGCCGGTCGCGAAACCAAGCGTGCGAAGTGCCACCACCGAGAACGTGGAGCGGGCCCAGTACATGGCGGTGACGAAGAGCGAGCCGACCAGCATCGAGGTGCTGAAGACGGTCTTCCGTCCGATCCTGTCCGTGAGGGAACCCAGGCCCGAAATGCACAACCCGGCGATCGCGAAGGTGAGGGCGATGTACCAGCCCCGCTCCTCGACCGTCCAGCCCAGTTCCTTCGAGATCTGCGGCAGGACGAACGAGAAGAAGGCCTGATCCATGTTCTCGAGGGAGACGCCGATCAGGCACACCCAGAATGCCGTGATGGGGTAGCCGCGGATCGTTTGGCGCAGGTCGCGCCAGGTTTCGGAGATGGAGCGGCTCATTCGCGCGGGATCGCGTGGTGGCTGGATCAGTTGTACGAGTAGCGCACGGTCAGGCCGAAGCGGCGGGGTGGGTTCATGTAGCCGGAGGACATGCGGAGACCGCCCACCGCAAAACTTCCGATCACGTACTTCTCGTCCGCCAGGTTCTCGCCCGCCGCAGTGATCCGCCACTTGCCGTCGCTCGTCTCGTAGGCGATCGTGGCGTCGATCAGTTTGAAGCCGTCCTCGGACCCCACGTCGGCATTGCAGGAGGTATGCCAGAACCGTCCCTTGCCGGAGAGGGTCGCGCTGGTGACGAGACGGCCTCCCACGCGCGGCGCGGCCATGGTGTAGAGGGCGCCCAGTTGATAGCTGTACGGGGGCGACATCTTCAGTTCGAGGGGCCGGTCGCCGGTGTTGAGATTCCCGCAAAGCGCTGTCTGATTGAAGGTCACCGTGTCGTAGCCGGTGGAGAGGAGTGAGAGCTGTCCGAAAACTTCGAAGCCATCACGTGGCACGAGGCGCGCCTCGAGTTCCGCTCCTTTCGTGCTCACATCCCCAAGTGTGGTGCGGTAGAAGTTCCCGTTGGGATCGGTGCCCGTGCCTTGAAGGTCCTTCCATTTGTTGTAGAAGACCGCGGCGTTGGCCCGCCCACGGCCCCGGGCGAAGTCTGACTTGACCCCAAGCTCGAGGGTATCGATCTTCTCCGGGTCGATCGGTTGCAGGGGGAGGATCGCCGCCGCGGTGTTCGACCTTCCGTCGAAGGCGCCTGATTTGAAGCCGCGGCTGTAGCTCACGTATCCCATGGAACTCGGGCTGATGGCGTAGTCGAGAGCCAGCCTGGGAGTAAGGGCCGACCACGACTGGTCCAGGCTCTTCTGAACCGGGGTCGACGTGAAGCCTGCGGGATCGGACGGGTTGCACGCGCGCGCCCCTCCGCCCGCGGACACCACGCCCGCCGGGTTCGCGCACGCCACGAGTTGGGCGCCCGATGGCAGGAACACCCGTGTGAAGAAGTCTTTGTCGTCGACGGTGATCCGCGCCCCGCCGGTCACCGTGAGCTTGTCGCTGGCCGTGTAGGTGGCGCTTCCATAGGCGGCGTAGCTTCGCGTATTGGAATCCACCAGCCAGAAGTTGTTTCGACCGAGGGCGTTGAAGATGATGTTCTCCGTCTTCTGATCGTTGTGCTCCCTGAAGTAGTAGATGCCGCCCACATAGCGCATGCGGTCCCGCGCGCCCGTGATCTGAAACTCCTGGGACAGTTGATCCTGGTTCTGGAGCTGATACAGATGGAACGCCGGGGCCGGGGCCCCAAGCGACTGGATTCCGGCGAAGTTTCCGACCCGTCCGTCCGCGTCGAGCAGCAGTTCGTTGAACAGCTGGCGGTAGGAGGTCGTCGACTTCAGCGTGATGGCGTCGCTGAGCGCGTAGGTGACGGTCGCCGAGTATCCGTCCTGGTCGATGTCGTTGATGGGGTCGAGGAGGTCGGACTGGAGGGTCCGAATGTCCCGGTCCCCGTCGAGCTGTTGGAAGATATCCGTCCTCCCGACTCCGAAGCCGCTGGCCAGAAGGGGGTAGGGTGCCACGGTCGAGAGGAAGGGCGGCTGCATGATGAAGCCCACCGGGAAGCCGGGAGTGGAGCGCTCACGGGTGAGGTCGGCGTTCATCACCACGTTGAAGCGCGAGCTGGGAAGATACCGGAAGGCCAGACGTCCCCCGACCACATCCTGGTCGTTGACGTCCTCGTTGTTCACCGTGTTCGTGTCATAACCCTTGTGCTTCTTGACAAGGCCGGATACCAGCAAACCCGCCTTCTCCCCGAGGGGGGCGTTGAGCGAGCCTCGGAAATCGGTGCGACTGAACGAACCGAGGGCGCCCTCCGCGTTGCCCCGCCATTCATTCCCCGGCTGCCTGGTAACGAGCCGGATGGCCCCGGCACTGGTGTTTCGTCCGTAGAGGGTTCCCTGGGGCCCGCGCAGGACCTCGAGCCGCTCGAGTTCGTAAAGGTCGAACTGGGAGCCGGTCTGCCGCGGGATATAGACATCGTCGATGTAGATACCCACCGGAGTGTCGGAGGTGAAGAACGACTCGTCTTCGCCCACGCCCCGGATGGCGGCGCGGGAGCCGGAGGAGGTTCCGGTGTTCTTCTCCATCCACAAGTTCGGGGTGGCGAAGGAAGCCTGCTGCACGTTGGTGATCTGCTTGATCTCGAGTTGACGGCTGTCGAAAGCGCTCACTGCGACCGGGACCTTCTGAAGGTTCTCTTCCACGCGTTGCGCGGTGACGGTCACCGCATCCAGGGCCGCTACATACGATTCAAAAGGCGGCTGGGCCGCAGGATTGAAGATGATCCTCATCTGACCGCTCTCGGGGACCTCGATCTCGCCGTTCGTGGTCTTTCCTCCGACCGTCACCGAGATCTTGTGCCGGCCGGACACTCGGGGCAAAAGCGCAACGTCCCCGGTGGTTGTGGTCTGGGTGAGGGTAGAGCCGTCAGCTGCCGTCAGCACCACAGTTGCCTGCCCGGTGGCGATGATCGACACGAACACAGAACCCACAGCGCCGGCCGGGGGCGCCATGGACAGAAGGACGAGGATCGACGCCGTTCGGACTATGCGAGAAGGGATCATGATCTGCTCCAAAGCAAGGTTGAGGCGTTCGCCGGAGAATAGTACAGGCTCAACGTCGCCGCGGACCCACTCGCCTTATCGTACCGGTATGGGACACAAGCGAGTTCTGATCGCGGCCGTGATGATCCTCACCGCCGTCGTCGCGACGGCCGAAGACGACGTGCTTCGCGTCGCCAACTGGCTGGTCGGATCGTTCGACAACCGCACGCAGTACGAAGCGAGCCGCACCACCGGTTCCGCAGACCGGGACGGGGTGGTCCGGCTGGTGGCAAGGCCCATTCAGGATCCGGTGGTCTTCGAAGACGCGGTCTACATCTACATCGAGCAGCGATTCGTGAACGAGCCGGCGCCGTACCGGCAGAGGGTTTTCAAGCTGAAGAAGAGTGGTCGGAGGATCAGGCTCGAGGTGTTGAGGATCGACCCCCAGCTCCTGATCCCGCTTTCGTCCGAGCCACAGATGTTGAGTCAGCTGGCGCCAGTGGATCTGACGAAGGAGACCGGGTGCGACATCAATCTCGAGCTTCGAAGCGGGGGCTACGAGGGCGCCACGCATCCGCGGGCGTGCAAGTCGGACTGGCAGGGTTCGGCCTACACGACCTCCGCGATCCGTATCACGGCCGACCGGGTCGTGATCCTGGACCGCGGGTACGACGCGAAGGGGGTTCAGACCTTTGGTCCCGCGGACGGCCGCGGCTACGAGCTTCGCCGCACCGCGCCCTGAGACGAGAGCCCGTCATCTGCCATCGCGCGTGGCGCCCGAAGCGACCATCGCCGCGATGTGCTCTTTGTCGTAGCCTGCCTCGCTCAGAACCTCGATGCTGTGCTCACCCAGGCGCGGGGGGTGCCGTCTTATGTCGCCGGGAGTTTCCGAGAAGGTGACCGGAACGCCAGGGAGCCGCAGCCGCCCTTCCGTGGGGTGATCGATCTCCTTCCAGAATCCGGTCGCCAGAAGGTGTTCGTCGGTGATGAGGTCCTCGAGCGAGTTCACGAGCATTACAGGAACGTTGGTCTTCTCGAGGATGTTGAACCACTCGGCGGTCGTCCTCATGGCGACGAGGGTGCCCGTCTCCGAATAGACCGCATCGATGTTCTTGAGCCGTTCCCCGAGGGTCAAGAATCTCGGATCGGTCACGAGGTCGGGCCGTCCTGACGCCTCGCAGAATGCTTTCCAATGATCGTTGAGGTACGGCAGGATGGCGATGTAGCCGTCCTTCGTCTTGTACGGCCGGCGGTGCTTCGAGAGAAGGCGGGTGTAGCCCATCTCTCCGCGGGGAGGATCGAAGGCGTAGCCGAAGAGATGTTCAGCCATCACGTAGGAGATGAGGGTCTCGTACATCGGCACCTCGACCTCCTGTCCGATTCCGGTTCGTTCCCGGTGAAAAAGGGCCGCCATCACGGAGTAGACCACGGCGAGGCCCGTCGTCTTGTCCGCGATAATGGTCGGAAGGTAACGCGGCTCTTCGCCCATCTTCGTGGCGAGCATGGCGATCCCGGAGGCGGACTGGATCGAGTCGTCGTAGGCCGCGCGATCCGCGTACGGTCCTTTCTTCGAATACCCGTACGTCCCGCAGAAGATGATTTTCGGGTTGCGCGCCTTCATCGCTTGATAGTCGAGCCCCAGGCGCTCCATGGACTTGGGGCGGTAGTTGTGAACGAGCACGTCGGCCGTCTCCGCAAGCTTGAGAAGGGCTTCTTTTCCCGAGGGACTCTTGAGGTCCAGCACCAGGCTTCGCTTGTTGCGGTTGCAGGTCAGATAGAGTGCGGCCATACCGTCGTGAGCACGAGGGCCGAGCTGCCGATTGCTGTCGCCCCCCGCAGGCTCGATCTTGATCACGTCGGCTCCGAGGTCGCCCAGAATCTGGCAGGCCCAGGGCCCGAGGACCACGCTCGTGAGTTCCAGGATACGTACGCCGTGAAGGGGGCCGGGCATTGAGGTCCTCGGGGAAGGAGGGAAGCGGGGGACGGAGGGGGGCGGGGGACTTCAGGACGAAGAATACGGCAGCGACCGGTCGAAGTTGTACTATTCTTAGAACAATGTTCGTGCTGGACGTTTCGCGCCGCGCTGAAGGACCTGGAGAGTAGATCGCCTTGACCCGCCGGATCATCGACATCGTCGTCAATCTCTGGACTCCGGATCTCACGGCGAACTACACGCCGCGCCTCAACGAGTTCTGGAAGGCGGTCAACATCCTCGGCGAGACCTCCTCGGGCGTCACGCTGGACGAGGAGATCCGGCGGATGGACGCGGCGGGAATCGAAAAGGGCCTGATGGTCGCGACTACGGGCGGCCCGGTGGGTTCCGACATCTTCTTCGAGAAGCCGGTGAAGCGGATCGCCGAAGTCCTCGCGGCGCATCCGAAGCGATTCAAGGGCATCGTCGGCCTGAACCCTTCGACCATCATGCCGTGGTTGAAGAAACTCGATGAAGCAGTCAGGGAACACGGCTTCGTGGGCGCGCACCTGTATCCGCATTGGTTTGGCGAAGCGCCCGATCATCGGATGTACTACCCCTTCTACGCCAAGTGCGCCGAGCTGGGGATCCCGATCCAGATCCAGGTGGGCCATTCGGCTCAGGCTTTCCTGCCCACCGTCGCCCGGCCGATGAGCCTCGACCGGGTGGCCATCGACTTTCCCGAACTCAAGATCATCGGCATCCATATCGGGTATCCCTGGACGGAGGAGATGATCTCCGTGGCGTGGAAGCACAAGAACGTGTGGATCGGGTCGGACGCGCATTCCCCGAAGTATTGGGATCCCTCCTTCGTCCGGTTCATCAACTCGCGCGGCCAGGACAAGGTCCTCTTCGGAACCGACTGGCCGGTGATTGACTTCGAGCGCGCGGTCGCCGAGATCGACGCCCTCGAGCTCAAAGACACCGCTCGGCGCAAGCTCCTGTGGGAGAACGCCATCCGGGTCTACAACCTGGAGTCGTGGGTTTAGTGCGGGATCGGGGAATAGGGCTCGCTATGAGGGAGAGTCGCTGATGCCGCGTCCCAACGGATTCGCCGCCGCCGTCCCTCTCTACTATCAGCTCGCCGGTATCCTGCGCGAGCACATTGTTTCGGGCAAGTATCACGCGGGCGACCGCCTTCCCACCGAAGAAGCGCTGTCCAAGGATTACGACGTCAGCCGGATCACCATTCGACAGGCGCTCGGAGATCTCGAGAAAGAGGGCTTCATCAAGAGGGAAGCCGGTCGCGGCACCTTCGTCGCCGACCGGCGCCGGTTCTCGAACACGTTCCGGATGGAGGGCTCGCTCGAGGACCTCATCTCGATGGGGCTTTCCACCACGGTCAAGGTGCTCACCCTGGTCACGCTCAAGGCTTCGGCCTCCGAGGCGGATTTTCTGAGGGTGAATCTGGGCGATCCCCTCGTGCGCTGCACCAGGCTGAGGCTGCACGGGGGCACCCCTTTCAGCTACATCGTGAACCATGTTCCGGGGGACATCGGGAAACACCTGAAGGCGGAGGCCTGGAAGAAGGGGTCGATCCTGCGTCAGATCGAAACCGAACTCGGCATACGGATGGGGGACGCGGACCAGACGATCTCGGCATCGCTCGCGGACGCTCACCTCGCCCGCCTGCTCAAGACCAATATCGGAGCGCCACTCCTGTCCGTCGATCGTGTGGTCCGGTCCGTCGAGGGGCGGCCGGTCGAACACGTCCACAGCTACTATCGCAGCGATATCTACTCCTTTAAGGCGCACCTCGTTCACAACCCGGCGCCTGCCGAAACCGATGAGTCCTGGAGTGTGAGTTCGGCCAAGCGCCGAAGCCGCTCGGGAACTCGAAAAGCCAAACGAACCGGAGTCCCCAAAGCATGAAATTCGATAGTCTGGTCAAAGGTGGCGTGGTGGTTCTCCCCGGACACGGTGCGGTCCGGGCTGATCTCGGGTGCCGCGATGGGCGCGTCGCCGCGATCGCGGACGATCTTTCCACCGCCTCCGCCGGGGAAGTGGTCGACGCACGCGGCCTCCACGTCTTCCCGGGAGCGGTGGATTCTCATTTCCACGTCGGCATCTACCGTCCACATGCGGAGGATGCCCGGAGTGAATCCCTCTCCGCGGTTTCGGGCGGCGTGACCACGCTCATCAGCTACTTCCGAACCGGGCAGCACTACCTCAACAAGACGGGCTCTTATCGGGACATCTTTCCGGAGGTCCTCGATCTGTCCAAGGGCAACTTCCACTCGGACTACAGCTACCACATCGCTCCCATGACCACGGCTCAGCTCGATGAGATCCCGTGGCTGGTCGAGCAGGGAGTGGCTTCCTTCAAGTACTACATGTTCTACAAGGCCCTGACTCTGTCGGCGGATTCGACGAAAGGCAAGGACTACACGATGGCGGACGAGTACGATCTCGGCCATCTCTACGAGATCATGGTGCGGGTCGCCGAGGCGGCGAAGAAGACGGGCCGCCGCATTTCGCTCTCCCTGCATTGCGAGAACCCCGAGATCATCCGCGCGTTCATCCAGCGGGTGAAGAAAGCCGGCCTGACCGGGCTCCAGGCCTACAGCGAGGCGCGGCCACCGCTCTCCGAGCGCCTGTCGATCCAGGAGGCGGGCGTGCTCGCGGACGAGACGTCTTGCGCGGTGAACTTCCTCCACCTCTCGTCGCGGAAGGCCATCGAAGCGGGGATCGATGTGCGAGCCCGACATCCCGAGATGGACATCACTCTCGAGACGACGCTCCACCACCTCGCCCTCACCTGGGCCACTGCGGGCGACCTTCGCAGCAAGGTGAATCCTCCGATCCGTACCCAGGACGATCAGGACGCGCTTTGGCGGGCGCTGGTCAAGGGGGACATCGATACGGTGGTGTCCGACCACGCCTGCTGCATGGAGGAGAACAAGAAGGGCGACACCTGGAGCGCGCTGCCGGGCTTTGGAGGTACATCGCTGCTCTATCCCGTGCTTCTGAGCGAGGGGGTCCACAAGCGCGGGCTTCCTCTCGAGCGCGTGGTCGATCTCATCTCGACGACGCCGGCGCGACGCTTCGGTCTGTATCCGAAGAAGGGCGCGATCGCGGTGGGAAGCGACGCCGATCTGGCGCTCATCGACCTCAAGAAGGAACAGGCGGTGACGGTGGAGAACGCGCATTCCGCCCAGGATCACAGTCCGTTCGCGGGAAGGCGGCTTCGGGGCTGGCCGGTGGCGACGATGCTCCGAGGTCACATTGTCTTCAAGGATGGTGCGGCGGTGGGAGAGCGACGCGGCTCCTACGTGGCCCGACCTGTCTAGCAAGATCCCCTTGAACCCTTCAGGAAGACCACAGCGTGACTGAGCAGAAGAGCAGCGCCGGGTCGGGCGTTTTCTACGGCTGGTACATAGCCCTCGTGGCGATGTTGACCCTGATGGTGTCGAACGGCATGACCATCACCGGGATGACGATCTTCGATCCTGCGATCCTTCAGGAGTTCGGATGGAGCCGCGGGGATCTCAAGCTTCGGGATCTGCTCCAACTCGGTCTGTCCGGCCTCATGGCCCCCTTCATCGGCACGTTGGCCGACCGGATGAGCGTCAAGAGGCTCATGATGGCGGGGCTCGCGCTGCTCTCGGCTTGCATCGCCGCCTACTCGCAGATGACGTCCCTGACCCACCTGTACCTGGTCAACGTGGGCATTGCCCTGGTCCTGGCACTCGCCGGTCTCGTGCTGAATGTCCTGATCGTGTCCCGCTGGTTCGTGCAGAAGCGGGGCACCGCACTTGGCCTCACTCTTGTGGGCACGAGCCTTGGGGGGATTGTCTTTCCGCGGCTTGGGGCCACGCTCCTCAAGACCTACACCTGGCGCGAAGCGATGCTCATGGAGGCCGTGATCCCGCTGATCGCGTTGATCATCATGGCCTTTGTCACGCGCGACTCCCCCGCGGACCTGGGTCTACGCGCACTGGGGGCGCCCTCGGGAGGGGGCGCGTCGCCCTCGCTCACCGGGATGGAGTACAAGGATGCGATCCGGACTCGAACCTTCTGGATCCTCACGTTCTGCGCGATGACGACCTTCTACTGCATCCTCGCCGCCCAGGCGCACATGGTGCTCCACCTCAAGGGTATGGGCTGGCCGCTCGAGAAGGCGGCCGGCGGCGTCGGCACCCTCTTCACCATGGGGCTCGTAGGAAAGTTCGTGATCGGCTATCTGGCCGACAAAATCGAACGCCGCGTCGTCTTCCTCACCAACATCGCGATCATGCTGGTGGGCGCCTTGTTCCTCGCCTCGATGAAGGAAGCCTTGCTCTGGCCGTTCATCCTGATCTTCGGACTGGGGTGGGGTGGCCTTTACACCATGCTGCAGCTCACCTGCATGGACAGCTTCGGAACGCGCGCCGGAGGCAAGATCCTCGGCACGATCACCGTGCTCGACGCCATTGGCGGCGGGCTCGGAATCTGGATCACGGGCGTGCTCTTCGATCGTTCGAAGAGTTACGAGAGCGCGTTCATGCTGATCGCCACCCTGGTCTTCCTCGCTTTCCTCGCCGCGCTGGCCCTGCAGAATCCGCAGGCTGCTTCGAAGGAACCCGCCGAAACAACCGCGTAGCTCACAACGAGAGTTCTAGGATCATGGCCACAAGAAAAAGAGCCGTTTCAAACGCCGCCTCAAGGTCCCGGGCGAAGAGTCGGAAGGTCCCCGCGCCGCCCGAGGGGCCCCGGCGCCCCGCGGAGGTGGAGCGCTGGATCCAGGCGGAGGTCCGGGCCCAAGAGAGGATCTATCGCCGCATCGTGCGCGACATGAACGCGCTCAACGACCGGCGGATGAAGTGGGTGAAGGAGTTCTACCAGCGGCTTCAGACCCGGGGCTTCTCCGTGCACGCGGGGATACGGCGCAAGGTGAAGCCGGAAGAGATTCCGCCGATTCCCAAGCGCATTCGCGTGGTCTTCTGATCACAGGGCCGAGTGCCCCTTCCTTCACTCGATTCCGCCGGAGAGAACAAACAACCATGGCCCGCCGACACATCGAACCCTTCGTCGACCGCGACGTTCCCTTCAAGAGGATGACCCTCCCTGGCTTCAAGAGGGGAATGAACTACAAAATGTTGTCCATCGACAAGGACACCGGAGCCTGCACCATGACCGTGCAACTCGAGGGCGGGTATCGGCAACCCCCTTCCATCTCGATGTCCGACGTCGAGATCCTCAGCATGAAGGGGACGTTCATGCTCGGCGAACAGGCCTGCACGCCGGGGTACTACAGTTTCATCCCCAGAGGCGTATCCCTCCCGGCGATCTCCACCACCCGCGGGTGCGAACTGCTTCTGATGTACAACGATCGGGAACCGAACATCATCGAATCCGATCAGGATGCGTCGGGGGCGAAGCGCTCAGGCCTGATCGCGACGAACTCGTACGACGACATGCCCTGGCAGGTCCCAAACCTCTTCCCCGCGACCGAGCCCGGATGCATGATCAAGGTTCTCAGGATCGATGAAGAGACCGAGGCCCTTTCATTTCTCTACTGCATGGTCCCCGGCTTCTGGCAGGACAACATCTCGTTCCACGATTGCGCCGAGGAGGCGTACCACATCTGGGGAACGTCCTGGATGATGCAGTTCGGTAATCTGCCCACCGGCGGGTACTTCTGGCGTCCGCCGTACATCAACCACGGCGCGTTTGCGAGCGAGCATGGCGTCCTGGCCTTCGGCCGCACCGATGGCACGCTGCACAACCACTTCCACTTCCACGCGCACACCGAACCCGAGGCAAACCAGAAGAAGGTGGCGAAGAAGCTGGCGAAACATTCGCCCGACCTCTTCAAGTGGGTGATGACCCAGGGACACAATCACCCCGACTTCCTCCACGGCCACGGACCGGACTGGGTTCACTCCCACGATCACAGCGGACCCCATTCGCACGAGCACGAGCACAGCCACGAACATGGGCCCGACCACTCCCACGCCGGCGATCAGAGCAAGCGCGGGAAGAAGTAGGCGTTTTCGCGCTTGGAGGGCCTCGCGGGTGCTCGGATAAGCTAGCCGCGTGCAGAAGATCCCTCGTTCGCTCGACGCCGCGGAGGCCCGCGTTCTCGGCGCGCTGCTCGAGAAGGAGCAGACGACACCTGAGCTCTATCCGCTCACCGTCAACGCCCTGATTCAGGCCTGCAATCAGAAGACCGCACGCGAGCCGGTGATGGAGATGTCCGAAGGCGCTGTTCACGGGGCGCTTCGTCAGTTGTATCAGGACGGCTTCGTGACCCGGACGGAGGGTGCCCGCGTGACGCGGTGGCGGCACGGCCTCGATCTCCGCTGGGAGCTCACCCCGGCCCGCAAAGCGGTCATGACCCTGCTCCTCCTGCGCGGGCCGCAGACGCCTGGTGAACTGCGCAATCGGAGCGAGAGGATGCACGCTTTCGGCACCGTGGGAGAACTAGAGGACACGCTGCTCTCTCTCGCCGCGGCTGACGAGCCGCTGGTTCGGGAACTCCCGAGAGCGCCGGGCCAGAAAGAGTCGCGCTGGACCCATTTGGCGGGGGGCGAGCCAGCCGAAGAGGTCCTCACGCCCGCGGTCCGGCGTTATGCCGCGGACGAGGGCGAGGATCTCGTCACGAAGGTGGCCGATCTCAACCGTCGGGTCCGCGAACTCGAGCGAGTCGTCTCGCTCCTCACCGGCAATCCCCCCGTGGAAACCAGGAGCTCATGACCAGCGAATACACCGTCCATTGCGTCAAACTCGACGCCGACTTGCCGGGACTCGACAAGCCGCCTTTCTCGAGCCCGCTTGGCCAGAAGATCCACGCCTCGATCTCGAAGCGCGCCTGGGAGATGTGGCAGGAGGAGTCGCGCACGATCATGAATCACTACGGCCTGTCGATGGCGGACCCGGAGTCGCGCAAGAAGCTCCGCGAGGAGATGGAGCGTTTTCTCTTCGGGCCGCCGGCCGCGGAAAAATAGCCCGGTGCGCCGCATCAGGATCGCCTCAGGGGTGGGTGGTGACCCGCGGAGGACTCGAACCTCCAACCAAAAGATTAAGAGTCTTCTGCTCTACCATTGAGCTAGCGGGCCCCTGATCGTCAGGCGGATGGTTGCCTGCCGACGCGAACGCGGATTATCTCCGATCTGCCTGCTTCAATCAAGAAAAACGCGGGTCAGACCTGGTCTCCGAACAGACGCACCACCGCGTCGCCCAGCCGGGGAACACGCGCGAAGATCGCAGCAGCCGTGTCGGCGAGCGCGTGCCGGGACACCAGCCCGTAGAGGAGAAGGGCTGAGGTTCCCTTGATCCTCCGAAGGGATCGAACGTAGCGCTCGTACTCGCGCAGCGCTCCGGCCCGGCCTTGAAGCGACTCGCCGACCGCGGCCGCCGCCTGGATACCGGTGGCGATCGCGTGTGCGATACCTTCACCCGTGAACGGATCGAGGAAGCCCGTGGTGTCGCCGCAGGCGAGAAACGGCCCGGTCGTCTGTCGCTTCGAGCGCATGCGAAGGGGACCCGCAACCCCGATGGCGCCTTCGATGCGCGCGTGGCCGAGCCGATGCGCGACCCCGGGAAAGCCTTCGAGGTGCCGACGAAAATCCTGCTCGATGGTGGCAGGGGCTATGTCGAGGCGGTTGGTGAAAAGAACGTAGCAAACGTTGGCGCGGGTGGCGGAGAGGGGAGCGATGCCGCAATAACCGCCCCGGCCGACCTCCATCTCGGCAAAATCAGAGAGACCGGTAAGGCCCTCGCAGTGGGCGCGAACCGCGAACCGGCGCCGTTCATGATTGAGATTCTCCGGTTCGATGAAACCGAGCTGGCGGGCCAGAAAACTCCGACGGCCGTCGGCGACGATGACCCGCTTCGCCTCATAGCGGAGGGATGCGCTCCCTTCGCTATCGCGGGCGAAGACCGCGGCCCCGCCTTCGGGCGTGACCTCGCCCCGCGTGACTTCGACCGCCTCCACGACGCGCGCGCCGCGCGAACGCGCCCGCTCGAGCAGGGAATGGTCGAGGACTGTGCGGCGAATCGCGAGCCCGGTTCCATCGGCTCCGGTCCGGTAGGCGCCGGAAAAAGTGATTCCACGCGGGGAGCGAACTCTCATGCCGCGCAGCGGCAGAGATGCCGGCGGGCTCTCGGAGCCAGCCGCGTCCGAGGGCCACATGCCGATCGCGCGCAGACGGGCGATCGCCCCGGGGGAAAGACTCTCCCCGCAGACTTTTTCCCGGGGGAACCGGGCGCGGTCGATGAGGGTGACGCCGATCCCCGCCGAAGCCAGCTGAAACGCCGCGGTAGCCCCCGCGGGGCCGCCGCCGATCACGAGCACATCGGCGCGGTGGACCTTCATCTCGTCAGGACCGGGGGAGCGCTGCGTCTCACCGGCCCGCGGCGCTCACGCCGCGCCAGAGGCTCAGCTCGATCGCGAACCCGGGACCAAAGCCGATGCCGAGGGCGAAGGCGTCCGGGGCGAGAGCGCGCAGCACCCGTTCCAGTACAAAAACAATGGTCGCGGAACTCATGTTCCCATGATCGCGGAGCACGGATCTCGAGGGCTCGAGTTGGGCGGGAGAGAGGCCGAGTTCCTCCTCGGCGACGTCCATGACCTTGCGTCCACCGGGGTGAATTGCAAACGCGGCGAGGTCCTCAAAGCGCACCTCGTTCTCACAAAGGAACTCGAGCACCATGGGACGAAGGCGGCCCCGAAGAAAATCCGGGAGGCGCTTGTCCAGGACCAGCTTGTACCCGGTCTCGACAACATCGTAGCCCATGGCCCCCAGGCTGTCGGACATGAAGAAGCTGCCTGAGCTTATTAAGCGGGCCTGAGCCCGTGCGGAATCAGGATGCTCGGCTCCGAGAAGAACGACGGCGCCCGCGCCATCTGCGAAAAGGGCCGCCGCCACCATGTTCGTTGCGGAGGGATCCCGCGCCTGGAAAGTGAGCGAAGAGAATTCAATCGCGAGGACCAGGGCCGCGCCACGCGGATGGGCCTTCAAATAGTCGCCGGCCCGCGCCAATGCGACCGCGCCGCCCG
Source organism: uncultured Acidobacteriota bacterium (assembly GCA_964396875.1). Lineage (GTDB taxonomy): Bacteria > Acidobacteriota > Vicinamibacteria > Fen-336 > JAGNNV01 > JAGNNV01. Next base: position 5,482 of record CAYNHK010000002.1, on the reverse strand, counting down.
CGCAACCCGCCTCGGTGACCGGGAGACGGACGAGCCGGGGACCGAGGCGAAGTGCGTTCGCCACGTAGGCGTCGACCGCCGGAATCATGAACCCGGTGCACGAACTCGAGACGAGGAGGTCCACGTTCGTAAGCCCGGCTCGGGCGAGAGCGCTCCGGGACAATGCGATCCCGGTCTGGATCATGGCTTCCTGATAGATCGCGTTCCGCTCGGCGAAGCTGGCGTCAACGAAGACTTCGTCGAGAGGCCTCAGGGACGAGCGGGCGCCGACGCCGGATCGAGCGAAAAGCCGCTCAACCGCGCGCGGATCGACGTCCGCACGCGTTGTTTCAAGCCAGGCCACAACGGCGGCCCCAACCTCAGTCTGTTGGTGAGAGAAGGGAGCGGGAAGCGTCTCGATCGCGGCGAGAAAGGGCAATGAATCCGATACTTCAACTGGTTGGGCGGAAGGGACGACCGAACGGCTCTGACGCCCTAGTGTGTGGCATCACACCGAGTTGAGCCAAATCGGTGGTCCCTTCGAGACTCAGACGCAGCGCTCCTAGAACGGAACGTCTTCGTCCGAGGCCTGAAAGTCGTCGGCCGGACCCGGACCGGGTTCGCCCGAACTGGCGGCGCGAGGAGCGCCGTCGCCCCGGGAACCGAGCAAGACGATCCGCGAGTTGAAGCCGCTGACGCGAATCTTCGTGACGTTCCGCTTGATGCCGTCTTTGTCGGTGTATTCGTCGTACTTGATCGAGCCCTCGACGTAGAGGGGCTTTCCCTTGGTGACGTAGTCGCGCACGACCTGCGCGGTCTTGCCGAAGACCTCGACGCGGTGCCACTCAGTCTTTTCCTGTTTCTGGCCGGACTTGTCGGTCCAGCTCTCGGAGGTGGCGAGGGAGAAGTTGGCGATGGGTTCGCCCGACTGCGTGTAACGAATCTCGGGGTCTTTTCCGACGTTTCCGATAAGCGTAACTTTGTTGACTGAGGCCATTTCTTGGTTTCCTGTTCTTTTGGTGTCGTAGCTTGGGGAGAGATTGGGGCTTGAGAGGATTGGGTAGGGATGCGGGGGCGTCGTTGCGAGGACCTAGGGCTGGCCGAGTTTCTCTCGGGCGAGGCGCGCTGCCGGTGCGTTCGGGTACCGCTCGACCACGAACCGGTATTCGAGGATGGCTTGCGACTTGCGCCCGAGCGCCTCGAGGGCGACGCCCTTCTTGTACCGAGCGTCGGGCATCTTGTCGCTCGCCGGGAAATCGCGGAGAAGCGCGTTGAACGCGGTCACGGCCTCCTCATACTTCGCCTGGGCCTGAAGGCATTCGCCAATCCAGTATTGGGCGTTGTCGGCGAGGTCGGTCTCGCGGTAGAGGCGGAGATACTCCATAAAACCCTGGATCGACAAGTCGTAGTTCTTTCGGGCGAAGTCGCTGTAGGCCTGCTGGTAGAGGTCGCGCGGAGGGAGTGCCGGCGCTCCGGTCGTGCCTGCCCCGGGGGTGGGCGCGCCGGAGGGAAGGCCCCCGGACGCGGCCGCGGATTGGGCGGTCGCCGCTGCCTTCAGCCGGTCGGAGATCTCCGAGAGTCTCTCCTGCTGGTCCTTGATCACCACCATTGTCCGCTCGTCCTGGAACTTGAGGTCCTGTTGGAGCTTCTTGATCAAGGCTGACTGTTCCACCAGAAGTTCAACAATGCGACGAAGCTCCTTCGCAGACTCCGCTCGTGCCTGGTCTGCTTCAGCGACCTGACCCTGAAGAGTGGCGATCTGCTGGCTGAGCGCCAGGTACTCCTTTTTGTCGGCCCGCGCCCATGATGGGATCGCGAGAAGACAGGCGGCGACCAGCAGGAGGCTGCCATGGGGAAGGCGTGAGAGGTTCTGAGTCATATCTTCTTGGCCTTTTGAGGTGATGGGCGGGATGATATCGGCTGGGGGTTCCGGGTGAGGTCCCCCGAGAAACGGAAAGTCAGCGAACAGTCTGACTCCAGTCGGCCTGCTGGCTGTTTCCAGGTCCGACGGCGAGAGTCCTGAGGCGGCTGCCCATGCGATCGATCTGGGCAAGTTGCCACGTGCCCCCCCGGTTGCAGGAGAACGTCAGGTGCCGGCCGCTTGGAGACCACGTCGGATACTCGCAGCTCCCGCGGCCGGTGGTGAGCTGGCGGACCTGGCTGGTGGCCAGATCGACGACCGCGATCTCGAACCCCCCGTCCTCGAGACGCGACGAATACGCGATCTCGGCAAACTCGCGCGAAGGGTTCCAGGCGCAGGCGTCGTTGTAGTTGCCGACACTCGATAGACGGCGCAGATTCAGACCCTCGTGGTCCATGACCCAGAGCTGTGCGGAACCGCTGCGGCCCGAGGTGAAGGCGATCTCGAGACCCGAGGGACTCCAGCATGGCGCGGTGTCGTTCGCGAGAGTCCCCGTAAGGTTGCGCGCACCGGTGCCGTCGATGTTCGCCACCCAGATATCGAAGTTGCCGCCGCGATCTCCGCTGTACGCGACGCGTTTCCCATCGGGCGAGACCACCGGGGCGATCGCCTGAGAGTCGGCGCTTTCCCTCGTGACATTCGGCACCACCCGGCCTTCGAAGATCCACGAAAGGAAGATCTGCGGAGTTCCGGACCGGTAGGACGTATAGATGAGTCCCTTGGCGCCAGGAGTCCACGCAGGAAGGATGGAGATGTTGTGGTTGACGGTGACGCGGCGGACATTGAAGCCGTCGTAGTCGGCTATGTAGAGCTCCTTGCGTCCGCGCGCGGGAGGCGGACCGGACACGGCGGCGGTTGTCCTGGGTCCCTTCACGGTTGCCGGGGGAGTGGAGCCTCGTACGGGCGCGTCGCGGTCGGACACGAACACGAGTCGAGTCCGGGTGACTGCCTGAATCGAAGCGAGGCCCAGGATGTCCTCGGCGGCCTGGTGCGCGAAGGCGCGGAACGTGCTTGCGTTTCCCGGCTCGATCCGACCGGCGTAGCGCTTGTTCATGATCGAGGACTTGCCGTCGACGTGAAACGTGCGGGACTCGACCGCGAAGTCCGTTCCGTTCTGGACCGCCTCGAGCGTCACCAGAATGCTGGCGCCGACCGATTTCCAATCCAGGTAGTTCGGCAGTTTCGGATCGACCGGCGGAAGAGACCGCATCAGCGATTCCGGGATCAGTTGAAAGTTCTCAAACTCCAGGTCGGCCTTCAAGACCTCACGGACGATCCCGCAAGATGTTCGCAGCGGCTCGATGGTCGCGGAACACGGGGCGATGGCGACGCGCGTCGCGGTGCCTCCGATGTCGAGAACCGGAGGCGGATCCTGGGTCGACGAGGCCACGCCGCCAATCCCGGCGACGAGGGCGAGGGTCAGGCCGGCGCTAAGAAACAGGTTTGAAGTTCGCATGGACCACCAGGGTCTCCTTGTCGTACGCGTTTGGAAGCGGGCCAAGCTGCGTGCTGATCACGGCTCGCTCGGCCAGTCGATCGAGGGCGGCTGAACCCGAGGTCTGGATCACCTCCACCTCGTCGACGGATCCGTCCCGGTGGATCGTGAAAGCGACCTTCACGCTCCCTGTGAAATCCGGGCGAATCTGGCGAGCCCACGTGGCCCAGATCCTGTTCTTGACTCCGGCGAGGTAGAAGCCAAGGGGACCCACGGGTCCGTTCGTGCCGTCGATAACCCCTTCGTCGGGAGAGCTGAAGTCGAGGCCGCTCGCGGAGGTCGCGATGCCGGGGGTTGGGGCCGTGGCGGCCTTCGCGGGTGCTGCCTTGGTGATCTTTTCGGTTGCGATCTCTCTCGATTCCCGTTCCTTCGGCTCCTTGACGCTTCGCTTCAGGTCGACGGGCGCCACACCCTTCTTGATTGTCGGGGCCTCAGGCTTGATCAGCTTCACCGGGGCCGGAGCCGCCTTCGGCTCGACTTTCGCCGCTTCGACCGGGGGAGCGGGAGCCGCCTCCGTTTGCGTGGCCGCGGGCTGAACCACTCTCGGGATGCCGCCGCCCTTCGGCAGCGGGACCGCGAACCCATCGATGACGCGGATGATCGGCGCCTTCGGGGTCAGCAACGCAATGATGAGGATGGCGAAGAACGATGTCGCATGCGCGGCGCCCGAGAGCAGGAGGCTCTTCGAATACCCGTCGTCGATGAGCATCTGACGGGACGCGAGGACGCGCAGGACGGGATCGTTCATCGAACCTCCTTGGGTATCTCGTAGGCAAACCCAATACGTTCGACGCCGCAGCGCTTCAAAAGGTCGACCACCTCGATGACCTTGCCGTAACGAGCCGCTTCGTCGGCGCGGAGATAGACGACCTGGGTGGGCCGGCCGGCCATGTGCGCGCGGATCCGATCCTCGAGTAGAGGCAGAGCCAGGGGCTGGTCACCGAGATACGCGCGCCCCGACGCATCGAGCGAGACGGTCAGGCGATCTTCGGGTTGGTTCTCCACCTGATTCGCCGTGGGGAGATTGATGTCGATGCCCTGGCTCATCATGGGCGCCGTAACCATGAAAACGAGGAGCAGAACCAGCACCACGTCCACGAGCGGGGTCACGTTGATTTCGCCGATGCTCTTGTGGGCACGCTTCCGCCGGAAGGCCTGATAGCCCGAGGCGGCGGAACGGCCTCCTCCTCCTCCGTCCCCCGAATTTGTGGGTCCCATGTGCGGCCGCCCGGCCTTAGGTGAAGTTCCGTTCGACCATGCTGATGAACTCCATCGCGAAGTCATCCATCGTGGCCGAAAGGGCCTTCAGCCGATCCGAGAAGAAATTGAAAGCGAGAGCGGCAGGGATGGCCGCAAAGAGACCGGCGGCCGTGGTGATGAGGGCTTCCGAAATTCCAGGCGCCACCACCGCCAGGTTCGCCGAACCCTGGCGTCCGATTTCACCGAAGGCGTTCATGATGCCCCACACGGTTCCGAAAAGCCCGACGAAGGGCGACACGCTCGCGGTGCTGGCGAGGAAGCTGAGGCGCTTCTCGAGACGGGTCTCTTCGATCGAGGCGGCGCGGGCGAGAGCGCGCGAAACCGCGTCGAGGCTCTTGATCGAGGGCCGCGGGTTCGCGGGGCCCCCGGCCGGGCGGATCTGCTGATTGATCTCCTGGTACCCGGCCTGAAACATCCCGACCAGAGGCGAATAGGAGAGCTGATTCGCCACCGCATTGACCTCGGAGAACTTCTGACTCTTGCGGAACACCTCCAGGAAACGCCTGGATTCGCGCGAGGCCCGGGCGAAGGTCGTCCACTTATTGATGATGATCCCGAACGAGATGAACGAGAAGACCAGAAGCAGCACCAGCACCGCGATGGCCGTGGGCCCGGAGTGCTTCAGGAAGCCAAGGGCGCCCCCGCCGAAGGCGTCCGCCGCGCTGCTTTGGGCCAGTAGAAAGTGGATCATCATCTGTATGCTGTTGTCGACCTTTCAGGATCGCACAATATCTTGTGTGGGTCAACGAATGGACCCGGAACCGCGAGGGTTCCATGCTACCCTCACGGGCCCTCTTAAGCTCCGTGTCCTGCGCATCGAAAATCTC
>CAYNHK010000001.1:0-69444 GCA_964396875.1 uncultured Acidobacteriota bacterium | reverse complement strand
TACTTCAAGCGCTACTTCTATCCCCAGGTCCACAAGGAAGGCGTGATCATCGACGAGCGGTTCAACGGCGGAGGCAGCGTGGCCGACTACTACATCGACATCCTGCGCCGGCCCTTCATCGCCAACTGGGCGATGCGCTACGGGGCCGATCTCAAAACGCCCTTCGCCTCGATCCAGGGACCCAAGGCGATGCTCATCGACGAGACCGCGGGTTCGGGCGGCGACTTGTTGCCGTGGATGTTCCGCAAGTTCGGCGTGGGCCCTCTCATCGGCAAGCGCACCTGGGGCGGCCTCGTGGGCATCCTCGGTTTCCCCGTCCTCATGGACGGCGGGAACATCACCGCGCCCAACCTCGCGATCTGGACGCCCGAAGAGGGCTGGATCGTCGAGAACGAAGGTGTCCCGCCGGATATCGCAGTCGAAATGACGCCCGCGGACGTCATCGCGGGACGCGATCCGCAGCTCGAGAAGGCCATCGAAGTCGTCATGGCCGAGTTGAAGAAGAATCCGGTGAAGAAGCCCGTCCGTCCCGCGTACCCCGTCCGCGGCAAGACCCAGCGCGGCACGGTTTTGAAGTAACCGAGGAAACCCGCCCAATGAAAGCACCCCTGCGGACCGCACCCGCGTTTCTCGCCCTGTCGCTGGCGTTCTCGCCCGTCGTCTTTGGCCAGCCCGCTCCGCTGTCGAACGCCGATAAGCAGAAACGAATCGACACCGAAGCCGAACTCCAGTCGATCGCGGTGGTCGAGCGCAAGCTGCTGATCCCCATGCGGGATGGCGTTCGCCTCGCCACCGATGTCTACCGGCCGAAGAACGCCGGCGGTCCGGTCCCGATCGTGTTCTCCAAGACGCCGTACAACTTCAACTTCTGGGACGTGAAGAACGGCGTGCCCGCGGATATGACCACCGCACTCGCCGCAGTGAAGCGCGGCTACGCCTACGTGGTCCAGAACGAGCGCGGCCACTTCTTCTCCGAAGGGAACTACGACATCCTCGGACCGCCCACCACCGACGGCGTCGACACACTCGAATGGATGAAGAGTCAGCCGTGGTCGAACGGCAAGGTCGGCACCACCGGTTGTTCCTCGACCGCCGAGTGGCAGATGGCGGTGGCGGCGCAAGGTCACCCTGCGTTTGCGGCGATGAATGTTCAGGGCTTCGGCGCGGGTGTGGGCCGGGTCGGCCCCTACTACGAACAGGGCAACTGGTATCGCGGCGGCGCGGTGCAGATGCTCTTCATCGCCTGGCTGTACGGTGAGCAGAACCAGGTACGCCCCATGTTCCCGCCCGACACGTCGCGTGAAGATCTGATCCGCGCGTCGAAGTCGTTCGACCTCGCGCAGCAGCTTCCCTCCGTCGACTGGGACAAGGCTCTGCGCCACCTCCCGGTTCAGGACATCTACAAGGCCATCGACGGACCCCGGGGAATCTTTGCGGACGCCATGCCTGTCCCCACCGGCGGCCGCATGATCCAGCGCGCACCCAACGATCCCGCCTGGTACAAGGGCGGGCTCTGGCACGACAACATGAAGCTCGATGTGCCGGGCCTGTGGTTCATCTCGTGGTACGACGTCTCGGCGGGGCCGAACCTCGAGATGTTCAATCACGTCCGGAGGAACGCGAAGGGCGACATCGCCAATCAGCAGTGGGCGGTCATCGCTCCGGTGGTGCACTGCGCCTTCACCCGCGCCACCGAGAACACCATCGTCGGCGAGCGCAGCATGGGCGACGCGCGGCTCGACTACAACGAGGTCGTCTACGGCTTCTTCGACAAGTTCCTCAAGGGCGACAAAGACACCCGCATCGACAAGCTGCCGAAGGTCACGTACTTCACGATGGGCAGCAACAAGTGGCAGACGTCTCAAACCTGGCCGCCCACAGGAGCCGCTCCGATGACCTTCTATCTGTCGAGTGGAGGCAAGGCGAACACACTTAACGGCGACGGAACGCTTGTGGCGGCGCCACCCGCGGTCAACAAACCGGACACGTTCGTCTACGACCCGATGAATCCCGTGCCCTCTTATGGGGGCAATGTCTGCTGTACCGGGAACGCGGTGCAGGCGGGATCGTTCGATCAGAGAAAGATGGAAGCCCGTGCCGACATCCTGGTCTTCACTTCGGAGCCGTTCAAGGAGGGACTCGAACTGAGCGGTCCGATCACGCCAACGCTCTACGTTTCCTCGGACGCGAAGGACACCGACTTCACCGTGAAGGTGATCGACGTGGATCCTCAGGGCCGCGCCTTCAACCTCGACGAATCGATCCAGCGCATGCGTTACCGCCTCGGGTATGACAAGGGCCTTGCCTGGATGGAGAAGAACGAGATCTACAAGGTGACGCTCCAGCCCCTCAACACCAGCAACTACTTCAAGCCGGGGCACCGCCTGCGCGTCGAAGTCTCGAGCAGCAACTTCCCGCGCTTCGATCGCAACCTCAACACCGGCGGCAATAACTACGACGAGTCCTCGGGCGTCATCGCCCGGAACACGCTTCACCACTCGGTGAAGTACCCATCGAGTGTGGTCGTCACGGTGGTGAAACCGGTCCCGTAGTAGCCTTCCGGCTCGTGGGGCAGGAAAGTCGGCCGGAAAGAACCGGGAGCTCCCGGCGTCGGCTCATGGCCGGGGCGGTCATTCCCCTGCTCGTGCTCACGCTCGCGGTCTCGACTTCGGATTGCGGCGGCCGAACCGCGATGACGCCAGCGGCCCCGTCATCTGTCCAGACTCCCACCCCCAAGGGCGGCGCGGCCGCGCAGTCGACCCGGGACCACGCCCTTCACCGCGCGATCCTCGGTCCGTGGTGGGGCAGCGGCTGTCCGTCAAACGGCGATTGCGGCTGCGGGTCCGCGGAGACGCTCGCCGAGGAGTTCTCCTGCCAGATGGATGAGCTGCGCGCCAACGACATCCCGGTCAGCCTTTACCTCTTCGATGGCGGCGGGTGGTCGGAGCGGGATTCGCGGACGAGCGGAGCCTGTGAGGGAGAGGACTGCTGTTCGTGGAATCTCGGTCCGGAGGTCGTCGACCGGCTGGCCTCGGAACACGTCCGCGCGCTCGTCCACTTCTGGGGCGGATGCCATGAACGCGATCAGTACGAGCGCGTCCGCCAGCAGCTTGGAGGATCGCTGCTCGGTTTCTATCTGGACGATGGTTCGTCGGATCAGGAGCTGCAGCGCGCGACCGACTTCATGCGCTCGGTCGCCCCCGATGATTTCGAGGTCGTGGCCAAGTCGCACCAAAGCCGGGAGCCTTCCACGACGGACGCGGCGCTGTCACGCTTCGCGAACGTGGCCTACGTGGGCGACGTCCCGAACGACTTCGACGGACTGCGCGATGCGCTCTCGCGCGTCTTCGAGAAGGCGCGGCTGATCCCCGCTCCGCTCAATGAACTGACCGGGTATGACTACCTGAGCCGACGCGCTCCGGACGAAGAGACCTTCCATCGGCGGATTCACTGGGGCGCTTTTCAGCCGATCATGGCCCACACGCCTTTCGGGAACTCGGATCCCTGGCGCTCCGAGTACAGCCCGGACCTTCTGCGCGCGTATCGTTACTACGCCTGGCTCCACCGCCAGCTCGTGCCTTACTTCCTGAGCTACGCGCGCAGGATGCACGAGCAGCCGGAGTCTCCGATCATCCAGCCCGGGCCCGGGCCGAATGCGATGCGGGTCGGCGAGGAGATTTTTGTCGCCATGGTGACGTCGAAGACGCCCACGATCGACATTCAACTTCCCGCCGGGCAGTGGATCGACTACTGGGACGAAGATCGGGTCGTTTCCGGAAACCTGGTCGAGCACGCGGCCCCCGTGGGCCGTGAGCCGGTGTTCCTCCGGCTCGGCGCGATCATTCCCATGGAGGTCGAAAGGGACTACACCGGCCACGGCGCCCGCGAGTCCGCAGGTGCCCTCACTGTTCTCGTCTACCCGAGCGGGACATCGTCATTTCGTTACTTCAACGACCACACCGGATCGTGGACGACCTTCCGCTCCGTCATGGAAGGCGAGCGACTGACTTTGAGCGCCGACGCGCCTCCCGGATGGCCGCTGCTCTACCGGGTGGGCCGTATCGCCGTCCGTCCTGCGTCGGTCAGGATCAACGGCCAGACCGTGCTGATCAATCAGACCGGGGGGCCGCCCGAGGCCGAGTCCGTGGACGAGGTGCACGAGTCCTCGACCAGCACCTGGTTCTACGACGCCGCTTCGCGTCGACTCATCGTCAAGGTCGTGCCCTGAAACGGCCTCGCGAGGGCGTCAGCGGCCGGCCGCGGCGCGGACCTTGTCCGCGGGGATGATCACCGAACCGACCGCACCCGAGGGCGGATCGCTCAGCACGACATGGAGCCGGTGAAGGTCGCCTCGAAGGGCGATCTTCTTGTTCAGGACCATGCCCTGGGTCAGCAGTCGCTCGCGCATCTCCCCGGTGAGACTCAACTGGATGTCCTGATCGAAGGCTTTGAAGATCTTCCCCTCGGCGTTGCTCTGGGCGATCAGGAGGGAGACCGTGCCCTCCCACTTGTCGCCCTTCGGATCCAGGGTGATGGGCCGAGGATCCATTCGTATGGCGAGGTTCACCTCCCCGCCCTGGGCGCCCGGGGCGCCCTCCACTTTCACCCCCACCGCGATTCCGGATGCCTCGAGCGGATTGCGCAAGGCCTCGATACGCGATTGGCCTGACCGGCGGCGGTCACGTTCATCGAGCGGAGAGGCGATGTAACCCCTCCGGTGCCTGACCTCCAAGCCAGGGCGCGAGACCTTCACCTTGACCTCGCGAAAACGTCCGTCCCATTGATTGTGGCTCGGCGAATAGCCCAGGAGGTAGGTGACCCGGGTGTCGTCGACCGCGCGGCGGATCGCTCCCCCGATGTCGTTGGTGCCGTAGAACGCCCGGCCTCCCGTGTTCTCGGCCACCGCCTTCGCGGTGTCGAGGGTCGGCATCATGGTGGAGAGATTCGAAAAGGCGTTCATCATCGTGCGGCCGCTGTTCGGAGTCGAGGGGATGCTCGCGGGATCCACGGAGAAAGCCCCGACCAGACCCCGTGCGTCGACGGGATAGACGGCGATTCCCGCCTCGCTCATCGCGCGCGTGGCCCGCTGCACCTCCGCGGCGACCGTGCCGGTGCTCAACCCCGGCGCGCTGCCCCGGCCCACGGGGTCGTCGAAAGTGAGGGGGAAAGAGGAAGAGACCCATATGAGGTTCTTGCGGCCCCGCACTCCGGAGAGGTGGTTCGCGATAGAAACGAGGGCCTCGCAGGTGTTTTCCGCGCGATTCCGGAGGTACTGCGCGTTCACGATGCGCGCGGTCTCGGCGAGAAACACATCGAGTTCGGTATCGCCGGTTTCGAAGGCCCTTTCTTCCGAGCCTGCAAGCGCAGCGGACGGGGCGGCCTGATGGCGGGCCAGCGTTCGCAGGAGCGAAGCGGCGTCGCTGGTGAAATCGTGAAGGACGCGCACCGTGCTCGACTCGAGCACGTAGAGCCCCACGCGATCGGTCGGTTCGATCTGGCCGAGGAACTTCACGACCTGGGTCTTGGCGAAAGCCTGGTCCGCCCAGGCCGTGTTCAGACGGTCGAGGAGGATGACGGTGACGCCTCCACTTCGAACGTGCTGGTTGTGGAAACCCGCGGCTTCACCCTGGGCCGGGACCTCTGAAACACCTTGCGGCTCCGTCTCCTCGGAGAACGAAGTGATCGCCTGAACCTCGCCCTTCTCGGTGATCTGAAAGTCCTGCGCGGTGAGACCTCGAACCGACGCGCCATCCTTGTCCTGAACCACCACGCTCATCTCGACCTGCCGTGTGGTCACGGGGAAGATCAACTGCGGCCGCTGAACATTGCTCTCGCGGCCCTGCGCGGCAAGGGCAACCGCAGCCAGAAGCACCAGGCCAGACATGATCGGCGCGACTCGTGTGTTCATTGCCGGCCCTCCCCCGGGCAGTCCAAGCCAGGCGTCCTGGAAACTCCCGCCAATCGTACTCGCAAGAGCGCGTGGCGGCTTTCGTGTACGCTGCGCACGTGGGAAAACCGTCCCTTTCCTGGCTCCTCGCGGCCGCGCTTGCCGGCGGTTGCGGCTCCTCTCCCACGGCGCCCACGACCTCCGCCATCAGCAACGTTGTCATCGCGGCAATCTCTCCGGCCCCGGGCGGGGGCGTGGTCGTCCCGTCGAACATCACCTATAACGAACTGGGCGGCGTCATTCTTCTGCCCGAGTCCGGCCTCATTTCCGTCAGACTGACGATTTCCTCAGGTCGCGAGGTCCCCTACGGTCAGCTGAATGTGTACCTGCTCACGGACAATGCGAGCGGCGCCTATTGCGGGCAGAATCTTCCCGACTCACCCACCTGGCGTTCGCTGCCCGCGGGCTGGACAACCACGGTCACGGTGACCGGGTTCCAGGTCTACCGCCTTCCCTGCGCCGTCACCGGCGTGCGCGTCATGTTCCATTCCCGGAACAGCGGCACGCTGACGCCGCCAACCGCCGCCGAAACGATCGCCGAGGCCACGGTTCCCGTCGGCTTTCAGATTTCTCAGCCGAGCCGGCCCTGAAGCGTCGTCACTCTGCCTTGAGCGCCTCCGAGGGATCGACTCGCGAAGCGCGAAGGGCGGGACCGAGCACCGACAGAGCGGCGAGACCGAGAACCGCGGCCGCCGCGAGAACCAGCGTCCCCTGATCGAGCGGCTCCACGCCGTGGAGCAGGCCCTGAAGGCTGCGGGTTCCTGCGACCGCGAGGGCCAGGCCGGCGGCAATGCCCAGAGCGCCCAACCGGAGGCCCTGGTTCAGAACCAGTCCGCGGACGCGTCGGCCCTCGGCTCCAAGCGCCACGCGAATCGCGTACTCCCGACGCCGCAACTTCGACGTGAGCGCCACCACCGCATAGAGACCGAAAGCACTCAGGACGAGTGCTATCGCGCCGAAACCGGAAAGGGCGAGCATCACCAGACGATGGCGCGCTGTCCGATCGGCCACAAGCTCGTCAAAGGGCTGAAGGCGTGAAGGGGCGAGGCCCGAATCCACGCGTCGTATCGCGTCTCGCACGTTGACGGCGAGGGTCGCGGGAAGGGAGCCGGTCTCGAGGACGAAGTTCCGCCGCCGGAAGGAATACTGGAGCGTCGAGCAGAAAGCGCTGGGTCGCACCGCCATCGTCGGCCCGTGCTGACGAAGATCGGCGACGATGCCCACGACGGTGATCCACTCCATGTCGGGCGAGCCCGAGCCGATCTGAACCCGCGCGCCCAGGGCGTTTCCCCCCGGCCAGTAGGTGCGGGCCATGGTCTCGTTGATAACCGCGACTTTGGGCGCGCCGCCGTGATCGGCCTCGCTCAGATGGCGCCCTGCCTTCAAGACGGCGCCGATCCCTTCCATGAAGCCGGGCGCCACCGACATGTACGCGACCTCCGAAAAAGCAGAGTTGGCCGGCTCGCCATGAAGCCGGAGCGCCGCGCCCATTCCGCCAATGACCGGAACGCCGACCGAGGCGTGCACCGCCTTGACCCCGGGGATGCGTCGCAGTTCGGCTACGGCGTCGCGCTCGAACTGGATCTGCTTCTCCTCGGTGTCGTAGCGGGCCGAGAGGGCCACGCCGAAGGTGGAACGCCCCGCGCTTTCGAACCCGAGGTCGGTGGCGGCCAGATGACGCACGGTCCGCACCAGCAAACCCGCGGCGACGATCAGCACGAAGGCCATCGCCACCTGAGAGACCACGAGTCCCGAACGCATCCGGGTGGCTGAGGCGTCGCCAGCGCTTCCCCGCGAAGTGCGCAGAGCGTCGAGGCTCGAAGGCGCGCCGGAATTGCAGGGGGGCAGGAGAGCCGTGGCGAGCCCCGCGACAAGTCCGGCGAAAACGCCCATGGCCGCGGTCAGACCGTCGAGTTCGATGGGCGGGATGCGATCCAGAAACTGGCGCTGGAATCCGCCGAGGACACCGATCGTTCCGCCCCCTATTGCGACCCCGAGACCGGAGCCCACGAGAGCGATGCCAAGACTGTCGACGAGAGAATCGAACCTGAGGCGTCCCGTCGAGGCTCCAAGGGCCGAGCGGACGGCGATCTGACGCCGGCGCTCGACCACCCGCACCGCCGACAAGCCGGCCAGATTCGCGGTCACGGTGAGCAGCAGCAACAAGGCGGCGGCACCGGTTCCAAGGAGAGCCGGGCCCGCGGGACCGACCAGTTCGTCCCGCAGGGGGCGAGCCACCCACGACTGCTGGCCGTGAACCGCCGGATGATCGGCGCGCATTCGCGCCGTGAACACTTTCAGGAACTCATCCACCTCGCCCTGCGACGCGGTGCGGCGCGCGAGGACAGTGAAGGCGCGGCGACCGCGCGCGGGATCGCGCAGGAAGGACGGCACGTCGAGAGGAAGCCAAAGGTTCACGCCGGGCCAGTAAGGCCCGAAGAAATCGGGCGCCATCACGCCGACCACAGTGACATCCTGCCCATCGAGTCGCAGCACACGCCCCACCACCTTTGGGTCGCCCGCAAGTGAATTCTTCCAGAAGGCCCAGCTGATCACCGCCGACGATGTCTCGCCATCGGCGAAGAAACGCCCGTGCGCAGGCCGCGCCCCGAGAAGCGGGAAGTACGACGCGGTCACGACGCTCGCGGGCAGGCTCTCCGTCACCCCCGGCCCTTCCCAGATCGAAGCCGAGGGCCGGATCGCCGCGAACTCACGCAGTGGAGACGGCGCGGCTTCAAGGTCACGCAACACGTACGGCGACACCGCGGACGTCGCCCCCTGCGAGAAGGTCAGAAGCGAAATGAGTTCGCGCCCGTCACGGTACGGCAGCGGGTCGAGCAGCGCGGGTCGGATCACCGCGAGGCTCGCGACCGCGGCGCCGATGGCGAGCGCGAGTGTGAGGGCGCTTCCGAAATAGTAGAGGGGCTCGCGCGTCCATTGCCGAAGGGAGCGATGCAGGGTTTCGATCACCATGAACGGATCGTACCGCGCGAACGCGATGGCGCCATGCGCGCGCCGTTCAGCCGATTGAACCGCTGCTGCGGCGCGGGTTGGGGACGGCTACGGCCGCTTGTCGGCCCGCCGGCCAAGGCTCGAACAAACGATGTTCCCCACGACCTTGAGCACACCCTCGTCCCGGACAACGAAGGTCTTGCCTTCGATCAGGTACTCGCACACGACAGGCTGCGTGGGACGCTCGCTCATCGAGTAGAGATCCCTGCCTTCGTCCTCCGCCAGTTCGCCCACGTACTTGACCGGGTTCTTGATGAGCGCCTCGCAGGTTCCCGACGGGAACATCCCCTTCACCGTGATACTCGCCGCGGTGCCGCGGACACCGACGTAACACTCACGGCCGCCGCAACCCGCGAGGAAAAGCGGGGTCAGCAGCATCGCCGTTCGGAGAGATTTCTGCTTCATCGTCGCGACTGAACCATAGCAGCGTCTGCCTGCGGCCTCAGCCGAAGAAGAGGTAGGCGACGGCCAGGGCGCCCGCGAAGCCCGCGAACTCCGCGGTGAGACCGCAGACGATGGCGTGCCGCGTGTTCTTGATCCCCACCGAACCGAAGTACACCGCGAGCACATAGAACGTCGTCTCGGTGCTGCCCTGGATGATGCAGGCGAGCCGGCCCGCGAAAGAGTCGGCTCCGAGTGTCTTCATCGTTTCGATCACCAGGCCGCGCGCGCCGCTGCCGGAGAGCGGCCGCACGAGGGCCACCGGGAGGGCATCGACCCATCGGCCGTCGAGCCCGAGACCGGCGACGAGGAGCCGTACCAGATCGAGAGCCTGGTCGAGAACACCACTGGTCCGGAGGATGCCTATGGCCACGAGCATTCCGACGAGGTGCGGGATGATCCCGACCGCCACCGTGAAGCCTTCCTTCGCGCCTTCGACGAATGTCTCGTATACCGCGATGCCCTTGCGCACCGCCAGCAGCAGGAAGCCCACGATGAGCGAGAAGATGGAAAGGTTGGCGAAGAGCGACGTCTGGCGCTCCATCGTCTCCTTATCGAGTGTGCTCACGTAGGCGGCCAGCAGCCCGATGATGAGGGTCGCGCTCCCGAAATAGGCCGCGGTGACTGGATTC
Organism: uncultured Acidobacteriota bacterium; assembly: GCA_964396875.1. GTDB lineage: Bacteria > Acidobacteriota > Vicinamibacteria > Fen-336 > JAGNNV01 > JAGNNV01. The sequence continues at coordinate 59,412 of CAYNHK010000001.1, read as the reverse complement.
CAGAGCCTCAGCCCCTGCATGCGCGCGGTCACCATGATGCCGGTCATCGTGCTGCAGAACGTGGCGATCAGCAGGGGCAGGAAGACGTCAGTGGGATCGGCTGCGCCCATCTGCGCGCGGTAGGTCATGATCGCGGTCGGGATCAGCGTGACCGCCGAGGCGTTGATCACCAGAAACATGATCTGGTCGTTGCTGGCGGTGTCGGGCTCCGGGTTGATCTCCTGCAGCTCCTTCATGGCCTTGAGCCCGAGCGGGGTCGCGGCGTTATCGAGACCCAGCATGTTCGCGGAGAGGTTCATGACGATCGAGGCGCCCGCCGGGTGAGCGGGCGGGATGCTCGGGAAGAGCCGGCGAAGCAGCGGATCGAAAGCTCGCGCGACGAGGGTCACAGCACCTCCCTTCTCCCCGATCTTCATGATCCCGAGCCAGAGGCACATCACGCCGGTGAGACCGATCGAGATCTCGAAGCCGGTCTTCGCCATCTCGAAGCTCGACCCCACCATCGCCGCCCAGACTCCCGGCTCGCCGAGCACCAGCCAGCGGAAGAGACCGGCGACGAACGCCACGAAGAAGAAACCGGCCCAGATCCAGTTGAGCATCCCGCATCTTAGGCCGCGCGCTGGCGCCCGCGCGGCGTATCGTCTCGATGATGCGCCTCCTGGCCGGGCCGGAACTGACGAGCGAGCAGCGGCTCGCCTTCGACCGCGCCGTGGAGCAGTTCAACCGCGGCCACTACTTCCAGTGCCACGAGACGCTCGAGGAGATTTGGCTGGGTCTTCGCGGGCCGTCCCGGGACTTCTTTCAGGCACTCATCCAGGTCAGCGTGGGGTTCCTTCACCTCGAGCGAGGGAATCACACCGGCGCCACCCGGACTTTCGCGCGAGCTCTCGCTCGTTTCGAGCCCTACCCCGCGCGCTACTTCGGCTTCGACCTCGCGGCGGAACGAGAGCGGCTCGGCGATCTGCTGACCGCACTCGGCGCCGAGGCCGCAGCGATGCCGAGTCCCCGGCCCAGCTGGCGCTTCGAGGATCCGTGATCGGCCGCGCCTTGGCCCGTCCGCGGGTCAGCGCGGGTTTGGCGACTGCGCAGGTTTCGCGGGAATAGGGACGATGGGGAGCACGATTCGCGAGGGGTGCTGCGGATCGTGATAGATGGAGTTCACCGCGACGCGTGAGCGCCGCTGTTCGTTGAGGGGTTCTCCGGTGTTGGGATTCACATCGAAGCGCGGGAAGTTGCTGCTCGAGATGTCGACGCGGATGCGATGCCCGCGCCGGAACACCAGCGACGTCGGGTACATCTCGATCGTGAACTCGTAGGGCTTCCCGGGCTCGAGAAGCCTGGCGGCCTTGAGCGACTCGCGGTATCGGCCGCGCACGATGCTGTCGCCGACGTTCAAGTCGACTCCCGCGGGAAAATCGGCGTTTGGCGGGTAGACGTCGATGAGCTTCGCGGTGAAGTCGGTGTCGGGCCCGTCCGAGCTGGCCCAGAGCTTCACCACCAGCCGACCCGTCACCTCGACGTCGCGCTCCAGCGGCGGGGTCTCAAAGACCAGCACATCGGGGCGAGCGGAAAGGGGCATGGTGTCGGAACAAAGCCAGTTGTCCGCGGTGCAACGCTGGTCCTGCGCGCCGCGAAGCATGAGAACGCCCTCGGATGAGACATTGCCGCCGATCGTGGGGACCGGCTTGCGCGGATCGAAGTCATAGCGCGAGGGGGCGGCTTCGCCTGGCGGCCGGGTCGAGAGGGTTCCATCGGCATGCAGGAAGTAGTCGGTGTCGACCGCGCGAGCCAGCGGCCACTCGCGTTCGTCCCGCCAGACTCCGCCCACGAAGAGGCGGCCTTCCTTCGTCTTGTGGGGTTCACCCGAGCCCATGACGAACAGGCGCACCGGCGCGTCGCGCTCGACGCCATTGTCCGAGCCCTTCAACCAGCGCTCGAACCAGCGCAGGCGCAGCTCGTTCATGTTGATCGCGGCGGCGGGGCCGAAATCCGCGAGGCCCGAGAAGCTCGTGCCCTGTCCGCCGTGAGTCCACGGCCCGATCATCAGGCGCTGGGGCTGCGTCTTCGCTTTGGCGAGCGCGACATAGTTGAGGTTCGCGACCTGCGCTCCCCACGAGTCGTACCAACCGGTGAGATGCATTACCGGAACGTCCTGATACCGGGCGACATGATCGATGACGCTCGAACCCATGTCGGCCCAGAAGGAATCGTTGTCGCCATGACGCATCGCTTCGATCAGCCACGATTCGTAGTCGGGGGCGAACTTGAGCGGCGTCGTGCCCGGTCGAAGAGGCAGGGCTTTCACGTACTCGCGCACCTGAGTTCCCATGGTCGTGAGCGCTGTCGCGGCCGCAGGGTCCTTCGCCGCGCGCGAGGCGGCAAGCTGCGCGAACGGACCCGGCGAGAGGCCGTTTGGGCCGGCGCTGGTGCCGGTCGCGTTCCCCAGCGTCAGGATCCAATTCAGCCAGCGGAGTTCGAACGCGCCGTTGTGGCGCACGCCGAAGTAGCCTGGGTCGCTCATCGCATCCACGGGAACAAGCGCGGCAAGGGCGGGGGCGCCGGTGATTCCCACCGCGTGCTGCGTTGCCCCGGCGTACGAGGTCCCGACCATTCCCACCTTCCCGCTCGACCACGGCTGCTCGGCGATCCACTTCAAGAGGTCCGCGCCGTCCGGCCCGTCGTCCGTGATCGGCCGCCACTTTCCCTCCGAACGGTACCGGCCGCGCACGTCCTGGAGGACCACCGCGTAGCCGCGCGGAACGAAGAAGTTCACAAACGCATCCGGTCCGCGGTCCTTGTTGTACGGGGTGCGTTCCACGATCGCGGGTACGCCGGTGGAGACGATGCCGTTCCGGGCGGGCAGATAGATGTCTGTCGCGAGTCGCACACCATCGCGGGCTTTCACCATGACGTGCCGATGGACGACGATTTCAAACGGCGACGCCGCCGAACTCAGGGCCTGAGCGAACGAGACGGAAGCCGTCACCCCGCCCCCCACTGCCGCAAATCCCAGGGTCCCAATCAAGAGGATGCGCGTTTTCATGGCCGCAGTGTACGCCGGCCTGGATGACCAACGGACGCTAGACTCCGCCAGTCCGTTGACGCGATAGAAGACTCTGGTGATGCCCCCCGTAATCGCCCTGCTCGGGCCTACCAACACCGGAAAGACGTACCACGCGATGGAGCGCATGCTCGAGCACGGCACGGGGATGATCGGCTTCCCGCTGCGCCTGCTCGCGAGGGAGAACTACGACCGCCTGGTGCGGGCCCGGGGCGCCGACACCGTGGCCCTCATCACCGGCGAGGAGCGCATTCTGCCAAGCAGGCCGCGCTACTACGTGTGCACGGTGGAGGCGATGCCGGTGTCGACTCCCGTCGACTTCCTCGCGGTGGACGAGGTGCAACTCGCGGCCGACCGCGAGCGCGGACACATCTTCACCGAGCGGCTGATGCACGCGCGCGGGGAACGAGAAACGATGTTTCTCGGCGCTGACACCATCAGGCCTCTGCTGCGCCGACTGGCGCCAACCGCGGAGATCGTTTCGCGCCCCCGGCTCTCCACCCTTCGCTACGTCGCTCCGCGCAAACTCGAGCGAACACCGAGGCGCAGCGCCTTGATCGTGTTCTCGATCGCGGAACTCTACGCGGTGGCGGAACGCCTGCGCAGCCGCGCCGGGGGCGCCGCTCTCGTCTTCGGGGCTCTCTCCCCGCGCGCTCGCAACGCCCAGGTGGACCTCTACCAGTCGGGCGAAGTCGATCATCTCGTCGCCACCGATGCGATCGGCATGGGCCTGAACCTCGACCTCGACCACGTGACCTTCACCTCGCTCGCGAAGCACGACGGCATCGGTTCGCGGCGATTGCATCCCGCCGAGGTCGGCCAGATCGCGGGACGTGCGGGGCGGCACGTGCGCGACGGGACCTTCGGCGCCACCACCGATCTTGGAGGCTTCGCGCCGGCACTCGTGGAGGCCGTCGAGCAACATCGCTTCGAACCTCTTCGAACCGTCTACTGGCGCAACTCGCGTCTCGCCTTCGGTTCCATCGACGCCCTTCTCGAAAGTCTCGACCATCGGCCACCCGAGCCCTGGCTCGTGCGGATGCGACACGCGGACGACCAGCGGGCCCTCGAGGTCCTCGCGCGCGATCCCGACATCGCGGCGCTCGCGCGACGGCCGGCGGATGTCCGGCTGTTGTGGGATGTGTGCCAGATTCCGGATTTCCGCAACGTAATGGCCGAGGCGCACACCCGCCTGCTCTCCCGCGTCTTTGGTCTGCTCGTGGCGGGCGATGGCGGCCTCCCCTGGGATTGGGTCGACCGACAGGTACGGGCCCTCGACACGACGGACGGAGACATCGCGGCGCTGCTCGACCGGATCGCCGGGATCCGAACGTGGACGTACGTCTCCCACCGGCCGGGATGGCTCGCGGATCCCGAGACCTGGCAGGCGCGCACGCGAGAAATCGAGGATCGGCTGGCCGATGCGCTGCACGCCCGGCTGCGCGAGGAGTACGCGAATCCCGGAGCCACGCTGATCGCGCGACATGATGGCGCGGAAGTCGCCTCCCAGCTCGCCGATGACGGCACGCTGCTCTTGCAGGGGGTCCGGGCGGGGCGGCTCGCCGGTTTCGAGTTCGAGCCTCTGCCCGGCGCGGCGTCCCACGCCCTGCGTGCGGCGGCGAACCGCGTGCTGCGCGCCAACATCGGCGCCCGGGTGGAGGAACTGGTCGAGTCGAGCGACGAAGCCTTCGCTCTCACCGTGCAGGGCGCCATTTTGTGGCGCGGGGCGAAAGTGGGCCGGCTGCTTCCCGGCGACCGACTGCTCGCACCGCTTTCGGAGGCCCTCGCGTCCGATCTCCTCGATCCGCCCCGGCGCGAGCGCGTGCGGCGACGACTCGCGGACTTCGCTTCCGCTCACGTCCGCATCGGCCTCGCCCCGCTCTTCACCGCACTCGAAGCGAACGCGGCGGGAGCCGTACGCGGTCTGCTCTATCGCCTCGCGGAGAGCCTGGGCTCGGCTCCCCGCCGGACACTGCGTAACGCGATCGGGGCACTGACCCAGTCGGAAAGGCGGGAACTCGCGCGTCTCGGCGTCGTGCTCGGACGGAGGCACGTCTTCATGCCCTCGCTGCTTCGCACCGAGGCGCTGCGGGTGCGGGTCGTGCTGTTTCAGGTGCGACACAAGAGCGCGACACCCATTCCCGCAGGACCGCTGTCCCTCCGGAGCGGAGGCAGCCATGACCCTTCGCGCGACGCGGCGTGCGGATACGAGGCGCTCGGAAGCCTGATCGTGCGGGTGGATGCCATCGAGAACCTGCTGGGCGCGGCCCATGCTCAAGCGCGCAAGGGTCCCTTCGCGGCAGGCGCTTGTCTCGCCCGGCTTCTCCAGTGTGGTCCCGAGGAACTGCCGGCGATTCTGATCGCCCTCGGCTTCGAGAAGACGGACGAGGGGTTCCGCGCACGCGAACCGCGCACAGGACGGAAACCTGGCCCTCGTTGAGGCCATCGTGGCCATCGTGGCCCTCCGGCCCGGTGATACGATCCGGCCTCGATAGGAGACCGGGCCAATCGCCGGTGACTGGGGGTTCCGCTTGAAAGGTTGCGCGCGTTCCTGTCTCATCGGCCTTGTTGGCACCCTCGCCTCCATAGCAGGCTTCGTTCTTCTGCTTCTCCAACTCGGCGCGGACCCGAACTCCGTCGCAGTCCCTGCCGTGGCCGCCGGGCTGCTCGCGACACTTTCCGTCTCGTCCGCGTGGTACGCCCTCGACATGCTGCGCGACCGCGGGCTGATCCGCGACGCCATGGCGGGGCAGACCCCGGTGGACGGAAAATGGACCGGCTTCTCAGGAGTCATTCGTTCCGCGTCGCCGATCACGTCTCCGATCAGCGGGAAGAGTGCCGTCGCCTTCAAGTACTCGATCTCCCGGCGCGTGGGCTCGGGGAAGAGCGCCTATACGGTCACGTACTACGAAGGCGCGGCCCTGGCCTCGCCGAGGATCTCGACCAACGTCGGGACGTTCAAGTTACTCGCGGTCCCGCTTTTCGATATGGCGACGAGCGATGTGGAGAAGAGCGAAGCCGTGCGCAACGTCGAGGCCTACATCGCGGCGACCACCTTCGAGACGAAAGCGACACCAAAGGAAGACCGCCAGACCGCGGAGAAGGAATGGACCGACGACGATGGTTTCTTCCGGCGGGACAAGCACGGTGCCGACGACGCGGAACTCGCCTCGTGCCAGCTCAGCGAACAGATGGTCGCGCAGGGCGCCCAGGTCTGTGTGCTGGGGCTCTACTCACAGGCCAAAGGCGGGATCATTCCCGATGCCAACTGGGCCCACCAGACCCGGATCATCCTGGGCGATGGCGAGGCCGGGCTCGTGCAACTCGGCGCGAGCGCGAGGCGGTACTTCATCGGCGCGTTCGTGTTCGCGGCCATGGCGACGGGAATCGTCTGGGCCTACGTCTCCACCCTCCCGCAGTGACCGCGTTCACGCGATAGGCGTGCGGACAACCCGGCCGGTGAGCGTTTCGGTTCCGATGGAAACGAACAACTCGCGTCCGGCAACCGACAACGCGAAGGCCATCCGGCGATCGAGGCGCGCCACCAGCGCCGTGATGAGCGCGGGTTCGATCGCGTACAGCTCGACCAACTCCGCGCGGTGGATGCGTTCTCCGGAAAGGCGCTGGGCCAGCCGCCCCGCATCCTTGTGCGTGTAGACAACCACGCGCGGCGAGGCTTTCGAGGCCTTGTGCAGCCGCGCGGCATCGGGGCTGCCGATCTCGATCCATGAGCGAAGGGCGCCGGTGAGATCGCGCACGCTCAGCGCCGGCTCATCGGGTTCCGACAGACCGCCGGTCGAGAACGCGATGCCCTCCTCGAACTCGAGCGCGTACGCGAGCACGCGCGTCAGCAGATACTCCGAAGACTCCGACGGGTGGCGGGCCGCGCGAAGGGCCAGCGTTTCGTAGACGTTTCGATCGGCATCGGCCAGGTCGATATCGAAGTTGTGAACGGTCGCACCGGTGGCCATGAGGGAGAGGATCACGATAAACCGCAAACGCGGCGACGCTCCTATCGGGGGCGTGGCGGCAGGGGCGCTTCGTCCCCGAGGTAGAAGCCTGGATGCGGCGGCTGGTTGTAGGCCACGTTCTGCCAGGCCACCGCGAGGCGGTATTGCGGGTCCTGCATCAGGGACACCAGTCGGTGCGGGGTCGGGATCGTGGTGGTGAAGATCCGGAGTTCCTTGTCGTCCTTGGTGCGCCAGATGACCTCCTCTCGCCAATCGCCGAAAAGGTCGGCGCTCAGCACCGGCGTCGCCTTCGTCCCGTTGTTCGACGCGCAGCATTCAGCTACAAGGAGCGGCTCGAGCGTCTCCTTCGTCCAGTTCCATTTCGAAATCACGTTGCGGTCGAGCAATTCACGCTGAAGGTCGCCGTCCCACCACACCGCGAAGTTGACCGCCTGCGGCTGCTCATCGGAGATCTTCTCGCCCTTCGCGTTCCACAGGCCGCGCAATTCAGCACCCGCCACCCAGGATTCGTTGCCCCGCTGACGGGGATCGATGTTGAAAGAGTTGCCGCGGCCCGGGCCCTCCCCCGCGTCGCCGCCCTCGGTCGCCGCCTTGATCGAGGCCTTCTTCCAGATCTCGCGTCCGGTGCGCGCATCGCGAAAGTTCGCCCCCGCGTCGTCGAAGCGCTCCTGGATGTTGAACACCTCCAGGCCCGGCCGGTCGGGATCGAGATCGGAAACGTGGAGCGCATCGCCGTGGCCCCAGCCGGTCGAATAGAGGCCCTTCCCGTTGTCGTCGATCGCGGCGGCGCCGTAGACGATCTCGTCGCGGCCGTCGCCATCCACATCCGCGACACTCAGGTTGTGGTTCCCCTGGCCTCGGTAGTCGTGGTTTCCCGGCGTCTTATCATCACTGTCGAACGTCCAGACGTGCGTCAGTTTCCCGCCGCGGAAGTTCCAGGCCGCGAGGACCGATCGCGTGTAGTAGCCGCGCGCCATGACGAGGCTCGGCCGCTCTCCGTCGAGATACGCGACCGCGGCGAGAAAACGGTCGACCCGAGTGCCCCAGCCGTCTCCCCAGAGTTCCTCGAGCTGATCCACGGTCGGGCTGTGCGTTGCCGGGTGGCGCGGTGGAACGTATGCAGTTGTGGCAAGGGCCCCTCCGGTAAGGCCGTCGAAGACGGTCAGGTATTCGGGGCCTCGCAGGACGTAGCCCGATACGTCCTGCGCGCGCTCGACGCCATCGCGGCCGCGAAGGGTGAGACGGGTTCCCTCGGGATTCACCCACACTGCGTTCGGATCTCCGATGACCTTGCCCAGCCCGTCGACACTGCCATCCGCGGTCTTGCAGGCAACCTCCGCGCGGCCATCGCCGTCGAGGTCGTAGACCATGAACTGGGTGTAGTGCGCGCCTTCACGAATGTTGCGACCGAGGTTGATCGTCCACAGCAGCGTGCCGTCGAGTTTGTAGGCCTGCAGGATCGGCGGATCCGTTACACCGGGGCGGGAGTTGTCCCGGCCGCGGCCAGCCTGATGCAGCACGATCTCGTATTCGCCGTCGCCGTCGAGGTCCCCGGCCGAGCCGTCGTTCGGGGTGTAACTCTGAGGCGTCTTCAGGGGAATCGAGAGATAGGGGAGGGGTTCGTGCGCGGCCGCAAGCGTGAAGCCTCGGCCTGACGTTTGTTCACGGCCCTTGACCACGGCGCGAACCGTGTAGGTGTGCTGGCGTCCGGCTTCGGCGGTCTCGTCGATGAAGAACGTCGGGCCCAGAAGCGGCTTCGGGTTGAGGCGTTTCGCCTTCCCCGTCTCCGTGGCTCGATACACGTTGAAGCCCACGCCCTCGGGGTCAGTGCCCAGCAGCCGCCAGGCCACGAAGGCTCGTCCTTCATCCTGCCGAATGGCGACCACACCCCGGCCGAGCTTCTCCATCTGACGGGCGGTCTCCTTGTCCGCGGCCTCGAGAGTTGGAGCGGCGCACGGCAGAAGGATCGTCGCCGGAAGGAAGCACAGAACCAGACTTCGTGAGACGAAGGAGGACATCTGGTCTCGTTGTTACCACAACGCGTGACCTGCCGCCCTCCACACTTCTGGCGAGGCCGCTGTTTGATAGCGTCCTCCGCACGTGAAGGACAGCCGATATCTCGTCGCAGTCATCCCCGGCCTGATGGCCGCGAGCCTCGTCCGATGATGTCGCCTTTGCGCTTTCTGTGTGTCGGCCTTCTGGCCCTCGCTGGCATGGAGGCGCGCGCGGCCGACTACGTCATCGATTTCTGGGACGCGTCGAGAGGCCTGCCGGGCAACTCGGCGACCGCCATTGCCCAGACTCCGGAGGGGTACCTGTGGGTCGGCGGGTATGACGGCCTCGCCCGCTTCGACGGCGTCCGCTTCGTTCGATTCGATTCTTCGAACACGCGCGCCCTCGGTCACACGCGCGTCGAACGTCTGTTCACGGACCGCGCCGGAACGCTGTGGATCAATACCTACGATGGCTCCCTCACGTCGTGGCGCAACGGCGTCTTCACCGCCGAGTGGGCGGCCCGCGAACGCGTGGAGAGCGGTGTATGGCTCGCGTCGTCAACCGATCGCGAGCAGGTCTTCGTGCTTCAGTCCGGGTCGGTCCTGCGACGGACCCTCGACGCAGGACGCGCGGGTCCCTGGGGGACCATCAGGCCCCAGGACGTCGTCTTCAGCCCGACGTTTTGCGCGACGCGCTCCGGCGAATTGTGGATCCGGTCGACCGACGAGAGGCTCTGGCGGATCGTCGACGGCCGTACCGAAGAGGTGTCCCTGCCGTCAGCACCGGCGGGACGCTTGATCCAATACCTCACCACGGATCGCGAGGATCGCGTGGTCGTTGCAACCAACGCCGGGATCCTGCGCTGGGCCGGAACGGAGTTTTCTCCGATGCCTGTGGGTGCGGGTTCCCAAAGGGTCGACGTCGGCTTCCTGCATTTCGCGGAGGACGATTCATTCTGGGCGATCGTCAACGAGCGCCTGCTCCAGGGACGCGACGGCCAGTGGATCCGGGACCTCGGGCCCTCTCGATACCTGCCGGAGGACGCCCTCCAGCCGAGACTCCCGATCGGAGACCGGCGAGGCGGACTGTGGTTCGCGCACGGCGGTCGCGGACTGCTTCATGTCGACGACCAGGGGAACCGCCGGCACTTCGGAGCCGCCCAGGGTTTCGCGAGCGAACGGGTCGTGAGCATGTTCAAGGATCGCGAGGCGAACCTCTGGCTGAGTGTCGACCGCGGCGGCCTGGCCCGAATCCGCGAGAGGAGATTCGACCTCGTCACCGTTCCGAAGCAGGGATCTTCATACGCCACGGTCTCCGTGGCCGAGGACCGCCAGGGTTCGGTCTGGATCGGCAGCGCGGGGGCCGGCCTTGCCCGGTTCCGCGACCGCGGGTTGCAGTCCTTCGCTCTGCCGCCTCCCGCCACCCGGCCTTTCGTGCTATCGCTTTTCCCCGAGGGCAATCGGTTGTGGATGAGCGCCGACCATGAAGACCTCTGGGTCCTCGAGAACGGAGTAGCGCGCCCCACCTCCCCCGCGGTCCACGGCATAAAAGCCCTGCTCGTCGATCGCTCCGGCCGGCTTTGGATGGGGAGAAGGGACGGGCTCTCGCGGAGGACGAATGGCAAGGTCGAACATTTCGGGCCGGCCGACGGCATGACGGTCACGGAAGTGCGCGCGCTCGCCGAGGACGAGAACGGCGCGATCTGGATCGGCGGCGGCGACGGGACGCTTCACCGCTACGCCGAGGGTCGCTTCGAACGGGTCTCTCTGGGCGAGGCCGGGGCGTCTCATCAGATCTGGTCGCTGCGGGCACAATCGGGCGGTGTGGTGTGGGTGGGCACCTACCAGGGCGGCCTGCTGCGGCTTTCCGGGGGTCGCGTTTTCCGTTACACGACGCGCGAGGGCCTCACGAGCGCCGTGGTCTGCCAGATCCTGGACGACGACCAGGGACATCTGTGGGTGGGCTCCCGCGAGGGTCTCCTGCGAATCTCGCAGAAGAGCCTCGCGGATGTCGCCGACATGAAGGAGACATCGCTCGTGTCTTCGACCTATGGCCGAGCCGACGGCGTTCCCCCGCTCGAGTGCTCGGGATACCAACCCGTCTCATGGCGCGGCCGGGAAGGGCGGCTGTGGTTCGCGACCACGGGCGGAGCGGTCTCGGTGAATCCGAGAGACCTTCGCAACAACGAAGTACCGCCCGCAAGCGTGGTCGAAGAGGTGTGGGTGGATCGGATCAGAAATGAGGAACCAGGGGCGAACGACGCGGTGGTCGTTCCTGCGGGAAGCCGCGAGGTTGAGTTCCGCTACACCGGCCTCAGCCTCGCTGCCCCCGACGCCGTCCGCTTCCGCTACCGCCTGATCGGCCTCGAGAAGGACTGGTCGCCTCCGACGGACCGACGCACGGCCCAGTACAGCTACCTCCGGCCTGGCGACTATCGCTTCGAAGTGATCGCACGGAACAGCGACGGTGTCTGGAGCGCGCGGGAGTCGGCCCTGCCTCTCAAGGTGCTGCCCCACTTCTGGGAGACCGTGGGCTTCAAGAGCCTTCTCCTGCTGTTCTCCCTCGCGGGCGCGGCTTCCATCGCGCGCCACCTTTCCACGCGCACGCTTCGCACAAACCTGGCGAGACTCGAGCAGCAACACGCGGTCGAGCGCGACCGCACGCGAATCGCGAAGGACATCCACGACGACCTCGGCGCGGGCCTGACCCAGATCAGCCTCCTGAGCGAGTTGCTCCGCGACGACAATCCGCAGGAGGCGAAGGCCCACGCCGAACAGATCGGCGAGACCGCGGTGGAACTCACCCGCGCCATGGATGAGATTGTCTGGGCGGTCAACCCGCGCGAAGACACGCTCGACAGTCTGTGGGACTACATCATTCACTTTGCCCAGGAGTACCTCGCCACCGCGGGAATCGCCTGCCGACTCGAAGCGCCCGAGACTATTCCCGCGATCCCTTTGCGCGCCGAGGCCCGGCACAACCTGTTTCTCGCGGTCAAGGAAGCCTTGAACAACGTGGTCAAACACGCGGGCGCTTCGGAGGTGCGATTGAGCCTCACGCTGTCGCCCACCGAGTTCGAAATCGAAGTGCAGGACGATGGATGCGGGCGAAGCGCCGCCCCGACGAAGACACCGCTCCGCGTTCAGGGAGGACGGGGACTCCGCAATATCGATGAACGCATGCTCTCGATCGGGGCGCGATTCCAGATCTCGAATGGAGTCGCCGGAGGCACCCGGGTTCGCCTGACCCAGACCAGGACCTGAGACTCCCACGAACTGGCTATTGGCGCCGAGCCTCGCGCCGCCCTAAGCTCCCGCGGTGATTTCTCCGGTGTCTCGATGATCAGCGTCGCCGTGGTCGAAGACGACAAGCGAGTGCGAGCGAGCCTCGTTCGCCTGCTGGAACGAGCCCCCGGTCTCCGCTGCGTAAGCGAGCATGGGTCCGGTGAAGAGGCGCTTCAGGTGTTGCCCGGCGTGAAGCCTGAGGTGGTGCTCATGGACATCAACCTCCCGGGAATCGACGGGGTCGAGTGCGTGCGCCGGCTGAAGGTATCGCTTCCCGACACCCAGGTCATGATGCTCACCGTGTATCAGGACAACGATCTGATCTTCAATGCCCTCGCCGCGGGCGCCAGCGGCTATCTCCTGAAGCGGACGCCGGGCCCCGCCCTCATATCGAGCATCAAGGAGGTCAAGGCCGGCGGCTCGCCGATGTCGAGCCACATCGCGCGCAAAGTCGTGCAGTCCTTCCGCGCGGTTCCGGCGGCGCCGATCGCCAGCTCCGAAACGCTGACCCCTCGTGAGCAGGAAGTCCTCGAGCTTCTTTCGAAGGGCTACTTGTACCGCGAGATCGCGGAGGAACTCGCGATCGGCTACGACACCGTGCATTCGCATGTCCGGCACATCTACGAAAAGCTCCAGGTGAACACGCGCACGCGCGCGGCCGCCGTTCACCTGACGAGAACTCTAGGCGCCGCAACCCGCGGCGGCGGCAACCCGCTCGCTTCGCCACCGAAGACACCGACTCCGCCAAACGCGGAGGCTTGATGCGAGAGGCCGGCCCCTTCCGGCGTGGCCTGGCTGCACTCGGTGTTCTGAGCCTCCTGGCCGCGGCGGAGGCCGACGCATCGCACGTCGGTCGGCGGTTTCCGCCTGAGAAGCGAATCATCGTCGACGCGGTGACCGGCTTGAATCTGACATTCCTCACCACAGATCCGGTGAATGACTCGAAGCCCTACCAGACCGATCCGACCTGGACAGCCGACGGCAAGTGGATTCTCCTTCGCAGCTCTCGCGATGGCAGCGGTCCGCAGGCTTTCCTGGTCCACGAACAGACCGGCGACATCATCCAGATGACCGCGGGCGACGTGAACGCGAGCAATGTGACTCTGTCGCACAAGACGAACAAGGCGTTCTTCATGCGGGACCGGCCGCGACAGCTGATTGAACTGAACCTTGATCCGCTCATCGCCGACGCGATGGCGGGGACGCCTCGACCCGCGGCAACCTACGAGCGGGTCGTGGCTACACTTCCGGACAACATGCGAGGCGGCGGGATCGCACTCGACTCCGACGAAAGCCGGGTTTACTTCGGCATCAATCTGGAGCCGGAGGTGCCTTCGCGTCCGGCGCCAGCGTCCAGGTCGCACGCGGCGGCGCCGCCCGCGGGACGACGGGTCATCGACGACCGGAACATGGATCCGGATCAGGACCGGGAGACGTCGCGCCTGCGTTTCGAAGCGGCGGGCCGCGGGAGAAGCGGGATAAGAAGCATCGACATGAAGACGGGCGAGATCGGGACAGTCATCGATATCCCGATGCGGCTGGGGCACCTGCAGACGAACCCCTGGGTTCCCGGGGAGATCCTGTACTGCCACGAAACCACGGGGGACGCGGTGCAGCGGATGTGGGTGGTGCGGGCCGATGGCACGGGCCATCGCCCGCTCTACGCAGAGTCCCCCGACGAGTGGGTCACTCATGAGACCTTCGCCACGAGGGACGAGGTGATGTTCAATCTGATGGGCCATCTGCCCTACCTGCGCGAGAAGCCGTCGGGGGTCGCGGTCATCAACCTGCGTACCAACCACATGTCGATCCTGGCCCAGATCGAGGAGGACATGGGCGAGCGCCGCACCGGGGGCCTCTGGCACTGCAACGGTTCACCCGACGGGCGGTGGGCAGTCGCCGATTCGTTCAAGGGGAACGTGTACCTGATCGACCGGAGAACTGGCGAGCGCATTCTCCTCACCACCGACCACAAGATGATTCCGGACCACACCCATCCGATCTTCAGCCCCGACGGCAGGCGTGTCCTCCTTCAGTCGGGCCGGTTGACGGATGGGAAGAGCCTGGACCTGGTGGTCGTTGATATTCCGGCTGCCTTGCTGGCCCGCTAGCGACCCTGGCTCCGAGTCAGCAACTCCCCAGAACTGGCCATTGGCCGCGACGGGGTCGATCGAGGGTAGCCTTGCTCACCGCATGCCCGACCGCGATTGGTCTCATCGCCGATACAACCCGCTTCTGGATGAATGGGTGCTGTGTTCGCCCGGTCGGCTCCAACGTCCCTGGCAGGGACAGACCGACGATGCCGAGTCCGGCAACGAACCCGAGTACGACCCGAGTTGCTATCTGTGCCCCGGGAACCTCCGCGCGAATGGCGAGCGGAATCCGGCCTACACAACGACCATGGCCTTCGACAATGACTTCCCTGCTCTCACGCCGCCCCCGGGCAAAGACGCTGGAACTGCAGACCCGGATCCTCTCCTTCGCTCCGAGCCCGAGGCCGGCATGTGCCGCGTCCTGTGCTTCTCTCCCCGTCACGATCTGACCCTCGCGCTGATGGACAACGCCGAATTGCGCAGCGTGGTCGATGCGTGGGCGGACGAAGCCACGCGGCTGCAAGCGCTCGACGGCATTCGCCATGTTCAGATCTTCGAGAACAAGGGGCGCGTGATGGGTTGCAGCAACCCTCACCCGCACGGACAGATCTGGGCGACCGGGCACGTTCCCACCGGGGCGGCCCGGCGACAATCCGCCCAACAGAGGTACCACGAGAGTCACCGCCGCGACCTGCTTGGCGATTACCTGAAACGCGAACTCGAGGCCGGAGGGCGCATCGTCTTCCGCAACGACCACTGGGTCGTGCTCGTTCCGTTCTGGGCGGTGTGGCCGTTCGAGACGATGGTGCTTCCGATCCGTCGCGTTTCCCAACTGCCGGATCTTCAGCCTGACGAACGCAATGGGCTCGCCGACGCCCTTGGCCGCATCAACCGGCGCTACGACAATCTCTTCCGATGTTCGTTCCCGTACTCGATGAGCTGGCACGCTCAGCCCCGCGATGGCGTTTCCGCGCCGTACTGGAGGCTTCACGCGACGTTCTTCCCGCCCCTGCTCCGCTCGGCCTCGGTTCGGAAGTTCGTGGTGGGCTACGAACTCTCGGCCGAGCCGCAGCGCGACATCCTGCCCGAAGAAGCCGCCGAGAGGCTGCGCGCGATGAGCGAAACGCACTACCTCGCCTCTGAACACGCCTCCGCACAGGTAAGGGGCTGACGGATGTCCCCGTTCATTCGCAAGCTCGTCACCTCGCAACAGGGCGGGCTCGTCCTCGTGATCCTGCTCCTCGGCGGGCTTCTCACCTTCTTCGCGGGCGCCAACGTCGACCGCGCCACGGGGCAGGAGGTCAATCGCTTCCTCAACTCCAACACCCTCATTCAAACCGCCACCGACGCCAGCTTCTTCGCGATCATGGCGGTGGGCGCCACCTGCGTGATCATCTCCGGCGGCATCGATCTCTCCGTCGGCTCCATCTACGCCCTCGCGGGCGTCACCATGGCGATGGTGCTGCGGGCCGCCGGGCCCATGGGCCCCCTCGAAACCCTGTTCGTGGCGCTGGCGACGTGTGTCGGCATCGGCCTCGTCTGCGGCCTGCTGAACGGCGTCATGGTGGTGGGCCTCGGGGTCCACCCGTTCATCATCACGCTCGGGACCATGTGGATCCTGCGCGGCATCGCATTCGTGACGAGCCGGGCCGAGAGCATCCTGGTGCCCGAATCCCTCACGAGCTTCGCGAAGGCTTCGCTCGGACTTCCAGGCGCGCTCTATCCGGTTCCGATGTTGACGATGATCGCGGTCTCCGTGGTGGGCGCCATCTACCTCGGCCGGACCGTGATGGGACGCCACATCTTCGCGGTGGGCGGCAATCCCGAGGCGAGCCGCTTCGCGGGCCTGCGGCTGGGGCGGATCAAGATCGGCGTCTACGTCATCTCCGGCCTCACCGCCGGTCTCGCCGCCTTCATGGGCGCCAGCTTCTACGGCGCGGCATCCTGCGGCGACGCCACCGGTTATGAGCTTTACGTCATCGCGTCGGCGGTCGTCGGCGGGGCCAGTCTCACCGGCGGCAAGGGAAGCGCCATCTCGGCGATGCTCGGCGCCCTTCTCATCGTCTTGATCCGCCAGTCGATCCGTACCCTTCGTCTCGATCAAAACTACGAGTGGATTATCGTCGGGTGCGCGATCATCGCGGCTGTGGTGCTCGATCAGGCCAGCGCCCGCTTCGCGGCGCGGCGGATGAAACCTTCCTCCTAACCTCTGAAATGAGAGACCTCAGCATGCTGATGACGAAACTTTCGCGGGGCGCCGTGGGCGGCGTCCTCACTGCCGCCGTCGCCCTCACCACCAGCTGTAGCTCGGCGCCGGAGACGGCCGCCCCGGCTCAGAAGGCCGCGCCCAGGAAGATCCAGATCGCGCTCGTCGCCAAGAGCTCGACCAATCCCGTCTTTCTCTCGGCCCGCACGGGCGCGGAAGCGGCAGCCAAAGAGCAGTCCGAGAAGATCGGCATCCCGGTCGAGATCGCCTGGCTCACTCCCCCGACCGAAGACGGACAGCTTCAGGCTCAGCGGATCGCCCAGGCCGTGAACGAGGGAGCCAGTGCCATTCTCGTTTCGTGCTCCGACGCCGGCAAGGTCACGGGCGCGATCAATGACGCGGTGGCGCGCGGCGTGCCCGTGATGACCTTCGACTCCGACGCGCCGCTGTCGAAGCGCTTCGCGTTCTACGGCGTCGACGACGGCAAGGCCGGAACCGCCACCATGGCGGAACTCGCCAAACAGCTCGGTGGAAAGGGGAAGGTCGCGATCCTGGCCGGCAACCAGAATGCGCCCAATCTCCAGAAGCGGGTGACGGGTGCCCGGGAGGAGGCCGCGAAGCACCCCGGCATCACGGTCATTGGATCGTTCTCGCACATCGAGACGCCCCAGGACGCGGCGGCGGAGGTCATCCGTGTGAACAACGCCTATCCCGAGATCGAGGGCTGGGCCATGATCGGCGGCTGGCCCCTGTTCACCCCGACCCTCCTCGACGCAATCGATCCGAAGAAGATGAAGATCGTGGCCGTGGACGCCCTTCCCGCGCAGCTTGCGTATGTCGAGAAGGGAATCGCCCCGGTTCTGCTCGCTCAGAGCACCTATCTGTGGGGCTACGTGAGCGTGAACACGATCGTGGAAAAGATCCACGGCGGCACACAGGGCCCGGAGATCATGCCCATGGAACTCGTCCATGTTTCGAAGGCGAACCTCGGCGCGTGGGCTCGTCAGCTCAGGGACTGGGGATTCACGGATGTGCCGGAGCGTTTCCTCGCCCTGACCGATCCCGCCAAGTGAACGCTCCCGAAAGGCCTCCTCGGTCCGGATGAGCGACGTTCCTGTCGTCCGTTTCGAGGGCGTCGTCAAGACGTTCCCCGGCGTCGTGGCGCTGTCCGGCGTTTCGTTCGACATTCGTGCCGGTTCGTGTCACGCGCTGTGCGGCGAGAACGGAGCGGGTAAAAGCACGCTGGGCCGGATCCTGGCCGGCGTGTTCCCGCACGACGGCGGGCGCGTCCTGGTGAACGGCGCGGAAGTCCATTTCGCAAGCCCGCGCGAGGCCTTGAACGCCGGCATCGCGATGGTGCATCAGGAACTGGCGCTGTGCCCGAATCTCACGGTGGCTGAGAATCTGTGTCTGGGTCGACTCCCCTCCCGTGGGCATTTCGTCAAGCGCGTGGACGTTCGCGCCAAGGCGGTGCGCATGCTCGATGCGGTCGGCGCCGCGGTGGATCCAGACCGCGTGGTCGGGGATCTCACGATCGGCCAGCAGCAGATGGTGCAGGTGGCGGCTTCCGTCGGCACCGGCGCGCGCGTGATCGTCTTCGACGAGCCGACGAGCAGCCTCGGACAGCACGAGGCCGATCAGCTCTATTCGCTGCTCGCCCTGCTGCGCGGCCGTGGAGTCACCTGCATTTACGTTTCACATCGCCTGCGCGAGATCTTCAGGCTCTGCGATACCGTCACGGTGCTGAGGGACGGCCACCACGTCGCAACGCAGGAGACGGGCCGGCTGGACGAAAGCTCCCTCGTCCAGATGATGGTCGGTCGCGTGGTTGAAGACAGTCCATCGGCGCGTATCCCCGTCGATTCCGCCCCGGAGGTTCTGAGGGTTGAGCACTTCTCGAGCCCGGGTCGATTCGAGAACGTGAGTTTCGGCGTACGCGCGGGCGAGGTGGTCGGCCTCGCGGGCCTCGTGGGCGCCGGACGATCGGAGCTTGCCCAGGCCGTCTTCGGTCTCGACCGCTCGGCGACGGGCAGTGTGTCGATCGATGGGACACCACGCGTGATCGATGCCCCGGAAACGGCTCTGATGTTCGGTCTCGGTCTCGTCCCCGAAGACCGGAAGCACCAGGGGCTCATCCTTTCCCTGGGCGGTCGTGCGAACACGACGCTGCCCTTTCTCTCTCGTCTAGCCCGCGCCACGTTCGTCCGAAAGCCCGCCGAGCGAGCGTTGGTGTCGGAGCAGTTCGCCGCTCTCAGGGTCAAGATCCCCCACCTCGACTTCCCGGTCGCCGGTCTTTCCGGCGGCAATCAACAGAAGATCGTTCTGGCGCGATGGCTCGCCGCGCGCTGCCGCGTTCTCATCCTCGATGAGCCCACACGAGGTGTGGACGTCGGGGCCAAGGCGGAGATCCGCGCGTTGATCAACGAACTCTCCCGGAAGGGCGCCGCGGTCCTCCTGATCTCGAGCGAACTGCCGGAGTTGCTCTCCCTCTCATCGAGGATCCTGGTGCTGCGAGGCGGCCGACTTGTTGGGGAAGTGCCGGGCGGCGCCGCCACCGAGGAGGGGCTGATGCGCTTGATGGCGGGGGTCGAGGACCGTCCGGAGGCCTCCTGATCGTGGATTCAAAACTGATCTCAGGTCTCCGTACGAAATTCTCAGAGGTCTTCGGCGGCGCTTCTCCGCGTGTGACCTTTGCCCCCGGGCGCGTCAATCTGATCGGAGAACACACCGACTACAACGACGGCTTCGTCCTGCCGATGGCCATCTCCCGCGGTGTGGCCGTGGCGTTCCGGCCACGAACGGATCGCCTGATCCGCGCACACTCGACCTCATTCGGCGCGACCACGACAATGGCGCTCGACGACCTCGACTCGACGTCACGCAGAGACTGGGCCGCCTACATCGCGGGAGTCGCCTGGGCCTTGAAAGCGGAAGGGCGCGACGTGCCTGGGCTCGACCTGTGCGTCGCCGCCGACCTCCCCATCGGTGCGGGCCTTTCCTCCTCGGCCGCGATCGAAGTGGCGGTCGCTCGCGCGTTCGCGGCGGCCGGCGGTTGGGCCTTCGATCCCGTTCAGACCGCGCGGCTCTGCCAGCGGGCGGAGAACGAGTTCGTCGGGGTGCAGTGTGGCGTGATGGATCAGTTCGCTTCCGCGGTATCGGAGGAAGGCTGCGCGCTCCTGCTCGACTGTCGCTCACTGCACCACGAACCTGTCCCCATCCCCGACTCGGGGGTCGTCGTGGTTATGGACACCGGCGTCAGACGCAAGCTCACCTCAGGGGCTTACAACGAGCGGCGTAACGCCTGTGAAGCGGCGGTGATCGCAATCAAGACCGTCGAGCCCGGCATCCGCGCGCTCCGCGGCGTCGATGCCGCTCTTCTCGAGCGGGCGAGGGGACAAATGTCGGACATCGTGTTCCGGCGGGCGAGCCACGTCGTCGCAGAGAACCTGCGTCCCGTGCTCATGGCCGACGCCTTGCGGCTGGGCGATCTCGCCGCCGCCGGGGTTTTGATGGACGATTCGCACGCCAGTCTTCGCGATCTCTATGAAGTCTCCTGCCCGGAACTCGACCTTCTCGCCGGGATCGCCCGAGACCAGGACGCCTGCTTCGGCGCGCGCATGACGGGCGCCGGATTCGGCGGATGCGCCGTCGCTCTCGTCGATCGCGGGGGATCCGAGGCGTTCGCAGCGGAAGTCATCGCGAGGTACGGTGCTACATCGGGACTTCCGACCTGGGCCTGGATCTGCGAGCCCAAGGCGGGCGCGACCCTCGTCGACTGATGCGCCACGGCCTCCCCATTTCTGGGGATTGTGAAGGAGTCGGGCGGCCGCGAGAGTAGGGTTTGATGGTGCGGTTTCATCTGGCGCTCCTTGGCGCGACCCTCGCGAGCCTCGCGTTGGCGGGATCGGCGGTTGGCCAAAGGTCGGCCTGGGTTCCCGACCGTGGCGACGGGACTTTCGTGAATCCCGTGATCCACGCCGACTACTCGGATCCCGACGTCGTCCGCGCGGGCGACGACTACTACATGACGTCGTCGAGCTTCAATTGCGCGCCGGGTCTGCCCATCCTGCACTCCCGCGACCTGGTCAACTGGCGGATCATCAATCACGCGCTCAAGCGCCAGGTCCCCGAGGACGTGTTCCGTGTGCCGCAACACGGGAAAGGCTGCTGGGCTCCATCCTTCCGCTTTCACAAGGACCGTTACTGGATCTACTACCCGGATCCCGACTTCGGTATCTACGTGATCACGGCATCCGATCCCGCGGGAGAGTGGAGCACCCCGGTTCTGGTCAAGGGCGGCAAGGGACTGATTGACCCCTGCCCCCTTTGGGACGACGACGGTCAGGTCTATCTCGTGCACGCGTGGGCGCGGAGCCGCGCAGGTTTCGCAAACGTGTTGACCGTGGTCAAGCTGAACCCCGAAGGCACGCGGGCGATCGACGATGGCCGGGTGGTGATCGATGGTGCGAACTTCCCGGGCTACACGACGATCGAGGGGCCGAAGTTCGCGAAGCGCGCCGGCTACTACTACATCTTCGCTCCTGCGGGCGGCGTCAAGGAGGGCTGGCAGTCGGTGTTCCGCTCGCGAAGCGTCTACGGACCGTATGAGGCCCGGATCGTTCTGGAACGCGGGAGCTCTCCCGTGAACGGTCCCCACCAGGGCGCCTGGATCGACACGCCCTCCGGCGAGGACTGGTTCATGCACTTCCAGGACAAGGACGCCTACGGACGGGTGGTTCATCTTCAGCCCATGGTGTGGCGCGACGACTGGCCGGTCATGGGCGCGGACCCGGACGGTGACTTCAAGGGGGAACCGGTTTCGACATTTCGCAAGCCGGGGGTGAAGGCGTCGCCCGCGCGCTTCGAGCCGCAGACCACCGACGAGTTCAATGCAAAGACTCTCGGACTCCAGTGGCAGTGGCAGGCGAACCCGGGCGATAAGTGGCTGTCGCTCGAGGCGCAACCCGGGTCACTTCGCCTCTTCGCCCAGCCTGCCCCTGCCACAGACTCCCTCTGGCTCGCTCCCAATCTCCTCATGCAGAAGTGGACGGCGCCCGATTTTGTCGCGACCACGCGCCTCGATCTGGGGGGCGCCCGCGTCGGCGAAACCGCCGGGCTTGTCGTCTTCGGCCTCGACTACGCGTGGATCGGCGTCACGAAGAACCCGAAGGGCTATCGGCTCGCGGTGAGAACGAACATCGACGCACGCAGCGGGGCCAAGGAGAAGGAGATCGCCGGAGTCGACTTCCCGATGTCCGCCGTGTACCTGCAAGCCACGATCGGGGCGGGCGGCAGGGTCCAGTTCGCTCACGGTAAGGACAGCCGCAACTTCATACCGCTGGGCGACATCTTCACGGCAAAACCCGGGCTCTGGATCGGCGCGAAGGTCGGCCTCTTCGCCATCGCGCCTCAAGGCGTCCCACGCACCGGTCACGTGGACATCGACTGGTTCCGCGTCACCGGCCCGGCGTCTTGAAACTCCCCGTCTCGTCTGGAGAACTATTCACATGAGCCGCACACTCGCCGCCATCGCGCTGGCCGCCTCACTTCAGACCTCCACCCCGGCCGCTCTTCCCAAGCTGTTCCTGATCGGCGACTCCACCGTCCGGAACGGCGACGCCACCGGCTCGAACGGCCAATGGGGCTGGGGGGAACCCCTCGTCAAGTTCTTCGACGCAACGAAGGTCACCGTGGTGAACCGGGCCATCGGGGGCCGCAGCAGCCGGACGTTCCTCACCGAAGGGCGCTGGGATCAGGTCCTCGCCGAGATGAAGGCCGGCGACTTCGTGATGATGCAGTTCGGCCACAACGACGGGGGCGATCTCTTCACGGGCACGAGGCCGCGAGCATCGTTGAAGGGGACGGGCGACCAGACGCAGGAAGGCATCGTCGAAATGACGGGCAAGGCAGAGGCAGTCCGCACCTACGGCTGGTATCTCCGCAAGTACGTTCGCGAGACGAAGGCGAAGGGGGCCTTGCCGATTGTGCTCTCCCCCGTTCCCCGGAAGATCTGGAAGGACGGGATGGTCGCGCGCGCCTCAGGAGACTACGGAAAGTGGGCGGCCGAGGTCGCGCGGGCCGAGGGAGCGCCCTTCATCGACCTCAACGAAATCGTCGCCCTTCGCTACGAAGCGCTCGGCCCGGAGAAGGTCGAAGCGCTTTTCGCCGACGAGCGAACCCACACGAACGCCGCCGGGGCGGAGATCAATGCCGCGAGTGTGGTGGAGGGACTGAAGGCCATGCCCACGAACCCGCTCGCGCGGCTCCTGGCCCCCCAGCCGGTGGCCGCGCCGCCATTGCGTCCGTCGCTCTCGCTGGACGTTCGGTCCTTCGGAGCCACAGGTGACGGGCGAACTCTCGACACCGCGGCGATCAACCGCGCGATCGAGGCTGCGGCGGCCGTGGGAGGCGGCACCGTCTCCTTCCCCGCCGGCACGTACCTGACCTTCTCGATCCGACTCAAGAGCAACGTCTCGCTCTTCCTCGGCCCCGGCTCGACCATCCTCGCCGCCGATCCCGAGAAAAACGCGGGCCGCTACGACCTCCCCGAACCGAACGAGCACGATCTCTATCAGGACTTCGGCCACAGCCACTGGCAGAACAGCCTGATCTGGGGGATTGGTGTGGAGAACGTTTCGATCACCGGCCCGGGCCGAATCGAAGGCCGCGGGCTCACGCGTCGGGGCCCCGGCGCACGGTGGTCGAGACCCACCGGCGATCGCCCCCTCAGCATGGGCGCCGCGGTGGGCCGCACCGACGATCCCGAGTCGACGGCTCGCCGCGCCATGGACGGCCATGGCAATAAAGCCATCGCACTGAAGCTCTCGCGCAACGTCATCCTGCGCGACTTCCAGGTCCTGAATGGCGGCCACTTCGTCCTGCTCGCCACCGGCGTCGACAACCTGACCATCGACAACCTCACGATCGACACCAACCGCGACGGTCTCGACATCGACGCGTGCCGCGGCGTTCACATCTCGAACATCAGGGTCAATTCACCCAACGACGATGCCATCGTTCTCAAGAGTTCCTACGCTCTTGGGTTCGCCCGCGCCACCGAGAACGTGACCATCAACAACTGCCAGGTCACGGGCTACGACCCGGGCACGCTGCTCGACGGCGCGTTCAAACGCACGCAGGAACTGGCTCCCGATCGCGACCGCGTCACCGGGCGGATCAAGTTCGGCACCGAGTCGAACGGCGGTTTCAGGAACATCACGATCAGCAATTGCGTCTTCGACCGGTCCCGCGGCCTGGCCCTCGAAACCGTGGACGGCGGCGATCTCGAAGACGTCACGGTCTCCAACATCACCATGCGCGAGGTGACGACGGCGCCCCTGTTCTTCCGCATCGGCCATCGCGGGCGCGGACCCAATGAGCCGCCGCCGGGGAGAATGCGCCGGGTCAGCATCAGCAACCTCGTGGCCACCGACGTCGATCCGCGCTTTCCTGCCTCGATCGCGGGTCTCCCCGGCCACCCCGTCGAGGATCTCCAGTTGAGCAACATTCAGATCGTCTACCGCGGGGGCGGAACCGCCGAGGACGCGCGGCGGGAGCCGCCCGAGCACGAAACCGCGTATCCCGAGCCGAGCATGTTCGGAACCCTGCCTGCCTACGGTTTCTACATCCGTCATGCGAAGAACGTGACCCTGCGCGACGTCGACGTCCGCTTCATGAAGGAGGATCTCCGGCCGCCCTTCGTCCTGCAGGATGTAGCGGGAGCATTCTTCGACCACGTCCGCGCTCAGCGCGCGCCCGGCATTCCCTACTTCAGCCTCCGAGACGTCACTCGATTGGTCATCCGCGACACCGAGGGCGTGCTCGACACACGACGGGACCGCGTGGAGAAGGAAGTCATCCGATAAAGGGCCCGGTCCCGGGACGTCTACTTCTTCGCCTTGCCTGACGCCCCGCCTTCCTTCTCGACCTCGAGCAGTTCAGCCGCCGCAATCATCACGATGCCGGGACCGTGGTGGTCGTTCACGGGCCGCCTGCGATTCCGGTAGTAGTCGAGGTTCTCCCCGATGCCCGTGCCCTCGCTGACTTCCAGGATGTCGCCGTTCGGCGCGACATGGCGCATCACGGCCGCGAACGCCTTCGTCGCCACCTGAAGGTCTTCCTTCGGCAGGTACCCGCGACGCACGCCGCGCGCGATCGAGTACGCGAACATCGCGGTGGACGAGGTTTCATCCCACATATCCGCTTCGGTAGGCACCTGCCCCCACATTCCGTTCGGGCGCTGGAGGGCCTTCACCCCCGCCACCATCTTCCGCAGCACTTCGAGGATGGCGGCTCGATCCTTGTGGTTCTCGGGCATGGCCGAAAGCACCTCGACCATGGTGACCATGGCCCATCCATTCGCGCGGCCCCACTTGAAGTGCGCGCGTTCATTCTTCGCGACATGGGCGGCGTGGAACCAGAGGCCGTCAGTGTCCTGTTGTCGGCGCGCCATGCCCAGGATCTGCTTCGCGGCATCGTCGAGGAACGCCGGATTGCCCGTCTGCTGCGTGCGGCGAATGAGAAACGGGCAACTCATGTAGAGGTCGTCGATCCAAAGCGTGTTTCCCATCTCGGGCCGGAAAAGAACGCCTTCGCCTTCGATGCGCGGCTGCTTCTTCGAGATGTGATCCGAGATGTAATCGAGGACCGCGGTTTCGTCGGCGGTGGGCGAAGCGTTGTGCCTCAAGAAGCCCTCGAGCATGGCGTGGCCCATGGCTCCGCAGAAGTCGAGACGCACCAGCCGGATGAACCTGGCCATACCCGAGGCCTGGAGAGCCTTGTCGAGGTCGTCCTTGCGGGAGCTTTCAAACGTCCTTTCCAGCCACTTGAGATGTGTGAAGTACCGGGACGCAATCTGGTTGTGCTTGAGCACGAAGTCCGAGAACGTCTTGTCCCCCGTGGCCTCCGATGCGCGGAGCAGGCCATAAAGAGTGACGCCCCACTGGTAAGTCCAGGTGATGCCTTTGGGCGGCCTGCTCAGCTGAGCCTCTTCCCAGGTCCCCCGTCTGTACTCGCCGTCAGTGAGATCTCGAAGCTGATGTCGAGCGACCGTGAGCAGAACGTCTCGCACCGAGCGCGTGTCTGGAGTCGCCCGGGCCTGGGCCGGAGGAACCGACGCCGACGGCGGTTGAGCGCTGGCCGAGTGCGCCATCGACGCAACGAGGATCACGGAGAGACGGCGCGTCAGGGGACTCATTTTCACTCGGACTCCTTTGGAACTTCTGGGACGCTCACGTCAGGGACGGAACCGATGGTCGCCAGAACCGACATTTCGAATGACGACATAGCGGCCCGCCCTTTCTCCTGGGACGGGCACGCCATCTACGTTGATCTGCCTCTGCGCGGTATCGGCGACCGGCACGTAGACATCCGCGCGAACGTTGCCAGGCAGTTTCACGCGAAGTTCGACGCCACGCGGCGTCGCGGTCCACGCCACCGATACCGGCCCCCGCTCGGTGGGCACGACGCCTTCAGCGCTCCCGAGCGAACCAGGGTGGGGACGAATCCGCAGGCGCGCGGCCTGCACGGCGGTGGGGTCGACGCCGAGCACATACCGCTGGATGGCTTCGAGACCGGCATTCGCGCCATACGCATGGGATTCGCTCGTCTCGTTGCCGGCGAAGTTGATCCCCTCCCAGCTCTCCCAGGTGAAGGTGCCGCCGCCCGCAAGTGTCGAAGCGAAGTTCCGGCCCGTCGGATTCAGAAGAAAGTCGTAGAGCGCCTCGTCTTCGTCGTTTTCACCGTAGGCCTGGATCAGAAAGCGGACGAGAACGGGCGAGGTCTGGAAACCGGCGCGCTTGACCGCGGCCAAAGCGCTCCGGAGCCGTTCGCCTTTCGCCAGCCCGAGCGCGGCCATCATCGCGTTCGTCTGCTGAGAAGCGCTGACGCTCTTCCCTCCGCCCTCGTACAGTCCGTCGATATAGGCCTTCTGCTGATCGTCCCACAACAACTCTTCGATGGCCTGATGCGCTGCGGTGGCGTAGCCCGAGAAGCGCGCCGCCACGTCGGGGCGAGAAAGGGCGGCCGCGAGTCTCGCGATGGACGTGTAGACAAGATGTGCGTTGATCGTCATGACCGTACGCTGCGTGGTCTTGCGGTCGTAGCTGTAGCGGTTCGGCCAGTCGACGATTCCGCTGCGATAGGCGACGTCATTTCCGAGGTCGACGAGTCCTGTGTCCTTTCGTTCGATGCCCTTCACGTACTCGCCGGTCCGAACCAGTTCGAGAAAGATGTCGCGAGTAAGTTCGAGATCACCAGTGTCGAAGTAGTACTCCCACGCCCACATGGGCCAGCTCTGGGTCCAATCCGGGATGTCGCGTTTGCCGTCGCCGTTTGGATAGACCGCGTTCACCTTCCCCGTGTCCTGATGGAACTTCACCTGCGACTGCGCGAACTCGCGCAGTCCGCGCTGGGTCAGGTCGCGTTCGCCAAACGCCCGCATCACCGCGCGGGAGATCTGGTACGCGTCGTAGGTGAACTGAGCCTGCTCGCGCGTGGGCGTGTCGACGAACCCTTCCTGCGAGCCGTACCGCGCGGAGTGCTTCACCAGATCCCATATCGCGTTGAGCGTGTTGTCGGAGGACCGGAAGCTCGACTTCGAGTCATCGACGCGAGAGCTGCGTGCGATCACGGCGATCCTCGGCGGCTTCTTCATGCCCGCGGGAAGATCGACCTGGACGTAACGGAAGCCAAGGTAGCCGTAGGGCTCGAAGGTCTCACGCCCGCCGCGCAGCGTGTAGCCGTAGTCCATCTTCGTACTCTGGGCGAAGCCCTTGAGCGAGCCGTCGGGCTGGGTCCGATAGTCCGTAGTCACGGTCACGGGTGACCCGGCCCGACCGTTTTCAAACGTCACCAAGGGGCGGCCGGCGTAGACCTTTCCAAAGTCCGCCACGAACCGCGTCGGCGTCAGCTCGCGCAGCCAAACGGGAGCGAGTTCGTGCTCGTCGATCGAAGTCTCCTGGGCGATCAGCGCACCGGTCCAGGGAGCGGTGGGATGCGGGCCGAGGACCCGGGCCGGGCCCCATGCGGCATCATCGAAGTCCGGGGCCGCCCATCCGACGGGGGCTTCGCGCGCATCGATGTTCTCGACCGGAATCCCTTCACCGTTGCGGAAGTTCCGGGCCGATACCTTCGCATCGGGAACACGCCATTCCGTCGTGCGCGTCTTCCACTCGGGACCGCTGCCGAAGGCCGCCTCCGTGCCATCGGCGAAGTCGACGACTATCTTCAGCAGGAGGCCGGCCCGCGCTTCCGGGCGTCCCTGGCCCGAACCAAACCAGCGCGCAGTGAGGCCGATGACATGACCACCCGGCCGACGCAGTGCTTCGGTGAGGTCGACCGTCTGATAGAGCTGATAGTCGGGATAGGCGAAGGCGGGGCCCTTCCCCACACGCGCTCCGTCAACGAAGAGTTCGTAGAGGTGACTCGCGGTGACATAGGCGCGCGCGCGCGTCACCGACCCGTTCTTCCACTCGATGGCGCGGCGGAAGTAGAAGTGGGCTTCGCGGTCCGCAGGCGCGTCCCCCCACATCCATTCCGCGCCCGCCCAATCCTCGGCCCC
The DNA here is from genome assembly GCA_964396875.1 of uncultured Acidobacteriota bacterium. Taxonomy (GTDB): domain Bacteria; phylum Acidobacteriota; class Vicinamibacteria; order Fen-336; family JAGNNV01; genus JAGNNV01. The sequence continues at coordinate 31,242 of CAYNHK010000001.1, read as the reverse complement.
GAGCAGGCCCATTTCGAAACGCGCGGCCCTGGACCAGGCACTCGGCCGCCCGCTCGCATCCCAAACCCGCACCCGCCAGAAGGCAGCCTCGCGTGAGCGCAGCACCGCTCCCGCGTAAGAGACATAGCCGCTGCTCGAGCTCTGGACCGTGCCTGAATCCCAGCGATCCGCCCGACCGGCGGCGAGGGCCGCGGCCGTCGCCGCCACCTGGATCTGAAAGGCGCTCTGGATGAAGCCCTTCCCCGCCATCGTCTGCCAGCCAAACTCGGGAGTCGCATCACCTACGCCGATTGGCTCGGCCCGATCCTCGATGGTGAGAGCGTGCGGCGCGGGCGAGGGCGGCGAAGGCCGGGTCTGAGCCAGACTCAAGGCGGCGGCCGTCGCGACGATGATTCGGTTGAGCTGGGTCATTCTTCGCGCCGCTTCCTCGCCGATGTTGCCGCGCAGAGTGGCCGCACGGGGCTGTTCGCGATTATCACACGCGGTATTTTTCGCGTGCGTCGCCAGAACTGGCGACCGATCGAGATGCGAGTTCGATTAGCCTGCTCGCTCTGATCGCATGAAACACTCCTCCACGCGGCGCGGCTCGCCTCAGGCGGGACGCTCGAAATGAGCGTCCCTGCAGATCGCCCCGTGGGCTGGGGTCTCATCGGCTGTGGAGACATCGCGGTCAAGCGGGTCGCGGCGGCGCTTCGGAATTCGCCGGGTTGCGAGCTCGTGTCCGTGGCGCGGGCGCGGGCGGAACTCGCGGCCCAGTTCGCGAAGGAGCACGGCGCCAGAAGCTCCCATGCCGACTGGCGCGACTTGATTCGAGATCCTGATATCGACGCGGTGTACCTCGCGACGCCGGTGGCGCTTCACGTCGAGCAGGCGATAGCAGCGGCCGAAGCGGGCAAACACGTGCTCTGCGAAAAGCCGATGGCCATCGATGTAGTTGACTGCTCGAGGATGGTCGCGGCCGCGCGACAGAACAACGTCCGCCTCGGCGTGGCCTATTACCGTCATCACTACCCGGTGATCACACGGATGCGCGAGATCCTCGCCTCGGGAGAAGTCGGCGATCCGGTCTTCGCCACGGCCCAGGCCTTTGAGACCTTCAACCCACCGCCCGACCATCCGCGGGCGTGGCTGCTGCGCAAGGCGTCCTCCGGAGGTGGCCCCATGGCCGATTTCGGTTGCCACCGGATCGAGGTTCTCCTCAACCTCTTCGGCCCGGTGAAGTCGACCCGCGGCTTCCTTTCGAACGTCCGCTTCAAGGACCGGGACGTCGAGGACACATGCGTCGCTCACCTCGATTTCGAAAGAAACGTTCACGCCACGATCACGGTCAGCCACGCGGCGCTCGAACGCCGTGACACCCTCGAGATCATCGCGACCCGCGGATCACTCCATGTACCCGTGCTCAACGAGGGCGCCTTGCGGATCCTCACGTCCGGGGGCTCGCGCATCGAGAATCACCCGCCTCACCCAAACCTTCATCAGCCCCTCGTGGACAACTTCGTGGCCGCGGTCCGCGAAGGGCGTGACCCCGCCGTCCCTGGCGAGACCGGCCTCGAGGTTCAGCGCGTGCTCGCGGCGATCTACGGCCGCTCTACTTGAGCACCGGCGGCTCGAGCCGCACATAGACCGGCGCGTCGCGATCGCAGGACAGCCGCCCGTCCTTCTCGAACAACTCGACCACCTGAATCGAGCTTCGCCGCTGCTCGTAACCGTCGACCCGGCTCGCCGGATCAGATCGTCCCGGATGCGTGAAGTAGAAGAGAAAGGCGCGGTCGCCACTGATCACGACATCGGGATGGCCGCCCTTGACGCCGTCGTCCACACCGCGGCCGGGCCGATCGAGAAGATTCGGACCGTCCTGGCGGGTCCAGTTGAGCGCGTCGGTCGAACGGTAGACCGCGAGGCCCTGCCAGACATCGGTGATCATCCAGTAGGCGTCCCGCCATCGGAAGACCTTCGGGCCCTCACCCCCCTGGTCGCCCACTGCCTTGCCCCGATCCGTCCACGTCACAAGGTCCGGAGAGTCGGCGAAGTAGATCGACTTCCGGTCGCGCTCATTGTTGTAGAACATCCGGAACGCGCCGTCAGGAAGACGAAGTACCGCGGCATCGATGACGCGGTCTGATGCGAGCGTGAGCGCGCGCGGCGCCGTCCAGGTCCGCAGGTCGGCGCTCGTGAGGTGGACGATGCGGCGCGGGTGCTGCCAGTTCTCGAAGATCCCCGGCACCACGGTCAGGAACATGTGGTGAGACCCATCGGGCGCCGTGAACACGTCGGGCGCCCAGTGCGTCGGCGCGTCGCCGCCGATCTCTTTCGGCAGTTCGACTTCCGCGACGCCAACGTAACGCCACGTCGTCCCAAGGTCATACGACTCCGCGATTCCGAGGCGCGTGCCATGGACCCAGGCCACACCCGAAAGGCCGGGGGCGTTCGCGCGCCGGTTCGTATAGAACATCCACCAGCTCTTCCGGTGCGGATTCCAGACGAGGCTCGGATCGGCGGCGCCATCGAAGACCGGATCGCGGAAGAGCGGCCGCGCCGCCATCGTTCGCGGCAGCGGGCCATCTTCGACGGGGACGCCGAACTCCGGCGTGCCGTCAGGTCGCCATGAAACGTACTGGGCCCGCGTGTGTCGATCCGGGTTCCGCAGTTCGGGGCCTTCGATGTCGCGATAGTTCCGCGCGTGGTAGACCATCACCTCGCGGCCATCGGGTGTTGTGGTGAAGCTGTTGTGCCCGGGACCGTACTGACTCGTGACGCTCCATGTGGCGAACACCGGGAGCTTCGACTTCCCCCATGACGCGGGGTCGAGCAGATCCGCGCCGTCGTCCGCGGTCAACATCCCCAGGCTGTAACTCGCGTCGGTGGCGCTCGCGGAGTACGTCAGGAACACGCGGCCGTTCCGAATGAGCGCGGCCGGGCCCTCATTCACCTTGTACTTGATCCTTTCCCAATCGAGGTCCGGTTTGGAGAGCATGACCTGGGGGCCGACGATGGACCACGGCGAGTCCATGCGCGCGAGGTAAAGGTTCGTGTTCCCTTCGATCTCCGGATCTTTCTGCGCCCAGGAAAGGTAACGCGCGCCGCGATGAACGAAGGTCGTGGCGTCGAGAGAGAACGTCTCCCATCGCGTCTTGATCTGTCCCTTCTCCACCCAGGTGGGCGAGAAGGGATCCTCGGCGCTGTTCTCGAGCACGTACATACGTATCGCCCAGACGTCCTCGGCGCGGCCAGCCGCGAAGTACACGTACCACTTCCCGTCGATCAGATGCAGCTCGGGGGCCCAGATGTGCGCGCTCATCGGCCCACTCGCGTGACGCTTCCAGATGACGGTCGGCATGGCGTCGGTGAGGCCGGCGATCGTAGAGGCGCGACGGAGCTCGATGCGGTCGTACTCCGGGACCGTCGCGATCATCAGGTACTGACCCTCATGCAGAGTGACGTGAGGATCGGCCCGCTGTCGAACGATCGGGTTGGTCCACTCAGCCGCCAGGCCGAGGGCGAGGAGGGTTGCGAGCAGCATGCGTGAGTGTAGATTGAGTTCGACTCATGTCTCGATTTGTGGCGTCGTCCATCTCCTGGCTCACTGCAGTTGTGACCGTCGCGTTCTGTGTCGGTGCCGCGGGGGGCGCGGTCGCCCAGGAGCCGGCGAAGGACGTCTACCTCTTCTCGTACTTTGTTGGAAACGGTCAGGACGGCCTCCACCTGGCCTCGAGCGAAGACGGCCTGCGCTTCAGCGCACTTGGCGGCGGCCGGTCCTTCCTCGCTCCGACCCTCGGGGGGAAGTTGATCCGCGACCCCTCGATCGTGGCCGGGCCCGATGGCGCTTACCACCTCGTCTGGACCACCGGGTGGTGGGATCGCGGCATCGGCATCGCCCACTCGAAGGACCTCGTGACCTGGTCGGCCCAGGAATGGCTCCCCGTGATGGAAGGCGAACCGACCGCCCTCAACTGCTGGGCGCCGGAGATCTTCTACGATGGAAAGACCGGCCAATACCTGATCTTCTGGGCCACCACCATCCCCGGAAGGTTTCCGGAGACCGAAGGCTTCGGAGACGAAGCGAAGGACAAGGGTCAGCGGCTCAACCACCGCATCTACTACGTGGCCACCCCCGACTTCAGAGAATACACAAAACCGGCCCTCTTCTACGACGGCGGCTTCAGTGTCATCGACGCAACCCTGATTCGGGACGGGGGCCGGTACGCCCTGGTCGTCAAGGACGAGACCCGCTTCCCTATCCCGAAAAAGCACCTGAAAGTCGCCTTCGGTACGAGTGCTTTCGGGCCCTTTACCGGAATCACCGCCCCCATTTCTCCAGACTGGGTTGAGGGACCCTCGGTGGTGAAGGTCGGGTCCGGTTTCCATCTCTACTATGACGAGTACACCCGGCATCGCTATGGGGGCGCCCGCTCCGAGGGTGATCTCCGGGAGTGGAAGCCCATCCTGTCGGGCCTCGAGTTTCCCAGGGGCGCACGTCACGGGACAGTCTTCACCGCGCCCCGGTCGGTCCTGGAAGCCCTCCGGTAGCCCTGGTTACGGGCATGCGCAGCGTGCCCCCGCAAGGACACGGCCAGGTGGTCACCCAGTTTGCCCTCCGGACAACCTCCGTGCCTTCAATGGTCCGACCATTCGACCCGGGAAGACCATTTCACGAGCACTCGCCAGTTCTGGGGATGCTCGCCATTGAACCCGAAAACCGGGGAATTATGGCGGTTATGCGCTCCGCTGATGGCGGATCTCCTGACGGACAAATGGTAATACAAGGCTTGACAGACTGTACCGAGTGGTCCTATAACCTTGCCAAATTCACTCAGGCTCCGAAGGCATCCAAATGATCTGCGCAGTTCTTGCGAACCCCAGCTTGAAAGCGATGCAGCGTGGCCCCAACCAAAAGCGCCGTCGACCCTAAGCCCGATGAGAAGGACATGAGATGAAATCGAACCCGACTCCCCTACGTTCGCACCGCACCGCTCTGATCTTGTTTCTGATAGTCGCCTTCGCTCCGGCCGCCCTGATGGCCCAGGAAGCCCGAGGAAGAATCACCGGCCGCGTCACGGACCCGACCAGGGGAGTCCTGCCCGGCGCCGATGTCAAGGTTACGGACACCCAGAGAAACACCACCGTCTCCACGGTGACAAACAGCGAGGGCATGTTTACCGTCAACTACCTGATCCCCGGGACCTACCTGGTCACCGTCGAAATGCAGGGCTTCAAGAAGTACATTCAGGACAAGATCCCGCTTTCGATGAACGAGACCCGCAACATCGCGGCCATTCTCGAATTGGGTGGAGCCGAGGAAACGGTGACGGTCCTGGCTGAGGGCGCGCCGATCAATACCAACGACGGGAACATGGGTCTCACCCTCGACGCGAAACGAATCGCGGAGCTTCCCCTGATTCACGGAGATCCCTACAAGATCATGGGCCTGGCCACCGGTTTGTCGCACACCGGCGACCAGCGTCTCGACCGTCCGTACGAGCCGACCCACATCATCGGCTACGCCTACGACGGCACGCGCGGCAACCGCTCCGACCTGCTCATCGACGGATCGCCCAGCACCGCGACCGCGAATGCGAACGAAGTCATCGCGACCTACGTGCCCCCCTCCGACCTCGTGCAGGAGTTCCGGGTCCAGACCGCGACCTTCGACGCGCAGTTCGGCAACACGGAAGGCGGCGTCACGAGCATCACCATCAAGTCGGGAACCAATAGCCTTCACGGGTCGGTCTATTTCTTCGCCGAGCCCTCGACCCTCGGTGCGAACGACTTCTTCGGCAAGGCGCGCGGCCAGGAGCGGGTCAAGAGCTCGCACAACCGCCCCGGTTTCACCCTCACCGGCCCCGTCAAGATCCCCGGCGTCTACGACGGCCGCGAACGGACCTTCTTCGCGATCGGTTTCGAGCACATCAAGGACACCCGCCCGCGCTTCGACGCCGGCTCCTCGGTTTGGGTTCCCACCGCGGCCATGCGAAACGGCGACCTCTCCGCCTTCCTCGGCAACGTCCAGATCTACGACCCGCTGACTCGCGTCTCGAACGGCGCCGGCGGCTTCACGGGCACGCCCTTCCCCGGGAACGTGATCCCGGCGAACCGCATCAGCCCCGCGGCGAGGAAGATCCTGGAGCTGTACTCGCTGCCCAAGACGTCCGGACTCAACGGCAATATCTTCGATGCGACCCTGGCCGAGACGGCGGATTACAACAGCACCACCTTCCGGCTCGATCAGAGGGTCTCGAACAACAACCGGGCGTTCGTGCGCGGGAGCTGGTACAAGCGCGATTCGATCTACAACGACTACCTGGGCACCGGACTCACGGCCACCAACTTCCAGTTCATCTCGTACCAGATGGTGGCGGACGATGTCCACACCATCAACAACACGACCGTGCTGAACGTGCGCTATGGCTGGAACCGGTTCGAGCGCAACTCGGGGCAGCTCCCCGAATACATCTCGGACTACGACCTCACCAACGCGGGTTTCCCGGGCTCGTATAACAGCCTCGTGTCCGACGGTCTGCGCCGCTTCCCGCGCATCGAGTTCCCCGCGAACACGATGGTGGGCACGGCGTTCGGCAACGACTTCCGCCCCGTCACCTCCCACACCGTGAGCGCGACCTTGAACAAGGCACTGCGCTCGCACTCCCTCAAAACCGGCGTCGAGATGCGCATCTACCGCGAGGACAGCCTCTCCACCGGCAACAACACGAGCGGCCGGTTTGTGTTCGACAACACCTACACCCGCCAGAACAGCGCTTCCGGAACGGACTTCAACGGCATCCAGGCCTACGCCGCATTTCTCCTCGGGCTTCCCACGACGACCGAAATCACGCGTCCTTCCGACTACTCCGAGTATTCGAAGACCTACGGGATCTTCCTTCACGATGACTGGAGAGTGAACGACAAGTTGACCGTGAACCTCGGCGTGCGCTGGGAGGTCGAGACGCCTCTCACCGAACGCAACGGCAAGAGCGTCAGCAACTTTGACTTCGGCTACACCCAGCCGATCGAAGGCACGGTGCAGCAGCGTTATGCCTCGCTCAACGACCCGGCGCTCAAGGCGCTGAAGTCTCAGCTCACGGTCAAGGGCGGGTTGATGTTCGTCGAAAAGGACACGCCGCGTCTCTACAACACACCGAAGAACACCTTCCTTCCGCGTTTCGGTTTCGCCTACTCGGTCAACGAGAAGACTTCGATCCGCGGCGGCATCGGTCTCTTCGCGGGCTTCCTGGGTCAGCGGCGCGGCGACGTCATTCAGCCCGGCTACTCCCAGACCACGACCTTCCCGTCGGTCACCCTCCCCTCGGGAGCTCCGATCGCCCGCAGTTGGGACAGCTCGTTGACCTCCCTCCCGATTCTCGAGCCCATCGGGAATTCTCAGGGTCGCCAGACCTCTCTCGGGAACGCGATCACGTTCTTCAATCCTGATCCGAAGGTCTCGAAGCAGCTCCGCTACCAGGTGGGGATCCAGCGCGAACTCCCCGGCGGCTTCACCGTCGAGGCGGCGTACGTCGGGAACTACGGCTACGACATCGAGATCAACCGGAACATCAACACCCTTCCGCGCCAGTACCTCAACACCGACAACTCGCGTACGGCGGCGATGACCGCGAACAACAACTTCCTGGGCGCCACGGTCGCGAATCCGTTCGCAGGTCTCGTTCCGGGCGCGGGCATCAACGGCGGCACCACGTCCCGCACGCAGTTGCTCCGCCCGTTCCCCGGCTACGGCGACATAACGACGACCAACAACGACGGCAAGTCCTGGTACAACTCGGGCCAGTTCAGCGTCCAGAAGCGCTTCTCGAAGGGGTACACGGTTGGCATGTCCTACACCCTGTCGAAGTGGGAACAGGCCACCGAGTATCTGAACGCCTCGGACGAGTCACCCACCCGGGTCATCTCCGACCTCGACGCGACGCATCGTCTGTCGCTCAGCACGATCATGAACGTCCCCTTCGGCAAGGGCCGCACGTTCCTGTCGGACGCTTCGGGCGCGCTTGAGGCCATTCTCGGCGGCTGGCAGATCCAGGGCGTCTATACGTATCAGACCGGCTTCCCCATCGCCTTCACGAACAACGGTTTCTGGAACGGCCAGAGCCTGGCGCTTCCGAAGAGCGAGCGGACTACGCTCCGGTGGTTCAACACCGCCAACATCACGTCGGTCAGGAACGGCGCGACCTCCAACGACGCGAGTCCGGTCAGTCACCTCCGCACCATGCCGCTGCGTTTCTCGGACGTTCGCCGCGACAACATCGCGAGCCTCGACGCGTCGCTGCTCAAGAACGTGTCGCTCCGGGGCCGGACTTCGCTCCAGCTTCGTTTTGAGGTCGTGAACGCCCTCAACTCCGCGTACTTCCCGGCGCCTGTGGTCAACCCGACAGCGTCGAACTTCGGCGAGATTTCGGCGTCGAACCAGTCGAACTACGCGCGCCGCGTGCAGGTTGCGGCGAAGTTCCTGTTCTAGTTGAGCTGGGGGGCGGTGAACGGCCCCGCCCCCCAGACCCCCATCGCTTCGGCCGGAGTGAATCCGGCCTTCGCTTTGATACGGGACTCGCGATAAGGCGCCTTTCGGCGCTCAGTCCGGATGTCGAAGGGGCTAGCGCAGGAACGCTTCGTGCAAACCGCCGTCGACCGGAATCACATGTCCGGTGGTCTTCGAGAGGCGCGGGGATACCAGCAGGAAGATGGCCTCGGCCTGATCCTCCGGCTCGATCGGGACCTTCGTGAGTGAGCGCTCCGCGTAGAACCCGGCGAGCTTGTTTCGCAGCTCGTCGGTGGTCTCGGACTCCTCGAAGGTGATGGAGTACTTCGTGAGCGAAGCGATCACCCGATCGCGCGGGAACATCGTGCTGCCCTTGACCACGGTCGCCGGGGCTACGGCATTCACCCGCACGAGCGGAGCCATCTCGATCGCCAGTTCGCGCACGAGGTGGTTCGCGGCGGCCTTGCTGGTGTCGTAGGCCAGGCTCCCCTTCTTCACCACCACCGCGTTCGCGCTGGTGGTGAGGACGATGCTCGCGGGAAGTCCCTGGAGGCGGAAGATCCTGTTCGCCTCGTCCGCCACGACATAGGCTCCGGTCACGTTGACACCGAAGGTCAGCGCCCAGTGTTTGTCCTCGTTCCGCCCATCCCGGCCCGGAGGGACAAAGATGCCCGCGGTAACGATCACGGAGTCGAGGCCGCCGTAGGCGAGGAGCGCCTCGCGGAACATGGCGGCCACACTCGCCCGGTCCGTGATGTCGCAGCCGAGAGCGATCGCCGGGCCGCAGTTGCTGATGCCCGTGCCGGCGACACCGATGCCCTCGCCGTACTTCGCCACGATCTCCCCCGCCGTCTCGGCCGCCGCCTTCGCTTCACGGTCGACACAAACGATGTGCGCGCCGTCTTTCGCCAGGCGGTGAGCGGTGGCCTTGCCGATCCCGGCCCCCGCACCCACCACCACCATCACGCGCCGATCCAGTTCCTTCTCGGGCGGCAACCGGCGCAGCTTGGCCTCTTCGAGCGACCAGTATTCGATGTCGAAGGCCTCCTGCGGGTCCATCGCCTCGTACTGGTCGATGGCCTCGGCCCCTCGCATCACCTCTATGGCGCAGTTGTAGAACTCGGCGGTCACTCGCGACTCGCTCTTGTTCTTGCCCCACGCGATCATCCCGAGGCCCGGGATGAGGACCACGGTCGGGTTCGGGTCGCGCATGGCGGGCGAACCGGGGCGTTTGTGGCGTTCGTAGTAGGCCGCGTAGTCCTTGCGGTATTGCGCCAGTCCGGCGGCGAGCTTCGTCCGCAGCGCCTCGAGGTCCCGGGCCTGCGGATCCCAGTCGACGAAAAGAGGCTTGATCTTGGTCCGCAGGAAGTGATCCGGGCACGAGGTGCCGAGGTTGGCGAGCCGCGGCCCGTCGACACTGCTCGTGAAGCGAAGAGTCTTGGGGTCGTCCTGGACCGTGGCCACGAAGCGCTGCTTCACGGAGATCTGCCCGCGCAGCCACGGAATGAGGCCCGCGATCAGGCCTCGGCGTTCGTCGTCCGGCAGGGCCGCGTACCTGGGTCCGCCGAAAGTCTTCTCCCCCTTGTCCCGCGCCTCGATAAAGGCGGTCGCACGGTCGATGATCTCGAGCGCCGTCTCGTAGCAGGTCTTGTCGTCGTTGCTCCACGAACTCATGCCGTGGTGTCCGAGGACCACGCCCTTCGCCTTTGGATGCTGCTCGATCAGGGCCTCCATGCGGACGCCTATGTCGAAGCCGGGGCGCTGCCAGGGCAGGTAGATCACGTCGTCGCCATAGATCTCCTTGCAGAGGCGCCCCTGGTTCACGGAAGCGGCGACCGCGATGACCGCGTTCGGGTGCAGATGATCCACGTGGGTCCGCGGAACGAAGGTGTGGAGGGGCGTGTCGATGGAACACGCGCGGGGGTTCAGGTCGAAAACGCAGTGGCGGTACATCTCGTACATCGCGTCTTCGACACTCGTCTTCGGCCCGCGTCCCGGATTTGCGAGGTAGAGCGGCTTCATGGCGCGAACCTTCGACGCGTAGAGCGAAGCGAAGCCATCGCGCTTGGAGGTCCGGAGGTCGCCGCCTGAGCCTTTCACCCACAAGACCTCGACGCTCTCCCCGGTGAGAGGGTCTTTCTCCATCAGCTTCGATGAGGTGTTCCCGCCGCCGGTGTTGGTGAGCGTGAGGTCCGTGCCCAGCTTGTTCGACCGATAGACCAGGCGGTCCAGACCGCTCAGCCGCTTCACATCCTCGTCCCTCCAGAGGGACTTAACGTAGGTCACTTGGGCTCCCTGTCTTGTCTCGAAAGTCAATCTTCTTCGAAGCGAAGGTTCGCACTTTTGAGGGCCCGATTCCATAGCCAGTTCTGTGGGTTCGCGGGTCCGACACGAAACGCGGTAGCTTCGCAAGCATGGCGCTGTCCGAAATCGCCCCCCACGTATTCCGCGAGCCTCTCACCTGGCTCGTGTTGATCCGCCAGGCGCCGTTCTACGTCCGCGAAAACCCGAACAGACGAGCGTGGCAAACGGTCATCCTCGAACGCGAGACTGAGCTGCTTCTGGGACACGAAATCACCGTCGACGCCACACCCGACCTCGCGGTGAACCTCCTTCGCGAAGCACTGGTGCGGCCAATGGCGGGACCACAGCGACGGCCCGAGCGAATCATCGTCGAGTCCGCAAACCTCGGCGCCATGCTCGCCGCGGAGTTTCACATCCCTGTGGAGGTCTCCGAGAGGCCCCTTCGCGAGGCGGACCAGTTCCTCGAGGAGTTGAAGCGGTACCTCGACGCGGGCGGCGGTTCAGAGCCGGGGCAAGCGCCGGACGACGAATCCGGCGAGCGCAGCTACTTCGAGACTGGCGTTGCGCCTCCGCTGATTGCGGACATGATCAAACGCGGATCCGCGCTTGCGAAGTTGCGTCCATGGGACCTGTTCCCAAACTCGCAACTCATCCGGTTGGACGTCCCGGCGATGGGTGTGCGGAACGCGGCACTCTGCATCATCGGGCACATGGGCGAGTCGCGGGCGGTCCTCTTCTTCGAGTCGGAGGCGGACTACCTCGTCCACCAGGGCCGCGGCGAGCGTCTCGCCAATCAACCGGAATTCGCGATCGAGTCCGTCGATCCTGGCGTGCCCATTCTGGCTCTCAACTTCGACGACTCCGCGGACTTCCCCTTAAAGATGAGAAGTGAAGCCGCGGCAATGGGCCTCAGAGGCGGGCGAAGCACGCTTTATCCCTCCGTCCTTTGTGTAGACGCGGACGGCGTCAGGCGCCCCCCTGCCGAGCGTGACGTTCGCCTGATGGTGGCCGCCGCCGCCGCTCTGGAGCGGGGGCTCCGCGAGTTCGGGCGGCGATTCGGAGACCCTCGCGGCTGGCCGATTTGCATGGAAACACCCGTGGCCGGTGTCGGCGTGACCCGCCTCACCGTGCCCTTCGAGGCCAGCGCGCTTTTTGGGATCAACGAGGACCCACTCCCGGCCTCGGAGGGAGAGGAGGCGATCGAGGAGGAGAGGAACGCCGGCTTGATTGAGGCCCTGCCCTTGCTCCTTGCCGCGGCCGAGTCACAGTTCAAGGACGCAGCTCGAGAAATCGACCGAGCGTCGCGGAAGGACGATGGCGACTCTCTGGCCACGCCCTGGGCGCTCTTCCATCGTTTCCCGAAGAACGCGGATTTCACGGTGGCCGAGGCAATTCTGGACAGCGGGTACGCCTCCCCGGTGGCCGCGGAATGGATCAAGGCGCAAACTCGGTCGTGGATCTCCGCCTGGCACATCGCGGACAGTTCGAGGGATCAGTTCTCCTGCCGCGACCTGCTCACGGGCGAGATTCGCGTGTTCGTCGATGCTGACCCGCGCACGCGCGGCCGACTCGCCCAGGGCGATGTCTTCCTCGGCCGCATCGTCGACTTCGAGAGCGGCCCCCAGATCTTCGGCGTAGCCGCGCACACGCTGCCCCTGAGATCCGCGGCCACGGTCGTCGAGTCAGTCCAGCGCGCGCTTAAGACAGGCCAGGTCACGCCCCAAATGCTGCGAGGCCACAGAGGCGGTACCGTGATCCAGCGCGAGTGGAACAAAGTCGCAAGCGCCCGCCGGGTCCGATAGACGACGAGTTGGGCCTTAATATGCACGCTGCCATGGAAGAAAAAGACCTGATCATCAAGTTCTGGAAGAAGGAAGGACGCACGACGCGCAACGTCCTCGCCCGTATTCCCGAAGGCTCGACCTACACGCCCGATCCGAAGTCGCGACCGGCCGCCGAGATCGCGTGGCAGATCGTGCACGAGGAGAAGACTCTGATCGACGGACTCGAACGCGGTGTGCTGGAGTGGGTGAACGTGAAAGCGCCTGCCACGATGCGCGAGACCGTCGAGGCCTACGACCAGCACCTCGCTACCTTCGCCGAACGCCTGACCGCTCTCGACACAGCGAAGTTCGAAGCCCAGATCCCGTTCATGTTCGGGACCCACGAGGTCAACCGGTCCACGGGCTACGCCCAGGCCTGGGGATTTCTGTTCGACATCATCCACCACCGCGGACAGATCACGACGTACCTTCGAGCGATGGGTTCAACGGTTCCGCAGGTCTACGGCCCCACCGCCGACGAACCCTGACATCGTCGCGGTGCCCGCGGCATCGCCAGTTCTGGTCAGTTCCTCCCGGCCGCCGCGAACCTATGCTGGCGGCGTACTGACCAAAGGAGACGATGTGACCTTTCCGCGGCGGCGTTTTCTCTCCACATCGTTGTCGGCTTCGGGCCTCCTCGCGCTTCAGCCTCAGGATGTCCTCGGCGCTGTTCAGGGTTCCCCAGCCGGAGCCCGAGAGGGCCTGCATCCGCCCGTCATCAAGGGATTCCCCCACATCCTTCATGGCGGCGACTGGAACCCCGAGCAGTGGCGGCACGAGCCGAAGATTCTCGACGACGACTTCCGGCTCATGGAGAAGGCGGGTTGCAACACCTTTTCCGTGGGGATCTTCGCGTGGAGCAGTCTCGAGCCCGAGGAGGGACGGTTCGACTTCGAGTGGCTGGATAAGGTGATGGACGGCCTGGCCGCGCGCGGCTTCCACGCTTTCCTCGCCACTCCCTCAGGCGGCAAGCCGCGCTGGATGTCCGAGAAGTACGACCAGGTGCGTCGGATCGACGGCCAGGGGCGGCGCGAGCCGCACGGCGCGCGTCACAATCACTGCTTCACCTCTCCGGTCTACCGCCAGAAGGTGACGTTGATCAACCGCAAGCTGGCCGAGCGATACCGCCGTCACAAGGCGCTCGGCGGCTGGCACATCTCGAACGAGTACAGCGGCTCGTGCTACTGCGACTTCTGCCTCCAGGCGTTCAGAGACTGGCTGCGCGCGCGTTATGGATCGCTCGAGACACTGAATCTCAAGTGGTGGACGTCCTTCTGGAGCCTGACCTTCCAGTCCTTCGAGCAGATCGATCCACGGCAGTCACCGATCGACGGACTGAATCTCGACTGGGACCGCTTCGTCACCCATCAGACCGTCGACTTCATGAAGAACGAGATCGCTCCTCTCAAGGCCGCGACTCCCGCGCTGCCGGTGACGACCAACATGATGCGGTCGTTCCAGGGCCTCGACTACTGGCGTTTCGCCGCGATCTCCGACCGCATGTCGTGGGACGCCTACCCGCTCATGCATGGCGACGAGGGATGGCGTGAAGCGGTGGCCATTTCCTTCAATCACGACACGTTTCGGACCATGAAGGGCGGCCTTCCTTTCATCCTCATGGAGTCCACCCCGAGCCATACGAACTGGCAGCCCACGCCGCAGTTGAAGCGTCCCGGCCAACATCGCCAGGAAATGCTGCTCGCGATCGGTCACGGGGCCGACGCCACGATGTACTTCCAGTGGCGCAAGGGTCTGGGCGGCTTCGAGAAGTTCCATGGCGCGGTCGTCGGTCACGAGGGCGACGAGAACACGCGGGTCTTCCGCGATGTGGCGGAACATGGCGCCTCCCTTCCAAAGCTCGACCCGGTAGTGGGAACTACCGTCCGGCCTCAGGTGGCCCTGATCCACGACTGGGAGGTGCGATGGGCGATCAGCCATTCGCAAGGACCGCGGCGTCCGGGGAACAACTCGCGCTTCGAGAAGGAGTACGTGAACACCGGGTTCGATCACTATCGCCCGTTCTGGAAGCTGGGCGTGCCGGTGGACATCATCGAAAGCCTGAGCCCGTTCGACGGCTATCGGCTGGTGGTGGCGCCGATGCTCTACATGCTCAAGTCGGGCGTGGCAGACCGTCTAAAGACTTTCGTTCGCGGCGGCGGCACACTGCTGCTCACCTATCTTTCCGGGATCGTCGACGAGAACAACCTCATGCTGCGAGGCGGATGGCCCGGTCAGGGCCTGCGCGAACTGACCGGAGTGTGGGCGGAGGAGATCGACTCGCTGTACCCCGATACGAAGCAGAAGATGGTCGCCTCCACCGGGAACACGCTCGGCCTCCAGGGCGAGCATGCGGTGCGGGAGTACACCGACCTCGTTCATCTCGAGGGTGCGCGGGTCCTTGCCACCTACAGCGGAGATGCGTGGGCGGGGCGGCCGGCCCTCACTGTTCACGCGCAGGGTTCGGGCAAGGTCTACTACCTCGCAGCCCGGCCGGCAACGGACGCGTTCCACGATGCCCTCGCCCGGGGGCTCGTTCGCGAGCTGAGTCTTGACCGCTGCCTCGATGTCGACCTGCCCGAAGGAGTCACGGCGCAGAAACGCTCAGGCGGCGGCCGCACGTTCATCTTCCTGCACAACTTCAAGAACCTCGAACAGACGGTCGATCTCGGCGTCCTGCGCCTTCGCGACGTCATCGGCGGGTCGGTGCTCACGGGCCGCGTGTCCCTGAAGGCCTACGCGTCGTTCGTCCTCGAGCGTGTTTCGTAGCCGGTCTTCTTCAGAGGAGAACATCGTGGCCATTCGCAAGGCGTTCCGGATGTCGGTCCACGCAGGGCAGGAGGCCGAGTACGAACGGCGTCATCGGCCCATCTGGAAGGAGCTCGAGGAGGCGCTGATCTCGCATGGCGTGATCACCTACTCGATCTTCATCGACGATGCGTCGCGGGACCTCTTCGGCTACGTAGAGATTGACAGCGAGGAGCGTTGGGCCGCCATTGCTTCAACGGAGGTCTGCCGAAAGTGGTGGGTGCATATGAGCGCGATCATGCCGTCGAATCCCGACCACTCCCCCGTATCCCGAGAACTGCGGGAGGTGTTTCATATCGATCGCGGCAGGTAGGCGAATCGCCTTGGCCCCAAGTGCGAGGAGGTCCCTTCGTCGGACGCCTCCCGTCGGCCTCCTCGGGATGGCGATTGACGAAAGCAAACGGTGTTGCGTCAATCGTCAGCGGGTTTGCGGGGTCCCCGTGAGTCTCAAAAGTCGAACTGGTCGATGTTGGTCTTGTTGAAGATGAATGGCGTCCCCAGGATCACCTGGTCGCCGACGATCTTGATGCTGCCCAGGCGGCCTGCGTTCAAGGCTCCGCTCTTCGGGTCTAACGTGCCTTTCCCCAGGGCCGTCGCTACCTGAAGAGTCAGGTAGCCGAGGTCGCCGGTGTTCCACAAGACGATCGAGTCGATCCAGCCTTCGTGGACGTACTGCTTGCAGGCGTTCGGCAAGGCCAGGCCGATGACCTTTACGTCGGGGCGGTTCGCTTGCTTCACTGCTTCTGCCGCGCCCGGAACGGCCGGTGAACTCACGCCCATGATCAGCTTCACGTTCGGGTACACCTTCAGGATGTTCTGGGCCTCGGTAAACGCCCGCTCCTGCTTGTCGTCACTCGGGCGGATCGCCGCGATGGTGATGCCGGGGTGCTTCTCCGCGAGGCGGGCCTGGATGTGTTTGATCCACTCGTTCTGATTGGCCGCGGTGAGCGACGCGGTGATGATCGCGAACTCGCCCTTGCCGCCCAGAAGTTCGGCGGCGCGGTCGGCCAGGGTGAAGCCGATCCCTTCGGGCGTCGCCTGGTTGACGAACAGATCCCGCGCATCGGGCGCCGTGTCCGCGTCCCACGTCACCACCTTGATTCCCTTCTCGCGAGCCTTGCGCAACACGGTGGCGAGGCCCTCCCGGTTCTCGACGCTCGCTGCGATCACGTCGACGCCGCGGGTGATCCAGGTCTCGACCACTTCATTCTGCTTCGCCGGGTCGGTCTCAGTCGGCCCGTCCCAGAGGAGCTTGACGTTCAATTCCTTCGCCGCTTCCTCGGCGCCCTTGCGGCAACTCACGAAGTACGGGTTGCCCTTGTTCTTGGGCATCATCGCGACCGTGAATTCTTTGGGCGACTGACGGCATCCACCCACAGAGCCGACGATGAGCGCAACGGTAAGACCGAGTGTGATCCGCTTCATGAAGATTTCCTTAGAGAGAGAAGACGAGGGAGAGCGATCGATCCGATGAGCAGAACGCCGGCCAGAATGCCGGCAAGCTCCACAGGCAGGTCAGCGAGACGCAGGCCGTTTTGCAGGGGAGCGATGGCGAGGACGCCGAGGAGCGTGCCGTGAATGGTTCCGCGGCCGCCGAAGATAGACGTGCCGCCGAGCACCACCGCCGTGATGGCCATGAGTTCGTACGACGTGCCGGCATCGGCCTTCGCCTGGCCGACCCGCGCGACGTAAAGCACTGCCGCGAGACCGGCGGCGAGAGACGACAGCAGGTAAGCGAGGCCCAGGCGTCGACCCACGGGAACCGCCGCGTATCTTGCCGCGTCGGGTGAGAAACCGATGGCCTGGATCGCTCGGCCGATGGTGGTTCGGTGAAGCAGGATCCAGAAGGCGGCGGCGATAGCGATCACGATCGGGACCTGTACGGGGACGACGCCGCCGAGGTATCCCTGACCGAGAAAGAGGAACTCTTTGGGGAAGTCGGTGTACGTCTCGACGCCGCCCGTGAGTCCCTTCGCCAGGCCGCGGAACAGCGAGTAGGTCCCGAGAGTGACGATGAGTGGGGCCAGATGCAGACGCGCGATCAGAACGCCGTTCAGGAGACCTCCCACGCCCGCCGCCGCGATCGCGATCAGAGCGCTCGTCCAGATGGAGAACCCGGCATCGCGCCACAACATCCCGCACAGCACCGCGGACAAACCCATGAGCGACCCGCCCGACAGGTCGATGCCGCCGCTCACGATCACCGGAGTGAGGGCGATGGCGAGAAGGCCCACCTCGGTGGAGATGCGGGCAACCTCGAGGGCGTTCCCGGGTGTCGCGAAGTTGTGACCGATGGCGGAGAACAGCGTCACCTCGGCGATCCAAAGACCGAGCACGATGGTTTCGTGACGCCTGAGCGAGGTCATGCCGCCTTCGGCGCCGGGTGAGACCGGCGAGGACGCGCGGGCGACCCTTGAGGCGCATGCCGAATGCCTTCGAGACCCACCGCGATGAGGATGATCGCGCCCTGCAGCGCCTCCTCCCAGAAGGCGCTCACTTTCAGGAACGTCAGCGCCGGTCCCAGAGTGCCGAGCAAGGCGACGCCGGCGAGCGTGCCGAGAAGTGACCCACGTCCTCCACTCACCGAAGCGCCGCCCACCACAACCGCGGCGATCACCTTCAGCTCGAAGCCCATGCCCGCGCCGGTCTGGACCTGCGGAAACCGCACCGCCGCCAGGATCCCCGCGAGCGCCGTCAAGACTCCAAGCAACAGAAACGCCGAGAAGACCACTTGCCGCGACGGAATACCGAGGAGACGCGCGGCTTCGGCATCGGTTCCCACCGCGTAGAGCGCCCGACCCGCGGCGAGATTTCGAAGAGCCCAGGCCGCGACGCAGAAGACAACGAGGGAGATCCCGATGATGACGGCCCGGCCCGTCTCCTGCCCGAGACCGAACCACTGGAACCCTCCACTCAGCCCCAGCACATCCTCACCCTGGGTCGACCAGCGCAAGCCCTGGCGCAGCGCGGTCATGGTTGCAAGAGTCACCACGATCGAGGGAAGCCCCCAGGCCACCAGCGCACCGTTGAACGCGCCGAGCACCGCGCCGATCGCGAGGACGATCGGAACCACTGCCGCCATGGGCAGGCCCTCTTTGAAGAGGAGGCCGGCGACCACGCCCGAGATCGCGAGCTGGGATCCGATCGAGATATCGATCTCGCGGGTGAGGATCACGCAGGTCATGCCTACGGCCGCGATCAGGACGGTCGCGTTGTCGAGCGCGAGGTCGCGCAGGTTCGAGAGCGCGAAGAACGACGGGGCCACCGCCGCGAGCACGAGCAGCAGAAGGCCGAGGGCGCCGATGGCCGCCAGCTCGCGTCCGAATCTCTCAGACCGCATGCGCCTCCACACCGGAACGGCCGAGGGCGAGCGAAAGCAGGCGTTCGGGTGTCGCGTCCGCCGCCTCGACGCTGGCCACGATCGTGCCCTCGCACATCACCGCGATGCGGTCGCTCATTCCGAGAATCTCGGGGACTTCGGAAGAGATCATCAGGACGGCGAGACCGCGCGCGGCAAGGTCGGCCACGAGGCCGTGAATCTCCACCTTCGCGCCGACGTCAACACCCTGCGTGGGCTCGTCGAGGATCAGCACCTTCGGCTCGGTGGCGAGAGATCGGGCGAGGGCCACCTTCTGCTGGTTGCCACCGGAGAGCGTGCCCGCCTCGGCCAGGAGGGACGCGGTCTTGATCTGCAGGCGGCTGACGTAGGACGCGGCGATGCTTTCTTCCCGCGCGCGGTCGAGCAGCAGACCGCGGCGCAACGTCTCCAGGATCGAGAGCGTGCAATTGGCCGACACCGGCATGGCCGCGACGATCCCATGCTGCCTCCGGTCTTCGGGCACGTAAGCGATCCCTTGGGCGCGCGCACCGAGCGGCGAGTCCACGACGATGCCCTTCCCCGCGAGCCGCAGTTCCCCTGAATCTGCGGGCGTGATGCCGAAGAGAATCCTCGCAAGTTCGGTCCTTCCTGAATGCACGAGACCGAAGAGGCCCACGATCTCCCCCGCGCGCAGCGTCAGGGAGACGTCGTGAATCCCGGAGGCCCGGCAGCCGAGAGCGCGGGCTTCGAGAACCACGGCAGCGGAATCGCCCGGATGGAGCTTGCGTTCCGGGAAGACCGAGTTCATCTCCCGGCCGACCATCAGGCGAATGAGGCCGGCGCGATCCAGCTCCGAAGTCTTCCGCGTCTCGATGACCGCGCCGTCGCGCAGGATGGTCACGCGGTCCGCGATCTCGAAGATCTCCTCGAGCCGGTGGGAGACGTACACGATGGCGAGGCCCTGCGCCCGCAGTTCGCGCAGGATGGCGAGAAGACTCGCCACTTCGGTGGACGAAAGCGACGCCGTGGGTTCGTCGAGGATGAGAACGCGGGCCTCTTCACCCAGCGCACGGGCGATCTCGACGAGCTGTTTCTCGGGCATGCTGAGCGCGCTCGCGGGCATGTCGGGATCGATGCTCAGACCCAAACGCGCCAGAAGCGCCGCGGCCTTGCGGCGACGACCGGCCCAGTCGATCCGACGCAGCAATGCGGGAGGCTCCAGGCCCTGCGCGATGTTCTCCGCGACCGAGAGGTCGGGAAGAAGCGCCGGCTGCTGATAGATCACGGCGATGCCCAGTGCACGGGCCCGCTGGGGCGTGAGACGGTCCGCCGACTCGGCGCCTATGGTGATCGTGCCCGCATCGCGATGATGAGCTCCGCTCAGGATCTTGATGAGCGTCGACTTCCCCGCTCCGTTCTCACCCACAAGTGCGTGAATCTCCCCCGCCTCCAGTTCGATCGAGACATCCTTGAGGGCCGCAACACCGCCGAAGGACTTGGACAGGCCTCGAACAGAGAGCATCGCCATCTGGAACGATGCTATCGGGAGACCGGCACAGCGTCGAACGAAACCGTGCCCGTCGCCAATCCTGGCGATTGCGCAGACACCGTGACACGGCCCGAGGCCTCGCCGACACGGACCAGTGCGAGCACGCGGCTCAGGAACGTCTTGCGCTTCGTCGCCTGATACGGCTCGTGACTCTGCGGATCGCCGTTGTCCACCGCGACGACCTTGCCGGGCCCCGACACCGTGAAGGTGATCTCCGCCGACGCACCCGGCGCCACCACCCCCTGTTCGTCGACGATCTCCGCGGTGATGTGAGCCAGGTCGTCCCACACCGGGGTGACGCTCGCCCGATCGACCTTCAAGACGATGCGAGACGCGGGTCCGGCGGTCCGAAGTTCATGGGTCGCGACAACTTTGCCCTTGTTTTTCGCCACCGCCGCAAGAACGCCCTTCGCGAAGGGGACTTTGAAGATGCGTGGAGCGTCATCCGCGGGCTTGGGGAGGCGGCCCACCGAACGTCCATTGAGCCGCAGTTCCACTTCATCCGCGTTGCTGTAGACCTCGACGTCTTCGCTGTGGGGACTGAGATCCGGCGGCGTCCAGTCGGACATGAGGATCGGAGCGGGCGGAGGTGGGGGCGGGGCGACGGGATCGTAGCCGGGATCGATCTCGGGTCGGGGTGGTGGAGCGAGACGACGGTACGCGCGAACCATAGGCGTCGTGGACCACCAGCTCTGCCTCTGATATCCCGCGGCCCGCGGCTCGCCCGTGCGGTCGAGAAGCCCGCGCACGAACGTGGTGCGCGGCCAGTCTTCTTCGCCCAGGTAGTCGATGCCGGGCCAGAGAAACTGGCCGGCGTAAAACGCGTTGTCGCGAACCGGGAGCCACGCGTCGCGTTCGTGTCGGTTCTCCGTGCCGATCACCTTCCGCGTCGGCTTCTGGTGATACGCCGCGATGAGTTCGTTCTCACGGTAGTTCTGACCGACCACATCGAGCATGTCGGCGAGGCCGTTGTGATAGTCCTTGCTGATGTTGGGACGGAACAACCCCTGAGTGACCGGCCGCGAGGGATCGTGCTTGTGGAAGACGTCGATCAGGCCTTTCAGAACCGGCTTGGCGACATCCGGGAACGGCGTGTCGTGAATCTCATTGCCGGTGCTGTAGAGAACGATGCTCGGATGATTTCGGTCGCGCAGCACGGTGTCGCGCGTGTCGGCTTCCCACCATTCCCTGAAGATCATGTGAACGCCGTAGTTCGCGTGTTGCTTCCCCACCGTCCACGCGTCCCACACTTCGTCCATGACGAGAAAGCCGAGACGATCGGTCAGATCGAGGAAGTCCGGGGAAGGCGGATTGTGGGCGGTCCGAATCGCATTGACGCCAAGCTGCTTCAGATTCCTGAGCCGTCGCTCCCACACGGCCAGGGGAACCGCCGCTCCAACCGCGCCACCGTCGTGATGAAGATTCACGCCCAGCACCTTGAAGTTCTTTCCGTTCAGCCAGAAGCCCGTGGCGGGCTCGAAGCGAGCGTCGCGGATGCCGAACGTCGTCGTGACATCGTCCACTACGGCGCCGTCCGCCACCACGCGAGCCACCGCGCGATATAGATGAGGGTTCTCGAGATCCCAGCGTTTCGGCGAATCGAGTTTGAGGTCCTGCGTGAGTGTCGCACGCTCCGCGGGCTCGATCGTCTGCGTCGGCGCCTCCTGCGTCGCGACCTCGCGGCCAGCCGGATCGAGTAGGGCTAGCCGCACAATCACCTGACGCGGTGTGTTCGATGCGTTCACGACCTCGGTCTGCACCCGAATGACGGCTCGCTCTACGGCGGCCTCGGGAGTCGTCACATACAGGCCCCATGGGGCGACGTGAACGGGATCGGTGGAGACAAGGCGCGCTTTCCGGTAGATGCCCTGGCCGGTGTACCAGCGTGAGGCCGGCTGGAGCGTGGTATCGGTGCGGACGGAGATCACGTTCTTCCCGGCATCGCCCACGCCGAAGCGAAGCACGTCGGTGATGTCGTACCTGAAGCTGATATAGCCGTTCGGCCGATGGCCGAGGTGTCGGCCGTTGACCCACACGCGCGCGCCCGCCATGACACCGTCGAACTCGACATGGACGCGCCGGCCTCGCTGGGATTCAGGAAGGGTGAAGGCCTTCCGATACCAGCTCACGCCCGAAGGAAGGTACCCGCCGCCGCGGCCGCTCGGCGCCGCCTGGTCGTAGGGCCCTTCAATGCTCCAGTCGTGGGGAACGTCGACGACGCGCCAGCTCGAATCGTTGAAACCGCGGCCTTCGGCGCCGGTCGCGTGACCGCGAAGGAAGCGCCATTCGGTGTCGAGCGGCGTCACGATCCGCGTACTTTCGGCGCGCGCGCCGGACGCAGCCAGCGCAAGCAGAACGGCTATCGCATGAAGCCTCATCGTCCCTCGTCCTTCGTGTTGGCTGCCCCTAGGGCAGCGGCCTCAGTCCTTCAGCCCGGACCTTCCAGGTTCCATCCTTCGGAAAACCCGGATGGGTTTGCGCGGCGCCATCCCAACCCGCGACCATCAGCGCCACCGCCGAGAGCAACGAGCCGTTCGCCGGCAGATAGACCGCGATCTCGCGCTTGCGCGCGCCGGGTGCGGGATTCTTTACCGCCGCTTCGTCACTGCGCTGCGGGCAATGCCCGTTTGGAAGGTACCGATTGTTCGGCCCATCCCGCAGAAGGATTTCGAGAGCCACCTCGGGGCGGCCGAGGCGCGCTGCCGTCATGGCGATCATCGGGTAGTCCCATCCCCAGATCTTCGTCTCCCAGTCCCACATCGAGAGCACGGCATCGAGCGTGCGCTCCATGGTCTTCCGATCGACGGCATCGCCGGGGAGCAAACCGAGTGGAGCGAGCATGGTCGGATGATCGTGCCGGCTGTCGACGTTATCGAACGTATCCGGATGCGATTCGAGCGCGACATAGCGACCGTCCTTCACCGGCAGGGGCGACAGACGCTTCAAGACATCGTCCCACTCCGGCGAACGCGGTAGAGAGAGCCGCTCCCGCCACATCTGCGCCGTGCGCAAAGCGAACCGCCAATATGACAGTTCGAACGACGGGTTCTGGCTCTTTGCCTGGTCGTAGATCTCCTGCGCGATCCACAGCGGCGGCCCAAGAACGTACTCGCCGCGTTTGGGATCGAGATGAACCATGGACGCGAGGCCATCGGCGGTCTCGAAGACCAGGTCGCGGTACCGGGCGAGAGTCTGAGGGTCCTTGTCCGCACGGTAGAGCAGCTCGGCGAGATAGACGGGATGGGGCTGATTCCAGACGATGAGCGGATTGCCGCCGGGGCTCTCGCGCCCCTCGGGACCGATCATCTTGGGCCAGCGCGCGCCGCGCAGGCCACGACTCTTCGCGATCTCGCGCGCCAGGGGAAGGCGACGCACATACCAGTCGAGAAGGGTCGCGAGACGGTCGTCTCTTCCCCACAACGAGAAGTGGGCGGTGTGCCACCACATCATCTCTGTATGGTGTTTGCCGTACCAGGTGCTCGCGGTGAGACCGCTCTCCTGCGGGGGAAAGTCGCCGCCGATCTGAATCGCGGTCAGGTACTGCGAAAGCACCACGCGGCGCTCGAGAACCGCGGCTCGGGGGTCCTTGCTTCCGCTGAAGTCCACGGCCCCACCTCGCCGCCAGAACGATGACCAGTGCGCGGCGGCCGCGGCGAGCGTCTCGTCGACCGTCGGCGCGGGAGCCTTGGAGAGGATCTGGGCGAAGCCCACCGTGAAGGCCAGCGATCGGCGATCCCCACGCCCGTCGATCCGATAGTGATGGGCTGAGACCTCGGAGAACCTGGCCCGGCCCTCCCAGGCCGTAGTAACGAAATACCGGGTCTCGTCGATGCGTCTTTCGAGTTCCACGCGGTTGGGACTTCGGAAGACGACCGTGGTCTGGTGCTTCTCGGGTCCGCTCCAGTCAAGGGCCGGCGTGTTCTTCACCTCGAGATCATGTCCGCGCGGAAAACCGAGCCTCACCCGCAGTTTTCCAGAGGCGATGAGATCCGAGTCGACGCGCACCGCGACCTGATCGAGAGTCGGATGGCACGCCGTGGTGACCTCCACCGGAACGCCGCCGATCATGAAGCGGCTGGTGATCACGCCCCGCCACAGATCGAGCCGCTGCTCCGGCGCCTGGATGTCGTCTGGACCGAGGGGCTCCTTTTGGTCCGTCTCGAACCAGAGTTGACCGATCGGGAGATCGTGAGGATTGCGGCGCAGCCAAAGCCCGGCCGGGCTCGAACCGCTCGTGGGATAACCCACGACCCGGCCATCGGCCAGAGTGAAAGGGCGGTTGGCGTCCTCGAGCTTGTATCCCGCCGGGTTCGCCTCGGTATGCCAGGCCCATCGGGCCAGGGTTTCGGTAGGAACGCCGTGGCGGTGATAGTGCGCGGCGAGTGTCTGCACGCCCGTCGCGTCCGCGGTGAATGCGAAGCGACCGTTTCCAACGGAAAGTGGCGAGTCGACATCAACCGTGCGAACCACCGGATTATGCCTCGTGACGAGAGCCTGACGGTCGATCGGCTGAGCGGTCGCGACGACCCCGGCGAGGCAAATCACCGCGGCCCGAGGGTGACGGGCGAATCGCCAGAACTGGTTAGTCTCCATTGGTTTAGGGCCTAGTGTACGCTTGCGAACCACACAAAAAGCCCGAGGAAGACATGATGAGATCACCACGAGTGCTGTTCGCCGCCGTGACCGTGGGCCTGCTCTTTGCAAGGGGATCGGCCGCGATCGCTCAGGGGCAGGCGCCACGCAACGACGTGACGACGCCGCTTCACGAAATGAAGCCGGACTACAAGGTTCCGTACGGACCGACCACGCCCGAGGCGGTCGCCGAAGTGCTGAACCGCGTTTACGGCTTCGTCGATTCGAGCACGCCAACCGGATGGTTCGATGTCGCGACCGGCCAGGATGTCGCCGGACCGGAGGCTCCGGGCCGGGTTGAGCCGAAGCGCGGCGCCTTCCGGCTCACCAGCTATGAGTGGGGCGTCACGTATTCAGGCATGTTGCGCGCGGGAGAGGCGACGGGCGACCCCCGTTACGCGGCATACGTGGCCTCGCACCTCAAAGTCGTGGACGCCTGGGCGCGCAGGTATCAGGCGCAGCACCTCTCAGGCGCCGAGTCGAGAAGTCTCGGGGCCATCCGGCAACTGCTGCGCCCAGCCGCTCTCGACGATTCGGGAGCCATGGCCGCGGCCATGATCAAGGCCACGCGCGCGAACCTCGTTCCCGATCTGCGGCCGTGGATCGACAACTACCTCACCTGGGTCGCCACGAAAGAGTTCCGGCTGACCGACGGAACCCTCGCGCGAAACCGGCCGCAGCCCAACACGCTGTGGCTCGACGACCTCTACATGGGCGTCCCCGCGCTTTCGCAGATGGGGGTGCTGACCGGAGACGTGAAGTACTTCGACGACTCGGTGAACCAGGTCAAGCAGTACGCCGCCCGCATGTTCAACAAGGAACTCGGGCTCTTCATGCATGGCTGGGTCCAGGGCATGGAGCCGCATCCGCAGATCCACTGGGCCCGGGCCAACGGCTGGGCCATCATCGCGATGTCGGAACTGCTCGATGTCCTTCCCGCCGACCATCCCGGCCGACCCGCGGTGCTGGAGATCTTCCGCGCACACGCCGCCGGTCTCGCGCGGGTGCAGGGCGGCATGGGCTTCTGGCACCAGCTCCTGAATCGCAACGACTCGTACCTCGAGACCTCGGCCACCGCGATGTTCACTTACGCGATCGCCCACGGCGTCAACAAGGGCTGGCTCGATCCTCTCGCGTACGGCCCTATGGCGCTTCTCGGCTGGCACGCGGTCTCGACCAAGGTGAACGCGCTCGGTCAGGTCGAAGGCACGTGCGTGGGCACGGGCATGGCCTTTGATCCCGCGTTCTATTACTACCGTCCCACCCACGTTTTCGCGGCCCACGGTTACGGGCCGACTTTGATGGCGGGCGGCGAGATCATCGACCTCATCAAACGCCACCGCATCGAGATCAACGACAGCTCGACCCAGTTCTACCGAAAATAGCAGGTGGTCGCTGAGCGAGGTCCGTGCTGCGATCCTGTCGAAGCGACCGCCGCACGGCCGGTGGCTTCGACCGAATGGCGCTCGATGGACTCAGCCACCGGGAGCGCGAGAATGGTCGCTGAGCGATGTCCGTTACGGATCCTGTCGAAGCGACCGGCTGCGAGCCGCGCAGGCTTCGATCTCGCGATAGCGAACTGCGGTGTCCACCCAGGCGGCCGTGCGTCGCGGCTCGAACCGTCGCGGCGAAACTCCGTTTCGCAGAATCTCGCGGCCGCGCTCGAGCGAAGGAATCTCGCCGCAGCCGATCGCCTGCACCAGGACGTTGCCGAGACCAGTGGCTTCGACGGGGCCGGCGAGCACCGGACGGGCCGCAGCGTCAGCTGTCGCCTGATTCAAGTAGTCATTCTGAGATCCGCCCCCGACGATGTGAATCCCGGGCACACTCTCGCCCGTGAGGGTCTCGATGGTGGCCAGGACCGAGGCGTAGCGCAAGGCCAGCGAGTCGAGGATCACCTTCGCGAGAAGCACCGGATCCGCAGGCGGCGACTGGCGCGTCTCGGCCATCGCGGTACGAATCGCGCTGGCCATGTTCGGCGGATTGAGGAAACGCGGGTCGTCTGGAAAGACGAAACCCGCAAAGCCCTCGACGGCTTCCACCCGAGCCAGCAGATCAGGAAGGCCCAGACCAATTCCCGCCTCCTCCCATTCGCGGCGGCACCGCTCCAACAGCCACAGACCCATGACGTTCTTGAGCAGACGAACCGTACCGAACGCCCCACCCTCGTTCGTGAAGTTGGCGCGAGCCGTAGCGGCATCGACGAGCGGCATCTTTCGCTCGACCCCCACGAGCGACCACGTGCCCGACGAGACATAGGCCCAACCCGCGCCGAGCGGCGTCCCGATCACGGCGCTTCCCGTGTCGTGGGTGGCGGGCGCGACCACGCGCAGCCCTTCGGCAGGCTCAGGGAACCCGGGCAGGTTCAGTTCGGACTGGAGCTCCGGGCGCAGAGTTCCAAGGGAGCTTCCCGCCGGAACAACTTCGGGGAGCAGGCCCGCAGGGATTCCGAGACGATCACACAACACCGCACTCCACTTCCCGTCTCCGATACCGAGCAGTTGAGTCGTCGAGGCGTTCGTGTGCTCACCCGAGATGGATCCGCACAACATGTGGTGGCACAGATCGGGGATCATCAGCAGGCGCACGGCCGCGGCAGGCAGCCCGTCGCGCCGGTGGGCGACAAGTTGATACAGCGTGTTGAAGGGGAGGAACTGAATTCCAGTGCGCGCGAAGATCTCTTCACGCCCGAGGCGGGCACCAACCTCGTCCATCACGCCTTCGGTCCGCGCATCGCGGTAAGAGATCGGATCCTCGATCAGGCGATAGTCCGCGTCGAGAAGGCCGTAGTCCACGCCCCAGGAGTCGACCCCCACGGAAACGAGTCGCCCACCCATGGATTCCGCGATGGAAGGCGCTCGCCGCAGACCCTCCTTGATACCGCCAAGCAACGCCGCGAAGTCCCACCGCAGGTGGCCCGAGACCTTCCGCGGCTCGTAGTGAAAGCGATGCGCCTCGCGCAGGCTCAGGCCGCTTTCATCGATGCCCCCGACCATCACCCGGCCGCTGCCCGCGCCAAGGTCGATCGCGATGTGAAGCGGCGCTGTGGCGGTCAAGCCGTTCTAGACGATCCCGGATCCGCCGCGTCCCGATGCCGGCCGCATCTGCGCGGCCCGCGCGCGATACCCGCTGGCCCGGTACATGCCGACCGGGTCGATCGCCCCTCCGGCGCGATGGCGAGCCATGGCGAGTATCGGCTCTACATCCGTCTGAAACGCGCGTTTCAGCGTGCCGAGAGCCATGAGGGCGTCGTTCTTCTCCTGGTGCTCGGCGAGTTGGGCACGGTCCACGATGTGAGCCTGGACATACGCGCGAACCACTTCGACCGCGGAGGTCATGAGCGATTCAATGGGATCAGTGACGTTATGCGACTGATCGAGCATGTAGGCCGGGTCGAAGCCGGGCACGCCCTCGAGTTCGGCGTCCACCAGTTCGTTGAAGACGAGGAAGAGCTGGAAGGGCTTGATCGAGCCCGCGTCGAGGTCGTCGTCGCCGTACTTTGAGTCGTTGAAGTGGAAGCCGGCGAGTTTCCCGAACTGGATCAGGCGCGCCACGATCATCTCGATGTTGACGTTGGGCGCGTGATGGCCCAGGTCGACCAGCGAGAACGCCTTGTCCCCGAGTTCGCGGACACAGTAGTAGCTCACGCCCCAGTCGTTGATCACCGTCGAATAGAACGCGGGCTCGTAGAGCTTGTGCTCGATGAACATCCTGAAGTTGTCCGGCAGCGCCTGGTAGATCCGGCGCATGCTCTCGAGGTACCGGTCGAGCGTCTTCCGCGTGTGCATCTGTCCGGGGAAATTGCCTCCATCCCCGATCCAGACCGTGTGCGAGCGGGCGCCGAGCTTCACGCCGAGGTCGATGCACTCGATGTTGTGCTCGACCGCCTGGGCGCGGACGGCGGCATCGGTGTGGGTGAGGCTGCCGAACTTGTAGGAGTGGCGCTGCTCGGCCTGATCCTGGAAGGTGTTCGAGTTCATCGAGTCGATGAAGAGCCCGCGATCCGAAGCGAAGGAGCGCAGGTCCGCCGCCTTCTCGGGCTTGTCCCACGGGATGTGAAGGGAGATCCCCGGCGTCGAGCGGGTGAGCTTGAAGATGACCTCGCAGTCTTCGACTTTCTCGAAGATGTTGCGAGGCTCACCGGGCCCGGGGAAGCGCGCGAAGCGCGTGCCTCCGGTTCCCACTCCCCAGGAAGGCACGGCCACGCGAAAAGCCGCGGCCCTTTGAGTCAGGGTTTCGATGTCCACGCCCCGGCGCGCCAACTGCTGCCCGAGATGTCCGTAGTCGCGTTCAAGCGTTGGGAGGTCGGGCCGGTTGAAGGACGCGATGTTCTCGGGAACCAGTTCGAAGGTCATCGTGGGAAGCGTACCGCATTCAAACTCGGGTCACCCCAACTGGCGATCCCCCGGGCAACGCCGCGTCAACGGCGGCGAAGGCCGATGAGCATCTGCACGATGCGCGTGAGTTTGTGCTTCGCGCGGATAGCGTCGGCGGCACAGAGGCAGCCAGTCACGCGAAGAATGTCGAGGGCGGCAGCGCACTCCATAGCCGACCCTTGAGCGATGGAGAAAAAGTGATGGCGATCGCGCCTGGTTCTGCGCGCGCAACCTTCGGCCAGAGTCAGCGCGACTGAAGAGGAGGCGCGCTCGATCTGATCGCGCAAAGCGGGACGGGCGTCCTTCGTCAACGCGGGGACCATCGCCGCGAACTCGATCGCGACGTGGAAACAGTCGAGGCGTTCGTGGTCGAGCAGCGGTGGCTGATCTGCGGAGGGTGAGGCGGGCGCGTCGGTTGCTTCATCGGGCGTGAGATTCAAGGCGGGACTCCTTCCCAAAGGCACGGCCCAAGCGCCGTCCTCACCCGGATGGACGGCGCGTGCCCCTGCGCGTGGAGTCCCGCGCTCTCACGCACGATGCGTAGCAACCGACGTGACCGGCTCACTCACTGCGCGACGTGTCGTAAACGTACCTCGTGACCGTGGGCGTGCTCGGCCGTGCCTCACCCCAACTGGCGATCCCCGCTGCTCTAGACTGCGCGATCCATGTTCCTGACGTCGCGACTTCGGTTCGTTTTCTGCGCGATCTTGTGCCTGCCCTGGAGCGCTGCCGCTCAGGATGGAACGCCCCTCCCCGAGCGCCCCATCGTCGTCTACGGTGGTAATCAGGGCTCGCCTCCCTTCGAGTACCTCGATGACCGCGGCCAGCCGCAGGGCTTCAACGTCGAACTCTTCCGCGCCCTGGCCCGTGAAGGCGGGCGCACGCCCGAGTTCCGACTGGGTATCTGGAGCCAGATCCTCGAGGCGGTGGGCCGGCGCGAAATCGACGTCATCACTCTCGGCTACGCGGAGTCGCGCACCGTCGATTTCGACTTCCTCGTCGAGATCTGGACGCTCCGCCAGGCTGCGTTTTTCCCTCCCGGGCGCGACCGCTACCCCAGCCAGATCGCCGAGCTTGGGACCGAGACCGTGGCGCTGCAGCGCAACAGCATCGTCCACGAAATGCTGATGGCGCTGCCCGAGACCCAACGGCCCAGACTCGAGGTGGCGCCAAGCCATCTCGAAGCCGCCCGCCTCATGAGGCGAAGAGTGGCCACCGCGGTCGTGGGCAACTCACTGGTCCTGCGGACCGCCCTCAACAATGAGGGCATGCCCGAGGCGGTGGAAGTCCCCATCCGGGCCGCGTCGTACCAGTTCGCTGCGGCCAAGGGTCGAGGGCCGGAAGCCGCGTGGATCGCGCCGGCCCTCCAGAGGCTGAAGGACAGCGGTGAGTACAGCCGGCTCGTCGAGAAGCATCTCTCCGCTCGAGCGACGCCGTCGCCCTGGACCTTCGTCGCCGGCGCACTGGTCGCGGCCCTCGTGGTCGGCGGGTTCGGTTACGCGGGCGCCCGCCTCTGGAACGCCTCCTTGCGCCTTCAGGTCACCGCGCGCACCGCCGAACTGCTGGAAACGATCCGCGAGAAGGATCGCCTCGCCACCTCCCTGGTCGAGCGGGAGGCCGAACGAGAGCGCCTCATCGCCGATCTGTCCGCCAAGAATGCAGAGCTCGAACGCTTCAGCTACACGGTTTCCCACGATCTCAAGAGCCCGCTCATCACTATCGGGACCTTTGTGGGCCTGCTCGAGAAACACGCGCAGGCCGGGAACATGGCGCTCTTCGCCGACGACGTCGCCAGGATTCAGAGGGCAGCCGGACGCATGCGCCGCCTGCTCGACGAACTGCTCGAACTCTCGCGCATCGGTCGGATCGTCAATCCGCCCGAAGAGCTCTCCCTGCGCGATCTGGCCCACGAAGCAGCCGACCTGGTCCGCGGGCGACTGGATGCCGCG